>CAJQRL010000042.1 GCA_905612245.1 uncultured Nitrosomonadaceae bacterium | reverse complement strand
ATACCCTATAAAAAAACACCTGTTTTTACAAAAGACTCTTTACCGTCCGGACTAAAAAAGGATCATTCGACAAAAATTGGAGTCTGGGGGAAAATTATTCTTACAGAAGGGACGCTTCAATATCGTGTTAATAGCCTAGAAATAGACACTGAATTATTTCCTAATGAGCCAGGAATTATTCTGCCAGAGATACTACATAGTGTAGCTCTTTTAGGCCCGGTTAAATTTTATGTAGAATTTTACAAAGAACCTGATTATCTCGCTTAACGATTCCATCAACAGCAGTATAAATTCCGCTTAAATTTCTCGCCTGTAACTGAATATAATTTCAGACTAACCAGACACTCTGCACAAATTCTCTCAAAATATTCTAATCTGATTAAAAATATACAGGTGATTCCGAATAAATTATTTTATCGCAGTCCAAGGACATCTTGCATATCAAACAAGCCTTTGTCCTTGTTCGCTAAGAAACAGGCCGCGCGCAATGCCCCGTTAGTAAATGTCGCACGATTACTAGCTTTATGCGAAATTTCAATTCGCTCTCCTGTGCCTGCAAACATAACGGTATGATCACCAACTATGTCGCCGCCGCGTATAGTAGAAAACCCAATAGTTCTGGATAAACGCTCACCGGTAACCCCTTCGCGCCCATATACGGCAACTTCCGAGAGGTTATTCCCAGTTGCTTTCGCCACTATTTCACCCATATGTAATGCTGTACCTGACGGCGCATCTACCTTATGACGATGATGAGCTTCGACAATCTCAATATCATAACCCTCACCTAACACTTTAGCAGCTATATCTAAAAGTTTGAAAGTAACGTTCACTCCCACACTCATATTAGGTGCCACTACGAGGGCAATATCTTCTGAGGCCGCTTTGAGCGCCTCTTTTTGCACTACAGAGAACCCCGTTGTGCCAATCACCATTTTTATTCCCTCAGCACGACAAACAGAAAGATGTTTAATTGTTCCTTCTGGCTGAGTAAAGTCAATCAGAACATCACACCCCGGAAGGGCAGCAGAAAAATTATCAGTAATAACAACACCACCGAAATCGCCAGTTAATTCGCTCACATCCTTTCCAAGATAAGGGCTCCCATCCATTTCTAACGCTGCTTGTAGATGCAAGCCTGAATCTTTCATAACAGCGGCCAACAGTGCTCTCCCCATTCGGCCAGAACTACCAGCAACTGCAATATTTAATATTGTCATTTATATACTCACAAAATTATTTATAGTCTTCCTTAGAAGTTATTTTAACTTCTATTAATCTGCCTCTATGCCATCTGAAATTCCGGGTGGCGGTGGCGGCATCCCCAGTTCAATATCAGGCGTGTCCTGGTATTGTGATGATATTGTATCGTCCTCTATAGCAATAATAGTAGGAGCATCCTGTTCTCCAGAATCAGTTGTTTCTAATGAGGATTCTTCTCTCTGCGTCTCGCCAGAAACAACTGGTTCCGGTATTAATTTCATACCGCTCCCTTCTTTCTGCTCCACACCAGAAACAACTGATTCCGGTATTAACTTCGTACCCTTCTCTTCTCTGGCGGGATATTTACCTGGCCCAATATATTTGGGTGAAATAGAGGCAAGAGAGTCTGAAAAATCACCAACTGTCTTCACCAACTTATCATCCTCGAAAAACACTGTTAGCTTATATTCTTCAACTAGATTACCATGTTGTACGAGTCGATAAACATAATCCCAGCGATCTGTATGGAATACATCGTCAATTAATGCTGTGCCAAGTACGAAACGGACCTGCGACTTGCTCATACCAGGCTTTAATTTATCAACCATTTCCTGAGTTATAATGTTTCCTTGCTGCACATCTAATTTATAGAGTACAGACGGTATTGAAGAACACCCGGTTATAAGTAATAAAATAAGCAGCGTAATTTTTTTTGCATGCATCGCGGTAACATATGTTTTCAAAGCAGATTTAGCATTATATGATACAGTAATTAATTTGTTGGGCGGATATAACTATGAACAAGCCAACCGATCTTAAAACTATGGGCCTAAAGGCTACGCTTCCAAGGTTACGAATACTAAGTTTATTTGAAAATACTGTGATACAGCATCTGTCAGCAGAAGATGTATATCGTTCTTTGATAAGCGAAGGAGAAGATATCGGCCTTGCTACCGTTTATCGTGTCCTGACACAGTTTGAGCAAGCTGGAGTTTTGAAACGCCACCACTTTGAAAGTGGTAAGGCTGTATTTGAGCTTAATCGGGGCGATCATCATGATCATCTTGTATGCATACAGTGCGGCCATGTTGGTGAATTTTATGACGAAGAGATTGAAAACCGTCAAGTTCAGATCGCTAAAGATAGAGGCTTTATCATTCGGGAACATTCGTTGTCACTTTATGTGGAATGTGTGAAACCGACATGCGAGTATCGTAAGTCGTAAAAATTAAAACTGAACAATGATCATCCTGTTTATTCGATGTTTTGTGAAGCATCGACAGAATGCAGCAAGCTCTAAACCTCTTTCTTATACTTAGGTGTATTGTCTGTGCTTTCCTATGAATTATTTATTGGTCTCCGCTACACGCGTGCTAAACGCCGCAATCATTATATTTCCTTTATCTCGTTAATCTCTCTTCTAGGTATCACACTTGGCATGACAGCTCTGATCACGGTGATGTCAGTTATGAACGGATTTCAGGAAGAAATAAGAACACGCATCTTAGGTGTCGCATCACATATCCAGATTAGTGGTGTTAATGAGAAATTATCTAACTGGCAGGGAGTAGCAAATGAGGCGATTAAACACTCACAAGTAGAGGCCGCTGCCCCATACGTTAGTGCACAAGGTATGGTTTCGTTCAACCAGGTTGTACGTGGGGTATTAGTACGCGGTGTCTTGCCGAGTAAGGAGGATAAGGTTGCTGATTTCTCACAGATGATGATAAGTGGAGAACTAAATAACCTCGTATCTGGGGAGTTTGGTATCGTTGTTGGTGCAGAACTAGCGCAATCCTTAGGCGCGTCAAAGGGAGACAAGATCGTATTAATATCCCCGCAAGGACAAATGACACCAGTAGGGATATTGCCACGCCTTAAACAATTCACCATTACCGGTATTTTCAAGGCAGGTCATTTTGAATATGACTCGACATTAGTATTAATCCATATGGCAGATGCACAGAAGCTATATCGAATGGAAAATACTCAGGTGTCAGGTGTTAGGCTTAAATTAAAAGATTTATTTCAATCAAAACAAGTGGTCCAAGAATTGCTCCCAATGATTTCTGATACCACATTCATTAGTGATTGGACAAGCCAGCATGCAAATTATTTTCGTGCAATCCAGATTGAAAAACGGATGCTCTCCCTTATTCTTGCATTACTCATTCTAGTAGCTGCTTTTAATATTGTTTCAACCCTGGTAATGGCCGTAACAGACAAACAATCTGACATTGCAATTCTCCGTACTCTTGGAGCAAGCCCACGAAGTATCATGAAAATATTTATTATTCAAGGAACATTAATCGGTTTTCTTGGTACGATTCTGGGAGTATTGGGAGGAGTATTACTGGCATTCAATGTGGACTCGGTCATTGCATCTATTGAATATTTATTTAATGTTCAGTTTTTATCACGTGAAGTTTATTACATAAGCGAGGTTCCATCAGACCCTCATCTTGTAGACATAGTGACAGTTGCAATTTTATCATTTGGGTTAACTATTCTAGCAACGATCTATCCTAGCTACCGAGCATCTAAGGTTAATCCTGCAGAAGCACTAAGATATGAGTAAAGAGATTATTTCTTGCAGTAATTTACATAAGAGTTATTTTCAGGCGGAACTGGAAGTGCCTGTATTAATGGGTATAGATTTACATATAGCAGCAGGAGAATCCCTTTCTATTGTTGGTATATCTGGTTCCGGAAAGAGTACATTACTGCATCTTCTTGGCGGGCTAGATGCGCCCACTGCTGGAGACATCCAGATTATGGGCCAAAGCATTTCTTCTATAAATGAAGAGGAGAGATGCCGGCTTCGAAATCAGTCACTTGGTTTTATTTATCAGTTCCATCATTTGCTACCAGAATTTAGTGCCCTAGAAAATGTTGCTATGCCACTGTTAATCCGAAAGATTAACAGTGGTGAATCATATGATCGTGCGGCAAATATGCTAACTCAGGTTGGCCTGAACCATCGCATGTCTCATACGCCAGGAGAGCTTTCAGGTGGGGAACGTCAACGCGCAGCAATTGCCCGTGCTTTAGTTACTAAGCCAGCGTGCATCCTTGCTGATGAACCTACCGGTAATCTTGATCGACATACTGCCGGCGAAGTCTTTAAATTAATGTTGGATCTTAACCATGATTCTGGCGCAAGCCTTATCATTGTTACTCATGATCCATTTCTATCCAAACAAACTGGTCGCACATTACAATTAGTTGATGGGATGCTTATAGAATAAAATAAATTCTTATAGAATGGAATAATTCTATTAAATATACTCCTCGTTGATCCAACGTCGTTCAATAATTAGAAACTCTACAACCCCTACTCCGACAATATTTTTTTCGAACGTACAAGCAAATTAGTTGCAAATATCTATTTATTTAGATGTATAACTTTATTTATTTATTCAGTAATAACAAAAAAATAGGTCAAACGAAATCAGTACTCTACTGGTAACGGATCTAGGCTGCGCCACAAATACCACGTTGCCACAGAACGCCACGGCCTCCATAGATCAGAAATTATATACATTTCCTTCTTACTTACAGGTTTACCGTCATTATATTGTATGCTTAACGCTCGTTTTAGGCCGAAATCGTTTATTGGAAATATGTTCGGGCGTAACATATGGAAAATCAAAAACATATCAGCAGTCCAGCGTCCAACTCCTTTCACCCTTGTCAATTCTAGGATAATAGATTCATCATCCATTTCATGCCAAATTGTTTCGTTTAAATCATTTTTTATAAAATGCAATGACAGATCCTGCAAATAATCTGTTTTTCTTTGTGATAAACCGCAGCCTCTTACTATATCATTTTCTAAGTTATAAACTGCTTGCGGTATCATTTCTGGGACACTAACAATTAGTCTATGCCAGACACTCTCTGCTGCTTTTACAGAAATCTGCTGGCTAACAATAGAGTGCGCCAGTGTAGTAAATGCATCACCATGTGAATGTAGCATGGTTCCCTTGATGCCCAATATAAGGTTACCCATTACCTGATCATTTTTAACAAGCTCCTTAGTAGCTTGCTCCCAATATTCAGGGGTCACAATAATTTAATCATAAGAATAGTTTCACTTCGATCGTTTACGTCATAAATAAATTATATGTATTCGTCAAATTTCATGTTCTGCGAGACATACTATTACTGAAAATAATACTATCGAAATAAATTTTCCTATCAATAAAATTCTCTCCAAAAAAACCGCTTATTCAATCATAGCAGGAAGCTATTCAACAATATTTTTGTCTAGTATACTGAACTATAATTGTGAAATTCCAATCGCACCGTTATCAACCATAAAGCCATCGACAGAATATGTATCAAGATAAATTAGCACAATAGTAAGGAGGTTTAAATACAGTGTGCTCTATACTATCATTAGACAACAACAGCTCTGAATACTATGAAACATAACAGCAGAAAATTGAACCAGATCTTTTTGGGGGTTAGGCAGATAAATAAACTGCAGCTTATTTCTCCTGAGTTACGATTAAGACCGTCACAAATTATTTTGATAAAGTAATTTTCCAGTAAAATATTTTATAGCTGCCATTTCTTAAAACTTTTCTCGGACTCGGAGCTATCTCTTTATAGTAACTCTTCTATTAATCAACTCTCATTTTCCGGAATAAAATTATGCCCATTAAATCACGAATTAGGACCATCCCACATTATCCAAAACAAGGAATAATGTTTAGGGACATTACAACACTATTAAAAGATCCCGTAGGTTTTCGCACTACCATCAACGAATTTGTTAATCATTATACTGATGTAAAAATTGATAAAATAGTAGGAATAGAAGCGCGTGGATTTATCATTGGTGCGGCACTTGCATTCCAACTTGGAGTCGGCTTTGTACCAATCCGTAAAAAAGGGAAGCTACCGGCAAAGACCCGTAGTCAAGATTATAAATTGGAATATGGTACCGACTGTATTGAAATTCATGTAGATGCCATATCTCAGGGAGAGCACATACTTATTGTTGATGATTTGATAGCGACTGGAGGCACAGCAGAAGCTGCCGTTAATCTTGTTAATGCTATGGGTGGCAAGATTGTGGAATGTTGTTTTGTTGTCGATCTGCCTGATCTGGGCGGTAGTTCTCGGCTAGAAAAACAAGGTCAAAAAGTCTTCTCTCTCTGTAAATTTGAAGGAGATTGAGTCTAGCTACTAAAAGTAATAAAGACATTCCTTTGGGAAAAATAAATCCTGATGAAATAATATCTGGTAAAAAATATAATTGATCAGCATCAAAAATGATTCCAATCCTTCCTTTGATATTACACCAGTGGATTTAGTCTCTACTCCCGTTACTGAGAAAATAATTATGGCTAATTAAATTTAAAATTTTATAGAAAATTATTTAACCGCTAAAATTTATACATCGAGTCATTGGCAATAAACACTACTCTAATATAATTCTTGGTTGTAGCTGGTTTTATCTAGGCTACATAAGTATTACATCATAGTGTTCTTGTGCATAAGTCGTTTCAACTTGCAGGCTAATTGGTTTTGCAATGAAATCTCCAAGTTGAGTAAGCCTTTCTGACTCCTCATCAAGAAACAAGTCAATTACCTGTTGTGATGCCAGAATACGAAATTCACGGGGATCAAACTGGCGAGACTCTCGCAGTAATTCGCGTAGAATTTCATAACAGATTGTTTGTGCTGTCCTCACCTCTCCACGACTCTGGCAAGTTGGACAAGGCTCACACAGCGTATGTGCAAGGCTTTCTCTGGTACGTTTACGCGTCATCTCTACAAGACCCAATGCTGTAAAACCGTTAACAGTCATTTTTGTTCGGTCTTTCAATAAAGTTTTCTTAAATTCCGTAAGAACAGAATTTCTATGTTCTTCATTCTCCATATCAATAAAATCTATGATAATGATCCCACCCAGGTTTCGCAATCGTAACTGACGTGCAATTATTTGGGCTGCTTCAAGATTAGTTTTGAAAATCGTATCGTCAAAATTTCGTATACCAACAAATCCACCTGTATTAACATCAACGGTAGTTAACGCCTCCGTCTGATCAAAGATCAGATAACCTCCAGATTTTAAATTCACTCGTCTTGCTAGAGACCTCTCTATTTCATCTTCTACTCCCTTCAGGTCAAATAACGGACGCTCTCCGGCATAATGTTCTAGCCGTCCTTTAACATTCGCCATATACTCATCAGCAAATGTAGCCATTCTCTGAAATGTCTCACGGGAATCTACTAAAATACGAACTGTGTCATCAGTCACAAAATCACGTAAAGCTCTATAACTTAAATTTAATCCCTGGTAAATTAGTGCCGATGAGGAGGCAGTTAAGAACTGATCTTGAATATTTAACCACTGCTTGCCAAGATATTTTATGTCTGTTTGTAGATCATGCTCGCTTGCATTTTCTGCCATTGTGCGAACTATATACCCGCCTTTCTCATCAGCTGTAAGTACCTGCATTTTTTCTCTAAGTAACTCACGCTCATTTTCGTCTTCAATACGCTGGGAAATACCAATATTAGATTCTTGTGGAAGATACACCAACATTCTCCCAGCGATACTAATCTGAGTAGATAACCGGGCACCTTTACTGCTAATCGGATCCTTAATAACCTGGACCAAAATATCTTCACCTTCATGTAATAGTTTTTCTATGGGTTTATCGACAGCCACTCCATCCTGACGAGCTCCCCAAATATCAGCCACATGCAAAAAAGCAGCACGATCAAGACCTATATCAATAAAAGCAGATTGCATTCCGGGTAACACCCGTCTAACAAGGCCATTGTATATATTTCCAACCTTACCAAGACTACTAGCGCGCTCAATATGCAATTCTTGAACGGCTCCCTGTTCTATCACTGCAACACGGGTCTCTTGTGGGGTTATGTTTACAAGAATTTCTTTACTCATATATATGAAACACTAAGGACTGTTACTTATCAGGATGGTGAAATATTTTTATATTAAATTTTTCTAATAACTGCGCTGTTTCAAAAATCGGCAATCCCAATGCGCCGCTATAACTTCCTGATATTTTTATTATGAAAACTGCCGCTTTCCCTTGAATTTCGTAGGAACCCGCCCTGTCATTCCATTCACTACCATTAAGATAACTGGTTATTTCACTCTGATTAATATCACGAAATTTTATTGTGGTGGTAGATAAGGATTCTTCTATCTTATTCTTTGCAATAACAGTCACTGCTGTCAATACTTTGTGAGTCTTCCCTGAAAGGGTACTCAACATCTTTCTTCCCTGAACTAGGTTGTCCGGCTTACCAATAATTTTACCCTTGAGCACTACTACAGTAGCAGCTGCCAACAGTGGCCTCAAAGGCAATCCTCTCTGTATTAACCGCAGCCATCCCATTTCTGCTTTAGCTCGGGCCATGCGGCGAACATAATCAACTGGAGTTTCTCCTTTCTCAAGTGTTTCATCAATACTAACCGGTCGCATTTCAAAATTTACCCTGAACTGCTTTAATAGCTGACGGCGACGAGGGCTATGAGAAGCAACATAAATCTGGTTTATTGAAGGAAGGGTCATTTAAATTATTTCCGATGATACGGGTGCTGTTTAATAAGTGATACTGCACGGTATAACTGTTCTGCTAGCAATACGCGTACCAAACCATGTGGCAGAGTTAGCGCAGATAATGCTAAGACTTCATCTGCAGATTTTTTAATTTCTAGGTCTAGCCCATCAGCACCACCAATAATGAAAGCAGTATCTCCTCCATTTCTCATCCAACTGGAAATAGAATCAGCTAACTTGACCGTACTCCAATGTCTACCAGACTCATCCATTACAATCGTACGACATTTTGGTGGTAGCACTGCATGAATACGTTTAGCTTCAGCACAAAGCAACTGGCTAATTTTTATATTTTTACTACGTTTCTCCGGCTTAATTTTTAGTAACTCTATTGTCACCTCTTGTGACATGCGCATTGCATAATCTGCAAAACCATCATCCACCCATTTTGGCATTTTGTTGCCTACCGCCAAGATGAATAATTTCATAATAAAAGCATTTCAAGTTACTCAATTAGCCAATAATCTATTTAATCCCAAGACAGAGTTATCTTTAGATTGATCAGCAGTTCCCTGCTGCTCTACCGCCCCCGTTTCTAATTCACCCCATAGTCCTTCAAGATCATAATACGTGCGTACATCTGGTAACATTATATGTACTAGTACATCCCCTAAATCTACCAACACCCATTCCCCGGAAGTCTCTCCTTCTGTACCATAAGACACACCTCCTGATTCTTTTACTTTATCATGCACATTATTTGCCATA
Source organism: uncultured Nitrosomonadaceae bacterium (assembly GCA_905612245.1). Classification (GTDB taxonomy): domain Bacteria; phylum Pseudomonadota; class Gammaproteobacteria; order Burkholderiales; family Nitrosomonadaceae; genus BJGV01. Next base: position 7,594 of record CAJQRL010000042.1, on the reverse strand, counting down.
GCTTTTGCTTGGCGAGTTGAAGTTGCACTTGCAATTATCATACGATCAAAGATGGTTTTCCTCTTTGTCACGTCTAATATTTCTATATCACTTGCTTTAATATCCTCTAATGCAGAGATGGTAATTTTAACTAGCTGGTTTAGATTCATATGTTTTATAAATACAATTTATTTGCTGAAATATAATTTATTGCTATGTCAGGAACTAAATACCGTACACTTCTCCCAACAGAAATATCTGCGCGGATACTTGTTGCAGAAATATCCAGCATAGTTGTCGATGCAATAAAGATCAAGCCACTGGTATCTTTTCTTAAACTTTCAGCACTAGATACCCATCGTTGAGAACACTCTTCTCTCAACTCTTTTGGTAATAATTCATTAATTGAGGTCAGAATATATCCTGGACGGGTAGAGATTATAAAATGACATAAATTAAAAAGCTCTTTCCAATTATTCCACTTCGAAAGCTTTATAAAAGCATCTACTCCCAATACAAGACATAGCCTAACTTCTTCCCCAAACTCCTGCTTAAATTCACGTACCGAGTCTATGCTATAACTAACACCATCACGATAAATTTCACGATCATCCAGGACAAAAGCTGGATTTTTTTGAATTGCTAAACGTACAATCTCTACTCGGTGTTTTGGCGATGCCGCAGGAGAATGCCGCAATCTTGGCATGCCAGCAGGTACAAAATACATTTTTTGTAGACCGACAGTTTCTACAATTTCTTCAGCTATTCTTAGATGACCATAGTGTATGGGATCAAAAGTTCCCCCAAAAATACCAACAAGAGGAGACCCGGAATTAGACATCGAACCTTAGGCGAAAGAAATATAGAAATGAGAAAAGAGCCCCGATTAATGTCATTCTTCTATTAAATTCCTTAATACTGTAAAAGCTCTTTCTCACGAAAGTACCTTAGACATATTGGCAAGTTCCTTACTAATATATGTAGTAAAACGTGCAGCTGATGCACCATCAATTACTCTGTGATCATATGACAGCGACAATGGCAATATTAATCTTGGAACAAACTTACCATCACAATATACCGGTTTAATATTTGCACGGGAAGCACCAAGAATAGCAACCTCTGGCGCATTGATAATGGGCGTAAAAGCTGTCCCTCCGATACCCCCAAGACTGGAAATAGTAAAACTAGATCCCTGCATCTCAGCAGGTTTTAATTTTCCTTCACGCGCACGTTCTGCAAGCTCTCCCATTTCTTCTGCAATAGTCACTGTCTTTTTCTGATCCGCATCCCGGATTACAGGAACCATTAACCCATGCGAGGTATCAACCGCAAAACCTATGTGGTAGTAATTTTTAATTACCAGGTTTATGTTGTCGCTTCCTCCACCAAGTGAGGAATTAAAATTAGGGAACTCCTTTAGTGCGGCTACTGTCGCCTCCATCAAGAAAGCCAATATCGTTAGTTTGGCTCCATCTTTCTGCTTAATTTTATTGAATTTCTTTCTTCCGGCCTCAAGCTCGGTAATATCCGCCTCATCAAATTGAGTAACGTGAGGGATCATTACCCAGTTACGGTGTAAATTCGCACCTGACATCTTTTGGATACGTAATAATGGCTTTAATTCTATCGGCCCAAATTTAGCGAAATCAACCTCAGGCCATGACAATAGATTTAATTCCGAATTATTACTGCTACTAGATGATTTCGATATCTCAACCTTGACATAGGCCTTTACATCATCTTTAAGTATGCGTTTTTTCTTACCGCTGCCACTTACTAAATTAAGATTCACGCCCAACTCTCTAGCAAAGCGTCGGACGGATGGGCCGGCGTGTGCCATAGCAAAAGAAGTCTCACTTGATTGCATGAGGGTGGCCGGCTTAGTTTCCGGCCGCGAACTAATGGTCCGATCTGAATTAGAAATAATTTCTACAGGAGCAGCAGGAGAACTAGCTTGTTTAGATGGGGGAGAGGCCTTAACCAAGCTATCGGTTTGATTAATTTCCATTTCTAAAATGATGGCTCCTTCAGAAACCCTGTCACCTTCTCTAACATTTACTTCTTTGACTATCCCTGCAAAAGGAGAAGGTATTTCTATTGTAGCCTTGTCAGATTCTAATGAAATCAGAGCTTCCTCCTTCTTAATTTCGTCTCCTGGTTTCACCAGCAACTCAACTATAGGAATATTCTTAAAATCACCGATATCGGGAACTAATACCTGTTTAACTTCTGCCACACTTTATCCTTCACCTGTACATCAATGTTTAGAGGTCAACAATTATTCTACAGACTAAAATCTTTATACTTTGATCGGATTTGGTTTATCTGGATCAATGTTGTATTTATTTATCGCCTCCACTACTTTCTCCGACGATATCTTGCCATCTTCTTCCAAAGATTTAAGTGCAGCCACAGTAACATAGTAGCGGTCTACTTCGAAAAACTGGCGTAATTTTTCACGTGTATCAGAACGTCCAAAACCATCAGTCCCCAAAACTTTGTATTTTCCTGGTACAAATTCACGTATCTGATCTGCAAAAATTTTCATATAATCTGTTGCCGCGACTACGGGCCCTTCCCGCTTCTCCAGACACGATTCTACATAAGATTTTTTTGGCTTCTCTGCAGGATGCAACATATTCCAACGTGTTGCATCTAATGCCTCTCGACGTAACTCATTAAAACTAGTAACACTCCATATGTCAGAAATAATCCCATATTCTTTTTTCAAGATATCTGCCGCAGCAATAACTTCACGTAGAATAGTTCCGGAACCAAGCAATTGTATCCTTAGATTTGAATTTTTCTCTCTTTCTTCACTACCCTCACGAAATAAATACATGCCTTTCAATATTCCTTCTTCTGAACCTTTAGGCATCTCTGGGTGAGAATAATTTTCGTTCATTACGGTTATGTAGTAATACACATCTTCCTGCTCTTGATACATTCTGCGCATGCCATCTTGGATAATAACTACAAGCTCATAAGAAAATGTGGGGTCGTAAGATATACAATTAGGAATAGTCGAAGAAAGTAAATGACTATGTCCATCCTCATGCTGTAAGCCCTCTCCATTCAGAGTAGTACGCCCAGCAGTTCCCCCCATCAAAAAACCGCGACAACGCATATCAGCTGCTGCCCAAGCAAGATCACCAATACGTTGAAATCCAAACATTGAATAAAATATAAAGAAAGGTATCATCTGTACGCCATGGGTACTATAAGCAGTTGCTGCTGCTATCCATGACGACATAGCTCCGGCCTCATTAATCCCCTCCTGCAGGATCTGTCCATCTTTATCTTCTTTGTAATACATCAGTTTATCAGCATCCTCTGGCGTATAGAGCTGTCCTTTTGAAGACCAGATACCCAATTGCCGGAACATCCCTTCCATGCCAAACGTACGCGACTCATCTGCAACAATCGGCACTATTCTTTTTCGAATAATTTTATCTTTTACCAAGATATTCAGTATGCGAACAAATACCATGGTAGTAGAAGACTCCCGTCCTTCACCGCTAGCCTTAAGCAATGCATCAAACGCTGATAAGGCTGGTATTTGTAGTGCCTCTGTATTCTGCCGTTGATTTTTATGAAGAAGGCCTCCCAGCACATTACGCTTCTCCTTCATATACGCTAACTCTGGCGAACCTTCTTCAAACATAAGATATGGCAAGTCTTCTATTTCATTGTCTGGAACAGGTAAGTGAAAGCGGTCGCGAAATGATTTTAGAGAAATAGTACCCATTTTCTTTTGCTGATGAGTAATGTTTTGGGCTTCACCTGCTTCGCCCATGCCATAACCTTTAATCGTCTTCGCAAGTATCACTGTTGGTTGCCCAGTATGATTTACTGCAGAAGCATATGCCGCATATACCTTGTGAGGATCGTGACCCCCGCGATTTAGTCTCCAAATATCGTCATCAGACATATTGGCTACCATTTCCAGCAATTCTGGATATTTCCCAAAGAAATGCTTCCGAACATACGAACCATCTCTAGATTTGAATGTTTGATACTCACCATCAACACACTCCATCATTCTTTTTTGTAGTAACCCTTTCGTATCTTTTGCTAACAGCGGGTCCCAATAAGAACCCCAAATTACTTTGATAACATTCCAACCAGCCCCACGAAAACAACCTTCCAACTCTTGAATAATCTTACCGTTGCCACGCACAGGTCCATCAAGACGCTGAAGATTGCAGTTAACAGTAAATATTAAGTTATCTAGATTCTCGCGTGACGCCAATGAAATTGCACCTAATGACTCCGGCTCATCCATTTCGCCATCGCCCATAAAAGCCCAGACTTTACGGCCTTCGGTCTTTGCTAAGCCTCGACTGTCAAGATATTTCATGAAACGAGCCTGATAGATAGCCATCAACGGCCCTAATCCCATTGATACTGTCGGGAATCTCCAAAAATCAGGCATTAACCACGGGTGTGGATAGGAAGACAGGCCTTTACCCCCTACCTCACGGCGAAAATTATCCAGTTGCTCCTTAGTTAGCTCTCCCAGCATAAAAGCACGCGCATAAATTCCTGGAGAAGAGTGTCCTTGTACGAGTACTAAGTCACCCCCATGATTCTTGCTCGCAGCATGCCAAAAATGGTTATAGCCCACATCGTAAAGTGTTGCAGCAGATGCAAAAGTAGAAATATGACCACCAACATTTGTTTTTCTGTTCGCTCGTAATACCATTATCATGGCATTCCAACGGACGTAAGAACGGATACGGTGTTCAAGGGCATGATCCCCAGGAGATTTTTCTTCTTTACCAGGAGGGATAGAATTTATATATGCAGTAGTGGCACTGTAAGGAAGATAGGCTCCAGATCCACGGGCTTTTTCTACCAGTTTCTCCAGTAAATAATGTGCTCTCTCTGTTCCCTCAAGAGCCATTACAGAGTCTAGCGCATCAAGCCATTCCTGAGTTTCCTCTGGGTCAATATCCGGCGTATGTTCCATGTTTCTACCTTATAGTTATTACGTATCACTTACCCGTGTTAATTTCTGACACAATTTCGGATTGAATACGCCTTGCCGCCTCAATGGTATTACAAAGTAACATGGCTATTGTCATTGGCCCTACTCCACCTGGCACGGGTGTGATATATCCTGCTTTCTCTCTAACAGTATCAAAATCAACGTCACCTGCTAATTTACCATCCGGCATACGATTTATACCCACATCTATAACCGTTGCACCAGACTTAACCATTTCAGCTGTAATCATTCTCGGCTTGCCAGTAGCGACTACTAAAATATCTGCACGTCTCGTGTGCTCTTCTAGGTTGGTTGTTTTTGATGTGCAAATAGTAACGGTCGCACCTTTCTCCAACAACATCAGCGCCATTGGTTTACCAACAATATTACTGCGCCCTACCACTACTGCATGCTGCCCCTCAATCTGAATACTATTTTTCTCCAGCATTTTCATCACACCATAGGGCGTGCAGGGTGGATATACAGCATAACCGGTAACAAGTGCACCTATATTGTTTAAATGGAAGCCATCCACGTCTTTTTCCACTCCGATAGAAGCAATTATTTTTTTGTCTTCAAAGTGTCGTGGTAATGGTAACTGCACTAATATGCCATGTATTCTGTGGTTTTTATTTAACTCTTGAATACAATGTAAAACCTCACTCTGATCAGTACTTTCAGAGAATTCGTGTACTTCCGAATATATGCCGGTTTCACTACAGGCCCTTACCTTGTTACGTACATAAATACCGGAGGCCTGATTATCCCCAACAATAATCACTGCCAATCCTGGTTGTATACCCTTTTCTTTTAACTGCTCAGCACGAGTCTTCCATTCAGCTCGTAGCGCTTTGGCGATTTCCTTACCATCTATAATCACAGCACTCATAATTTTCTCTAAATCGTCAGGTTTCTAAGTAATTCTAATTTTTAGATCGCAGCGCCCAACCTTGCCATTGATCCTGTCAGAGGAACAATTCTAGGTCTTAATATTGAGAAAAAAACCGCAAACAACTCAAAATTAAAATCAAGACTGCGGCGAAGATTAGCTAAATTATTTTTTGTATTTTGCCCGATATATCAAAGCTCCAATGATAAATGTTGGCACCACAACCAATGCGGCAGCAAGTAATCCCAATGTCAGCACACTCATTAGACTACTTGATGGCGAATATATCTTTGAAAAAAATAACGCCAGAAACCCAACGCCCCCTCCGCCAAGGAGCATGAATTTTTTACCCCGGCTATAAAAGCGCCAGAGAGCTCCGGAAACACGCGTTTCATCACGATACTCATCAAATATCATGTCCAAGCTATTGTCATCCTCTTTAGCCTCATAACCAGCAGTTACAGCAAGTGTCTCGCTACTATCTTCTTCCCGAGAAAGGTCTTTTAAAAGTACAATTCGTTTCCCTGCATTTTTATTACTCATGCCGGTTTTTAGCAGCATTTTATGTAATGATTCCATCGCATGCTCACGTGGATTTGATACTGAATCCAAGCCTTCGCCATGGCGCCACATAACCCCTATTAAATAAAGTTGGATCGTCATTACCTTAAATGGGGGCGCAAAATCATATCCCTTGCTTTCAACATGAGATAACTGCGAAGCTAATATTTCTTCGCCATACAGCACACAAATGTCGTGCGTTGAGACGTTAGTTTCCGATTCTATATTGTCCAATATCGTTATTTTGAGCTATGTTAGGCCCAACTTATAGTTTATTAAAGGACCCTATTATAACTGACGCACAAGTTCTTAAAGCAAGACCGCTTAATCTTAACTCCCCGCTAAACAAAACTTATGCTGCAACCATGTAAATTAATTCTGCCCCCTAAGAAATTTATGAGTCTTTTCAAAGAATTTGTGTTCTGTGCCTACTAAAATAGTTGAGACTCCTGTTTGTTATCTGTAACTTGCTATGCCTCATTCCTATAAGCCGCTCCCATTCTTGATTTAATTGCGATACAATCGTCCGATTAAACTGCTCAGTAATGCCGCAGAACAACTGGTTGATCAAAATATAAAATTATGGAGACACTATGAATAAAGCATATGGATGGACTTTGCATCTAAAATGGAGCGCTGTGCTGATATCAATGATGGCGCTGCCAGCTTACGGGCAATTAATGATTGGTCATATGGGCCATGCTTCGGGCGATGACTGTAATATAAAAACAGGTCCTATCCCTTTAAATTACAGTGTCTATGAAAAACCAAAGGGGGCGCTTCCACCGACAATGGCCCATTGTAAGCATGTGCCAAATATAGGCGAACATTTTGTAACGGTTGACCTTCAGGGTAATAAGTACCGTGTAATACCAATTGGTATTCGTCTAGTCTTAGTAGAAGGGGGGCAGAATAAAACTATCATGTCCAAACCTCCAGAAAAATATACGTCTGGGACTATTAATTTTGGAATGAATTTTACTGAATTGGGTCAGTATAATATGCTATTAGAGATTGAAGAGAATGGCAAAATGGTTACAGCAGTTACTCTTCCTTTGCATGTTGGTGAAGGCGGCGGCCATGGCAGTTCTGGTATTGGTATGTTTGAGATTGCTCTGTTGTTAGGTGCAGGAGGCATTGGAGGCTTCTTCTGGCTGCGTCGCAAATCAAGC
>CAJQRL010000041.1 GCA_905612245.1 uncultured Nitrosomonadaceae bacterium | reverse complement strand
ACTACGAGTAATTTCGGTGCGGATGAATTATTCGCCACCTAAAGCAAGGAATAGCTGGCAAGTAATGGAAGATAGCGAGAAAGCATTCATATCTCGCTATGCTCTTGGCCGAGATTATCACAAGGTATTACGTGGTCGATTACAAAAGCTTGCTGATAAAATAACTGCGCAAATAGGCCATTGTAACTACCGTGTATTTTCTGATAGCGCTCCGGTTATGGAAGTGGAGTGGGCGCAAAGGTCTGGCCTTGGATGGCGCGGGAAGCATACTTTGTTGCTCTCGCGTGAAGCTGGTTCAATGTTTTTCCTTGGAGAAATATATACCGATTTGCCGCTACCTGTAGATAATCCTACCGATAACCACTGCGGTACTTGTACGAAATGTATCGATATATGTCCTACTAAGGCCATCATAGGGCCCTACCGATTAGACGCAAGGCGATGCATCTCCTATCTTACTATCGAAAATAAAGGCAGTATCCCGGAGTCTTTGCGCCCCCTAATTGGAAACCGGGTCTATGGGTGTGATGATTGTCAGCTGATTTGTCCTTGGAATAAATATGCTGCGGTTACCGGAGAAAGCGATTTTTCTGTACGCAATGGCCTGGATAACGAATCCCTAGTTGAGTTATTTAGCTGGAGTAAAGAAGAGTTTGATACTAGGCTTGCTGGCAGTCCAATCCGTCGAATCGGGCATGAACAATGGCTTCGTAATTTGGCAGTAGGATTAGGTAATGCTTCATCTTCCAAAAATATCTCTGATGCATTAAAAGCTCGCTATAACGATGACTCGCCTATGGTTCGTGAGCATGTGCAATGGGCTTTAAGACAACATGAGCCGACGGACACGCCGAAACAAAATTGTTTGGTATAAGTACAGAACAGATTTAACCTGCTCTGTACTAACAAGCTAGACGGGGAAGTGGTTAAGAATAAATTTTATACGAAATATCTGGCTTTGAAGTATATAAGGCTTAAGGCATCCTATTGGAGTCCTAGCATGAAGTTTCATCAATAGCTTGAGCTCAGATTGAAGTATTATTTAATCATTTCTGTTTCTTCATGCTTAGGATTAAATGACACTTGATCAATAACGGCAGCGCTATCAGCCATATTTTCATTATCAATCCGTAGTCCTTGAAAATCATAAAGTACATTATCGACTAAGTGCGAGGGTTGTACGTTACGTAGTGCAGTAAACATAGTTTCCAGCCTTCCTGGAAATTTTTTGTCCCATTCCTGCATCATATCTTTGATTACCTGACGCTGTAAATTCTTCTGTGAGCCGCATAAATTACAAGGAATAATTGGGAATTCTTCAGCATCTGCATAAGCCTCTAGGTCTTTTTCCTTACAATAAGCAAGCGGACGAATCACAATGTGCTGACCGCTATCATTTATTAGTTTAGGGGACATAGCCTTAAGCTTGCCACCATAGAAAAGATTAAGAAACAAAGTTTCAAGAATATCATCTCGATGATGGCCCAGTGCAATTTTAGTTGCGCCTATTTCGCTCGCCACACGATATAACGCACCGCGCCTTAGGCGTGAACAGAGACTGCAGGTGGTTTTTCCTTCAGGAATGATCCTTTTTACTACACTATAAGTATCTTGTTCAATTATACGAAAAGGAACGCCAATTTTAGCGAGATACTCTGGCAATATATGTTCGGGAAATCCAGGCTGCTTCTGATCCAGGTTTACGGCAATCAATTCAAATTTTAATGGCGCATGTATCTGAAGATTCCGCAGTATGTCTAGCAACGCATAGCTGTCCTTGCCACCGGATAGGCACACCATGACCTTGTCCCCTGCTTCAACCATATTGAAATCTGTGATGGCTGTACCAACAAGACGCCTTAATCTTTTATGAAGCTTATTGGTATCATATTTCTCTTTTCTGGATTTTATTTCCATTACAATCCTTTAATCTAAAAGAACAATTAATCATACTAATTTGGAGCAAATTAAAGCATAGATTCTCACTTGATAGGGGATTTGGGTAAATCCAAGGCTGTCCTTGTGATTTCATTATGGAATCAACCTCGTTATTACATAATTATTAAATGGCTGGTATTTAAGCTATTGCTCAAAGATTAAAAATAAAGTCGTAAAAGCAGTTACTACAGTAAAATTTCTCCAGACATGAATTAGGTGGCAGCTAAAATTCACCTAACGAGATTCAGGCATGAATACATTCATAAAAACAGCACCTTCTAAATATTATGAACAAAATAGAGAAATTAGCTGTCTACATTTTTACTAAGAAAGCCATATAGAAAAAACCGAGCAATCAAACTAACTAAGATAGTTAGCGGGCCGCCTAACCTTATATAAGGCCAATAATTTTAAATTATGTCAAATAAAAGATAAAACGTATTCTTTATTTCTACCATTTAAACATCGCAAGAATACTTAATTTTGGATAAATTAATGCGACAATTCGTCACATTCTAGTAATTAGTAGAATGAAGTAATATCAAAGGTGCAATCCTTGCAGGCAAATAGGTTTCTCTCATTTGAAGTGAGAATAGTGACATCGATATAAATAGGGTTATTTTATATCGAGTATAAAATACTCAAACTTCTTGTGCGAGTAATAGCGGCGTGATAAAATCCGCCGTTATTTATTTAACTAGGTGGCCAGATAAGTTAAGAAGAATATTGGGCTCAAAGAGCTATATTAAATCCGGCAAACGATAAGAATAATAGATAAAAATAGACATTAAATTAATAAATTATATTCTCCACTACAAAAAGTAGAAATTTTAAGTGGGGAAATTAAGTGGGAGAAATTATGGGCAGCAAAGTAACGGCTATACTGGTGTGGGTCTCAACACTTATTCTATACCCGAGCATGGCGGCAGCTGAGAGAACTGATGGGATATTAAGCACAGTAAACTTACCAGCGGCAGGATCTCAAATTGCTACTGAAATGTATGACCTGCATATGTATGTACTGTATATATGTGTGGTGATTTTTATTGGTGTGTTTGGGACTATGTTGTACTCTGTAATTGTTCACAGAAAATCAAAAGGTTTCAAAGCGGCGAATTTTCACCATAGTACAACCGTTGAAATTATCTGGACTATTATCCCGTTCTTCATTCTCTTTGGTATGGCCTTTCCTGCTACACAAACAATTATTGATATGAAGGATACTTCTACGCCGGATATTACTATTAAAGCTACTGGCTATCAGTGGCAGTGGGGTTATGACTATCTACAAGGGGAAGGAGAGGGTATTAAATTCCTCAGTAAAATATCTACCCCAAGGGAGCAGATCAGAAATGAAGCTCCTAAGGGCGAAAACTATTTAAGGGAAGTTGATAACAATGTGGTGGTTCCAGTTGGGAAAAAAGTTCGTATGCTTCTTACTTCAAATGATGTTATTCACGCATGGTCGGTACAGCAACTAGGTGTTAAACAGGATGCTATCCCAGGATTCATACGTGATGCCTGGTTTAAAGCAGATAAACCAGGAATATATAAAGGTGTATGTTCAGAGTTATGTGGTAAAGAACATGCATTTATGCCAATAGTTGTAGAAGTGTTGGCGCAAGAAGAATACTCAAAATGGGTGGCTGGCCAGAAACAAGAGTCAGCGGAACCGGCTGTAGATGTCAATAAAGAATTTACAATGGACGAGCTAAAGGCTACCGGTGAGAAAGTATATGCCGGTAATTGCGCCGCCTGTCATCAGGCTAATGGTAAGGGCATATCTGGTACATTTCCCGGGCTAGATGGATCAAAAATTGCTGTTGGGCCTAAGGCTGACCATATAAAAATGGTATTAAACGGTAAGGCTGGTTCTGCAATGGCTGCATTTAAGCATTTGTCAGATGTCGACATTGCTGCAGTAGTTACCTACGAACGAAATGCATGGGGCAATACAACGGGTGACCTAGTGCAGCCGTCAGAAATTAAAGCATTCAGAAATTAAAGCATTCAGAAATTAAGGAACGAGGAGAATATTATGGCAGCAGTACACCATCCAGATAATGAGCTAGGGCATGAACACGAGCACCATGGCCCTCCCGCTGGAATCATGCGCTGGTTAACCACCACTAATCACAAAGATATCGGTACGCTATACCTCTGGTTTAGCTTCGCGATGTTCTTAACGGGTGGTGTAATGGCGTTAACTATTCGCTCTGAGTTATTTCAGCCTGGATTACAGATCGTCGAGCCGGAATTTTTTAATCAACTCACCACACTACATGGCTTAGTAATGGTGTTTGGCGCAATTATGCCGGCTTTTGTTGGTTTTGCTAATTGGCAAATACCAATGATGATCGGTGCTCCGGACATGGCTTTTGCCCGTATGAATAACTGGAGTTTCTGGTTACTGCCACCGGCAGCTCTATTATTGATTAGTTCATTCTTTGTACCTGGTGGAGCAGCTGCAGGTGGTTGGACACTATATCCGCCGCTTTCAATCCAGATGGGTATGGGTATGGATATGACCATATTTGCTATTCATATACTGGGTGCTTCATCCATTATGGGATCAATCAATATTGTTACAACTATTCTGAATATGCGCGCACCAGGCATGACAATGATGAAAATGCCTTTATTTGTGTGGACTTGGTTGATAACCGCATATCTACTACTTGCAGTTATGCCAGTACTAGCAGGTGCGGTAACTATGTTGCTAACAGATCGTCAGTTCGGAACCAATTTCTTTAATGCTGCAGGTGGCGGTGATCCAGTCATGTTCCAGCATATATTTTGGTTTTTCGGGCATCCTGAAGTCTATATCATGATTCTGCCGGCTTTCGGAATTGTATCTCAGATTATTCCGACATTTGCCCGTAAGAAACTGTTTGGTTATTCTTCGATGGTATACGCTACATCATCCATTGCGATTCTTTCATTTGTCGTTTGGGCGCATCACATGTTTACAGTAGGTATGCCAGTTACGGCCCAGCTGTTCTTTATGTATGCAACTATGCTGATTGCGATTCCAACCGGAGTAAAGGTATTTAACTGGACTGCCACAATGTGGCGTGGTTCTATGACATTTGAAGCTCCGATGCTGTTTTCTATTGGATTTATCTTCCTGTTTACTATTGGAGGATTTAGCGGCATAGTTCTTGCAATCGTACCTGTAGATATCGTGTTACAAGAAACCTACTATGTGATAGCTCATTTTCATTATGTGTTGGTATCAGGCTCATTATTTGGCTTATTTGCCGGTACATATTATTGGTTACCAAAATGGACTGGAAACATGTATGACGAAGGTCTGGCCAAAACACATTTTTGGTGCTCTATGATCTTCTTTAATATTACCTTCTTTGTCCAACATTTCTTGGGACTAGCAGGGATGCCTCGGAGAGTTCCAGACTATGCGTTGCAGTTTGCTGATTTCAATATGATATCAAGCATAGGTGCATTTGGTTTCGGCTTCAGCCAGTTAATTTTCCTCTACTGCATAATTAAATGTATACGTGGTGGACCAAAGGCAACTGACGAAGTATGGGAAGGTGCTGATACGCTAGAGTTTACAGATTTGCCTTCACCAGCACCGTATCACAGCTTTGAAACACCTCCAAAGGTAAAATAGTATGAATAAAGAATCAAAGAGTCAGCGCAGCAAAAATATTAAAACTGCGCTGGTTCTTTGGGCGCTTGTAGTGTTAATTGTGGGTTTATTTTTTAATACACATTGGGGATGAATGCATTACAGCCAAACCTGGTGATGTTAAAGAAATTGCTGATACTTGCAGTAGTAATGTTTGCATTTGGCTACGCAATGATTCCGTTCTACAAAAAGATTTGTGAAGTGGCGGGATTAAATAACTTACTACAACCAGACACATTAGTAGAAGAAACTAGGCTTGTGGATACAAGCCGTATGCTGACAGTTCAGTTGGATGCAAATACCCGTGGATTGCCATGGGAATTTAAACCACTGCAGTCAACAGTTAAGATTCATCCCGGTGAATTAGTAGAAGTAATGTATGAAATTACGAATAATTCGGCACGTGAGGTTACGGGACAAGCGATTCCAAGCTATGCACCATTATTGGTTTCGCAGTATATAAAAAAGTTAGAGTGTTTTTGTTTTACAAAACAGGTGTTAAAACCTTATGAAGTAAAGCAAATGCCGGTACAGTTTCTAATTGAGCCAGAGTTTCCGGGAGATATAGATAGTCTATCTATCTCGTACACATTTTTTGAAATTGGCCTTAGTAATGGAACTACCTCTAACGAGGATAAGAGCACTAAAAGTAAGATTTGAAAATAAAAGATAAAAAGCCCGTTAAAGCCGGGTACGTACAAGTTGCAAAAGCAGTATTTTGGGCGTTTTCTGGGATACGAAAAAATACAGATCATGCTGCTGATGTAGAATCATTAACAATGAAACAAGTAGTAATCGGTGGGATTATCGGTGCCGCTCTATTTGTAGGAATTTTATTATTACTGGTCAACTTAATAACAAACTAAGAATTGATTAAAATATACGCAGGAGAATACGCATGAGCCAAGAAGCAAATCATTACTATATTCCAACGCCTTCAACCTGGCCTCTTACCGGGGCGATTGCCATTTTCTTTATGGGGTTTGGAGCTGCATTTACTGTCAATAAGCTTCCAATCGGGTATGTTTCATTGGCAATCGGGTTTGCAATCCTTATTTATATGCTCTTTGGTTGGTTTGGAACCGTAGCAAAAGAAAGTGAAAGTGGTAAATTCAATAAGCAAGTCGATAGCTCCTTTCGCTGGGGTATGGGCTGGTTTATTTTTACCGAAGTAATGTTCTTTGCTGGATTCTTTGGCGCGCTATACTACATGCGGGTGTTATCAGTGCCATGGCTTGGTGAAATGGAAATTGCTTATGGGACTTCAGTATGGCCAGAGTATGCAGCCGGGTGGCCTACAGCTGGTCCAGGAATAACAGAACAATTTACTCCGATGGGAGCATGGGGTCTACCAGCGTTTAACACTGCACTGCTGTTAACTTCTGGTCTAACATGTACTTGGGCACATTGGGCGATTAAGCTTGATAAACGTAGCCAATTAAAATGGAGCCTGTTTCTGACGATAGCATTAGGTGCTCTCTTTATTGGTTGCCAAGCTTATGAGTATATGCATGCCTATTCCGAGCTAAATCTTAAAATGACTTCTGGTGCTTATGGTGCAACCTTCTACATGCTAACCGGATTCCATGGCTTTCATGTGACTCTTGGCGCAATAATGTTAACAGTAATTTATTTTAGAGTTTTAGCTGGTCACTTCAAACCAGAGCATCATTTTGGTTTTGAAGGGGTGTCATGGTATTGGCATTTTGTGGATGTAGTTTGGCTAGGTTTGTTCGTATTTGTCTATTTATTATAGGAATAAACTATCTACGTAAGTTGATGGGGCCTACTGATCGGCAGGTAATATATTAAAATAATGACCTGCCATCAGTATAATAAATAGAATAACTGATAGACCAATTCGTAACGTTAAAGACCTAATCATTCGCGTACCTTGGCCTCCATCTTTAACCATGTAGTACAAAGCGGATGCAAGACTATAAACTATGAAAAGAAAAAATAGGACTGCAATAATTTTCAAATTAAATCCCGAATGTATTATAAATTTAGGTTCTGGGCGGAAGTTTAGCCGAGATTAGTATTCAAACCAATGAATATTTTAGGTTGGCAGCTCAAGTGCAGTTTATGGCCCACGGTTGCTGCAATATTTTTTATTGTTCTTACGATAAATTTGGGCAACTGGCAGCTTTCCAGAGCTCAAGAAAAAGATGATAAACAGGAAAAGCTGAATCAGCTTTCACAAGAACCGGTTGTATCGATACCAACATCACTAATTAAGCTAGAAAACTATCAGTTTCGTAAGGTTGAGGTTCATGGTACGTATGTTCCAAGCCATACGATCTATCTAGATAATAAGATAAACAGAGGCAGGGCTGGCTATCAGATTATCACGCCAGTTAAGTTAGATGAAAGCTCAATGCACGTTTTGATTAATCGTGGATGGATAGCTGCAGGTCGTACTCGAAGTGATTTGCCTGAAATACTTACCCCTTCTGGCAAAGTGACGGTATCAGGAATAGCAGAATCACCAACAATGAGAACCTTGGAGCTATCTACGGAAACAGTGTCCGGTAAGGTATGGGAGAATCTCCACCTAGATCGTTATCGGGAAGCGACAGGACTTCAGCTGCAACCATTAGTAATATTGCAAGAAAATAAAGTTAAGGATGGACTGCTTCGGGCATGGACCCGCCCTGACTCAGGATCCAGCAGAAATTTAGGATATGCGTTTCAGTGGTTCGCCATGGCATTTGCGATAATAATATTATATTTGGTATTAAATGTTAAAAGAATCCTCCCAAAAAACCAATAAGAAAAAGTTATCTTTGTTGATGACAGTAATGATTGCGCCGATAGCGCTATCTTATATGCTCTTCTATTGGGGGGCACCTTCAACTAGTGTGAATTATGGAGAGCTGATCAAGGTCGAACAAGCTTTACCAGATGTTGTCTTGCATAAAACAAATGGCGAAGCATTTAATATTGGTCAGTTACGTGGAAAGTGGGTAATGCTGGTTGTAGACTCCGGGGAATGTGGAAAACTATGTCGTGAGCAGCTCTACTATATGCGTCAGGTACGCCTTATGCAAAATAAGAAAATGGATCGTATAGAAAGAGTTTGGTTGATCGACGATAATAAGACTCCAAAAAATGATATTAAAGAAGACTTTAAGGGAACAATTTTTATAAATGCCCAGGAGAGTAAACTGCTAAAAGAAATTCCAGCAAAAGTGTCTCAGCATGATCATATTTATATAATTGATCCAATAGGAAATTTGATGATGCGCTTTCCAAAAGATATTGATCCAGCTAAGATGGCAAAAGATATTAAGCGATTACTTAAGGTTTCACGAATAGGATAAGGACGCGTTATGAGTACAAGTATAACTTGGCAAAATACAGCTTCACGAGTGCACCAATTTTATCGGCTAACCAAGCCACGGGTTGTTTCGCTCATTGTTTTTACTGCATTCATTGGTATGTTCCTTGCGGTTCCAGGTGCAGTTCCATTAGATGCCCTAATCTATGGCACCATAGGAATTGCTTTAGTTGCTGGTGCAGCAGCAGCGGTAAACTGTTTGGTGGAACAAAAAATTGATTCAGTTATGGCGCGGACGCGCGGCAGGCCCCTACCAAGGGGAGAAGTAAGTTCTCCAGAGACCTTCTTTTTCCTTGCATTGATAGGTGGAGGTGGACTGTACATGCTTCATCAGTGGGTGAATCCGCTAACAATGTGGCTTACACTACTCACGTTTGTCGGCTATGCCATTATTTACACAGTAATACTTAAGCCTCTAACGCCACAAAATATTGTTATTGGCGGTGCATCTGGTGCAATGCCTCCAGTATTGGGTTGGACAGCTGTAACGGGAGAAGTCACAGCTGATGCCCTGCTTTTATTCCTAATAATTTTTGCATGGACCCCACCTCATTTCTGGGCACTTGCACTCTACCGTAAACATGAATACGCTAAAGTTGGTATGCCGATGCTACCAGTAACGCATGGCGATCAATTCACCAAGTTGCATGTGCTTCTTTACACTTTTATACTTTGTGCAGTCACATTGTTGCCATATGCCACCCAAATGGGCGGGTTAATTTATCTTATTAGTGCAGTAATTCTAGATGCCGTATTTTTATACTATGCAGTACAAATTTATCGGAATTATAGTGATCAACTTGCACGTAAGGCTTTTCGCTATTCGATCTTTTATCTAGCAGCTTTATTCACAGCATTACTGGTTGATCATTATTTCTACTTCTAAATAGTATTATGAGGTGTTTTAGATTTCTAGCACTTCTAGTAGGGTTATCAGCACTTGTTTTTTTATCAAGCTGCGATAGTAAAGTCGAGCCAGATTTTCTTTCTACAGATATCACAGATGCCAGCTTTGGCAGAGACTTTAAACTCTTTGATCACAATGGAGACCTTCGTTCTCTGGCTGATTTCAGAGGCAAAGTGATCGTGCTATTTTTTGGTTACACAAATTGTCCGGATATATGTCCAAGCATTATGGCTAAGCTTGCTGGTGCCGTAAAAAATCTTGGAAAAGATAGTAACCACGTTCAAGTATTATTTATATCAGTTGACCCTGAGCACGATACTCCGGCCTTATTAAAACAATATGTATCTACATTTAATCCTAACTTCCTTGGCTTATCAGGAGACCTAGAAGCTACAAGAAATATCGCAAAGGAATTTAAAATTGCTTTCCAAAAGCAAACGGAAGCAACTCAGGATAGCTACGTAATGGAACACTCTGCAGGAACTTATATTTTAGATCAGAAAGGAAAACTTCGTTTGTATGTGAACACCGATACAAATATAGATATAATTTCCCATGATATTTTAGAATTGCTTAGAACCTCGTAAGGGTAATTAATTCGAAGACAAATACCTGTATCCGAAATCTCTATCCTACGCGCCATTTCTTTTAATGAATCTTTATGGACCCAACTCACTCTAGGTTTACAAAAATAATTTTCCTGGATTTAGTATGTTGTTCGGGTCAAAAACCTGTTTAATATTCTTCATTAAATTAATCGTTGTTGGATCAATCTCCTTGTCAACATAGGCACGCTTCTCTCTTCCAATACCATGCTCTCCTGATAGTGTGCCATTGAGGCTGATTACCAAATCAAAAATTTCGTTCAGGCAACTTGTAGCTCGATCCATTTCATTCGTATTGTCTGGGTCTACTAATAGATTCACATGAATGTTTCCGTTTCCAGCATGACCAAAATTAACATTACTAATCTGATATTGTGAACTTAGCTTAGTAAGTCCATTCAGAAATTCAGGCAGCGTAGATACCGGCACCACCACATCTTCATTAATTTTTTTAGGTGCAATATCCCGCAATAATGGTGATAATGCCTTGCGTATTTGCCACAAATTTTCAGTATCTGTAACTCGCTCAGCTTGTAATAGTCCTTCATTTTTGCAGGCTGAGAGTATAGCAATACTTGCCTCATTAACTTCACGAGAAGATCCGTCAACTTCGATCATCAGCATTGCAGCACTATCATCCGGCAGTATTTCTGGAGAACGGCTGCGAATAAGATTAAGTGAACCTTTATCCAGAAATTCAAGTGCACTAGGGACTTGAGGAAGAGACATAATTGAGACTATTGCTGCAGCACAACTTGAGGCATTACGAAAGTGTGCAACTAGCCCACCAATAGCTTGTGGTAAAGGAGTAAGTTTCAGTGTTGCTTCCGTAATTACTGCTAATGTCCCCTCAGAACCAATCAGAAGCCTTGTTAGATCATAGCCCACCACACCTTTGGTGGTGTAGCAACCAGTTTTAATTTTCTCGCCCTTTCCTGTTACCGCTTTTACCCCCAACACATGATCACGAGTAGTTCCGTATTTTACTGCGTGAGGACCGCCTGCGGATGTGGCAAGGTTTCCTCCTATGCTGGAATACGCCGCGCTAGAAGGGTCGGGCGGCCAAAAGAACCCATGAGGCTTCACCGTGTCTTGTACTGTCTGATTGAGGACGCCAGGCTCAGTTACAATCACCCGATTAGCCGGATCGACTACAATAATTCGTAACATACGTTCTAGTGACAAAGCCACGCCACCTTGCTCGGGTATGCTCCCCCCCGCAGTTCCTGTGCCGCGCCCACGTGGTGTGAGTGGAATTTTATGAATATTACATAATAAAACTATGGCCTGAATTTCGTCGGTGGTAAGTGGAAATACCACCATATCAGGCGGATATATTTTTTGGCTATTATCATAAGCGTAAGCATAACAATCTACCGGATCCGTATAAATCCGATCGGGGGGTAACAAAGATTGAAGTTGGGCAAGAAAAGTATCCATTAATAATTACTTAAAATTATTTACCTGCTGAATGGGAAATGCCGTCAAGCTATCGTATAGTATGTTGAACATTACCAGAAAAATTAACATGAACCTCATATATAACTAGAAATGATACAAAAAAGCACATTATATGTTGTTGCCACTCCGATTGGAAACCTGAGAGATATTAGTCTGCGCGCACTAGATGTGCTAATGGCTGTTGATGTAATCGCTGCTGAAGATACCCGGAACTCAAGAAATTTACTTGTGCATCACTCAATTACTAAAAAGATGATAGCTTTGCATCAGCACAATGAACGCGTAGCCTCAAAGAAGGTTTTAGATTTACTTGAGGCAGGAAGGTCTGTTGCTTATATTACTGATGTTGGCACACCAGGAATCTCTGACCCCGGTGCAATTCTAGTTAATCTGGCCAGAAAGAAGTATTCCGTGGTGCCAATACCTGGAGCTAATGCTGCATTATGTGCCCTATCCGCAGCTGGAATCTCCACAGCACATTTCTTATTCTATGGCTTTCTTCCTGCTTCGAAAAGTACACGCAGACGCAAACTGGAAGAAATAAAATCGTCACCATACGTTTTGGTATTTTATGAAGCGCCGCACCGTATTCTGGGTTGTATCGAAGACTTATCTGAAGTTCTGGGAGCAGACCGAGAAATAACTATAGGCAGAGAACTGACGAAATTATTTGAGACTATTCACACTTGCGCCCTAGGTGATGCGCTAGCCTGGCTAAATGCAGATACTAACCAACAGAGAGGTGAGTTTGTACTAATTGTTTCTGGCGCAGAAGTACCGGATAAAAGTAGAATTAGTAATCAGGCTGAACACACCTTAAAATTACTATTGAAAGAGCTGCCTTTAAAACAGGCAGTAAAGCTCGCGTCAGATATTACTAAAGAAAATAAAAATCAATTATATAAAATTGCTTTGTTACTGAAAGAGGATGAAGGGAATTAATGTTTAAAATTTATCTTTCTGATTAATTTAATTCTTATATATGTACTGTGAAATTACTATTACCGATTCATATTTTCTAAAGTATCCAAATAGAAATTAGGTTGACCCGCACGACATTCTTTAAAATAACGTTTTAAGGGAATGCTTATAACGCGGAAAGCCATTTCATCCCAAGGAACCTCTTCCTCTTTAAAAAGTTTTACATCTAGACTTTCAATTCCCGGTTCAAAATTTAAGTCTAGTAGCTCTGCTAAAAATAAAAAATATACCTGATTTATATTAGGCAGATTATAAATAGCATAGAGATTACCAATTTTTACTCTGGCATTAGCTTCTTCCATAGTTTCACGAGAAGCAGCTTGTTCTAAGGTTTCAGCATTTTCCATAAACCCTGCAGGTAAAGTCCAAAGCCCACGACGAGGATCAATGGCCCTACGGCATAGCAATACCTTGTTTTCCCATTTTGGTATGCAACCTACCACCATTTTAGGGTTATGGTAATGAATGACATTGCAAGCTGGGCATACATGACGGGGCAGTGTGTCACCTTCCGGGACACGTATATCGACTAGGGTTCCGCAGTTACTACAATATTTCATCTAAATATCTCAGAGTGACAGGCCACGTATAAAATTGAACTACCAATGTTATCTTAACACGTAGAAATGTACTCTTTTACAGTCGCTATTAATGAACCAATTATCAGTTAATATTGTATCCGCGCAGGAAATTTAATTCTGATATGATCTGACATATACATTTAATAAATCAAATCAAATCCTTCACCATGAGAATCGCCATTGCCCAGATTAATTGTACAGTAGGCGACCTTACTGGTAATGCTAAGAAGATTTTAGACTACACCAATGAGGCCAAAGATAAGGGTTCGTCATTGGTGGTCACACCTGAATTAGCTTTATCTGGTTGTCCTCCCGAAGATATATTATTGCGAGATGGGTTCCGTCAGGCCTGCATAAAGACGCTTGATAATCTAGTAAAAAAAATAAATGGGATTTCGCTGTTATTAGGACATCCTTACTTTATCAATAACCATATTTACAATGCTGCTTCATTAATTTGTAATGGAAAGATTGTTGCGACATATTTTAAGAACGATCTTCTAAATGATAATTTATTTCAGGAACCTCGTTATTTTGAGGCCGGCTCAGAAAGCTGTATTTTTAGTGTTGAGGGAATAAAATTTGGAGTAAATATTTCCACTGATATATGGAAAGAAACTAATGTAATTTCTGCTAAACAGGAGGGGGCGGAAGTATTAATACTATTATGTGCCTCACCTTATCACCTTAACAAGCAAGCTCTGTTTCATAAGCTGATATGCCAGCGCTCTCATGAAATAGGAATAGCAATTATCTGTGTGAATTTAGTAGGTGGGCAGGATGAATTAATATTCGATGGAGCGTCTTTTGTAACAAATAACAAAGGTGAGCTTACTAATCAATTTGATGAATTTACTGAAACGCTAGGCTTGATTGAATTTCAAGGTGGCTCTCCTGTGAAGGGAATAATTCCTAACTCAAGAGCTCAAGAAGAAAGTATTTACAGAGCGCTCTGTCTTGGAGTGAAAGATTATATTGGTAAAAATAATTTTACTAACGTATTGCTTGGCCTATCCGGAGGAATTGATTCTTCGCTTACGCTAGCAATTGCAGTTGATGCTCTGGGTCCTGATAAAGTATGGGCAATAATGATGCCATCAGAATATACGGCTGATATAAGTATGCAAGATTCACGAGCTTTATCCGAAACTCTCGGTGTTCGTTACAGTGAGTTCTCAATCAAACCAATGTTTGACCAATTTTCAAGTTCACTTATGAATAAATTCTGGTCACATCAAGAAAATAATGAGATGGGAGTTACTGAGGAAAACTTGCAGGCACGTATTCGTGGAACCATTTTAATGGCGTTATCAAACAAATACGGTTCTATTGTACTTACAACTGGCAATAAATCTGAAATGGCAACAGGATACTGTACGCTTTATGGTGATATGGCAGGCGGATTTTCAGTATTAAAGGACATCAGTAAGACCATGGTGTATAGGCTTTGTGAGTATCGTAATAGTTTAAGTATGGTAATTCCAAAGCGTGTTATTCAGCGTGCACCTTCTGCTGAATTGCGTCCTGATCAGACAGATCAGGACAGTCTTCCTCCTTACAATATTATTGATGGAATTATTGAAGCATATGTAGAGAAAGGTAAATCATTATATGAAATTATTGATATGGGCTATTCCAAAAATGATGTACAGCATATCGTAAATCTAATTTGTAAAAATGAATACAAACGACGCCAATCTCCTATGGGAATTTGTGTTACCCAACATAGTTTCAGCAGGGATTGGGACTATCCGATTACGTCAAAATATAAAGATGAGGTGTGATTGATTACTAAATTATTTATGGATTTAAAATGAGTTCATAAGTCTTTATATAGCCATACTAATATACAAGTTAAATTATCAACTCTGAATAATTAAATCATTAATCTAATTAAAGGAATGTAATATGAGAAAAATAGAGGCCATAATTAAGCCTTTCAAGCTTGATGAGGTTCGTGAGGCTCTTAATGAAATTGGAGTGAATGGTTTGACCATTACGGAAGTTAAAGGGTTTGGCAGACAAAAAGGTCATACGGAGCTTTATCGCGGGGCTGAATATGTTGTTGATTTCTTGCCCAAGGTGAAAATAGAAACAGTAGTAGCCGAAAATCTTGTAGAGAGCACTATAGAAACCATTATAAAGGCTGCTCGTACTGGTAAGATTGGAGACGGTAAAATTTTTGTTACTCGCGTGGAACAAGTAATAAGGGTGCGTACCGGAGAATTAAATGAAGCGGCAATTTAATTTTGCTAATAATAGTAAAAATATAGCGCCATGTTTTTTAATCCAAAGTATAGATATGAATGTATTAATCGCTAGTGGTTTAGAATTATTTTTACCTTTTAAGTTTTGTGTAGAAAATATTTTTGGTTATCCGTTATTATCTTTAGTCTTTTCGAAGTGCCATGGAACTTAGTATGAGAAGGGATCTCAAATAAGTATGAGAATACATTTTGTAATGATGATTCTATTATTTATATTTGCAAAGAATATTTTTGCAAATGACTTACCTGACCTGGGTGATCCATCTCAGGCTACTATTTCTCCGTATGAAGAGAGGCAAATTGGTCTGCAAATAATGTCTCAAATCCGTGCTGATAGCAGGTACCTTGATGATGCTGAAATAGCTGGGTATCTTACTAATCTGGGATATAAGCTAATTTCATCTTCAAATGAGGCTCATCCAGATCAGGCGTTCGAATTTTTTGCTATTCGAGATCCATCAATCAATGCTTTCGCTTTACCGGGGGGGTTCATGGGTTTTAACAGCGGACTTATGCTTGCATCTCAGAGTGAATCAGAATTAGCAGGAGTGATGGCACATGAAATCTCACATGTTACACAAAAACACCTTGCCCGCATGATATCAGGTCAAAAATATTCTCTACTGACTACACTGGGATCTATAGCGCTTGCGCTTCTGGCATCACGAGCAAGTTCACAAGCAGCCACTGCAATTATGGCTACTTCTCAAGCTATTACAGCTCAGTCGCAATTAAACTTTACTCGTGCAAATGAAAAAGAAGCAGATCGTATTGGCTTAGGTGTACTGGTGCGGGCCGGATTTAATCCTGGTGGCATGGCGGCTTTTTTTGCACGCTTACAAAAAGCCGGTAGATTTCAAGGAAATGGTGCGCCTTCTTATCTACGTACTCACCCGCTGACTTATGAACGTATAGCTGACATGGAGAATCGAACTCAAGATTTACCTTATAAGCAAGTTCCCGATAGCATGGATTATCAATTAGTCCGTTCCAAGCTGCGGGCATCGGAGGGAAAGCCAGCAGTGGCAGTAAAGTATTTTGAATCTAACCTGAAAGAGAGGCGTTATAGTAATGAGACGGCTGAACGATATGGGCTAATAAGTGCTTTATTGCGGGAAGGAAATAATGTGCGGGCAAATAAGGAATTGACACTACTTTATGAGTCTCCTCATTATGACACAATGATTAAATTACAAAAAAATCATCTTCTAGGAAATGTGATCCAGATTGAACAGAAAGTATTATATTCAAGTGCAATGATTGAAACGCTTGCAGCTCGTGTCAAATTCTCTGTTGGTCTTCATGCGGAAGGCCTCCGTATTTATAAGGCGGCGTTAATAATTTATCCACAACATCGAGCATTGATCTATGATTACGCCGCCGCTTTATTATATGACGGATCTCAAAAAGAGGCGCTTAAATTTATAACCCATCAACTGCGATTCACACCGAATGATATAAGCTTATACCAATTACAAGCACAAGCTTATCAAGCAGATGGGAATACGATGTTACTACATTGTGCATTAGCGGAATCCTATATTCTTCAGGGAGACTTTCCTAGAGCAATTAACCAATTAGAACTTGCATTGAGTAGTGGGGATGGAGATTTTTACGAGATATCTAGTGCGGAATCTCGCCTTAAAATGCTTCGACGCCGGTTATCATTTTCTGAAGAATAAGTCCTAAGGTCAGGTGCTATTGTTTGCATTTACAGCTTAAGACTTATGATCCATTCATTGCTAACAAAAATCTCAGAAGGGCTATTTCTGCTTATGGTGCCGGAGTTATAACCCTTTAAGGTTTATCTTTATTTTTTAGTGATCTAGCTTCCAGCAGCTTCCCAGTTATTACTATTATAAGTGCACCACAAACTGGTGAAAACCAATGTAAAAAGATTGCATTGGTACTTACCCATTCATTGATAGCCACATCGGTTATTGCCATATCACCGGCTATCCATCCAAGTAGTCCAGCACCAATGATGATGATAATTGGAAAACGATCCATTAGTTGCATTATTAGTTTACTACCCCAGACAATAATCGGCACGCTTACTATTAAGCCGAAAATTACCAAACCAACGCTGTCTTTGGCTGCACCGGCGATCGCTATGACATTGTCTAAACTCATTACAACATCAGCAATAATGATAGTTTTTATTGCGCCTAGCAATGTTGTACTAGCATCTATTTCATGTGTGCTATTTTCTGGTTCAGGCTGAAGTAGCTTAATTCCAATCCAAACTAGCAACAGGGCGCCGATAATTTTTAGGAATGGAATCGCCAGTAAAGTAAGTGCAAATGAGATTAGGACTACACGCAGGGCGATAGCACCAAATACACCCCAAAAAATACCTCGGTTACGTTGCTCTTTCGGTAGTCTTCGACAGGCGAGCGCTATTACAATTGCATTGTCACCACCAAGCACTATGTCAATGGCAATAATTTGTAATACTGCGACCCAGAATTCTGGGCTAAAGATGTCCATTCATAAATCTCAAAATTTTTTTACTTTATTTTAGTACTAATCTCATTAGTTTAAAGCCAGTCTTCTTTTACCTTGTTCAGTGCATCGCGTAAGGTTTCTTCAGAAAGGTCGTTCAGACAGTTGGACAGCATTTCAGCAGCCTCATAATTTCCTTCTGGCAATTTGCTACAGTCCAGATTAGCGATAAAAACTGCTGCTGCGCCTGTTGTTTTGAGTAAACTTTGACGTTCGTTCATAAGTATTTCAATCTCAGCTTGTAGCATGGAAGCTTCTCGTTCTTGTTCCGTATGACTCATTGTTCCCCCCCCCCGTGTTCTTTTGCAGTACATCAGTATATGCAATATACCAGAATCAGTGATAGATGAAGTCAATGCTAACGCTTGTTTACTTCACAGTCTTACGCATCTTTCATATTAATGTATCTATTTGCTAACCTTAGGGGGTCATTAGAGATAAATTCGTTATTTAGTATTTCAGTATTAGCAGAAGATACTAGTAGTCTATTATCATTTAATGATTTTTAGGCTGGGATACTTGCGCATTCTGGAGAGAATGCTGGCTGCTAGGAGCAGGGGTTGAGAGGAAGTCTATATACTTTACTAAGTATATTACGTGGCAATTAGTGGAATTTATAATAACAAGCAATGCCATTAATTTTGATTTGGGCCGGCATAAGGTAGAAGCGAGAGATAGTTGTTAGTTTAAAAGAAGACGAGGTCTTAACTTTATCCAACTTATTTCACACCATATTTTTTGGATCTACCCATGCATCAAATTGCTCTGATGTTATATAACCTGATGTAATTGCAGCCTCTCTTAAGGTTGTACCTTCAATGTATGCCTTCTTAGAAATTTCAGCTGCTTTGTCGTAACCGATATGTGGGTTAAGTGCTGTTACCAGCATCAGTGAACCATTCATTAACTTGTTAATATGTTCAACATTAGCGCTTATCCCAAGCGCACAGTTTTTGTTGAAGCTCAAAATCCCATCTGATAACAGGCGGACACTCTGTAGGAAGTTGTTGATTATGAGCGGTTTCATCGCATTTAGTTCAAAATTTCCCATAGCTCCACCCATATTGATAGCCACATCGTTACCCATAACTTGGCAACATAGCATAATCAATGCCTCTGACTGAGTAGGGTTGACCTTGCCTGGCATTATGGAGCTACCTGGCTCATTTTCAGGAATCTTTAGTTCTCCAATGCCACATCTAGGGCCAGATGCCAGCCAGCGAATATCATTAGAAATTTTTATCAAAGATACGGCAAGGGTTTTGAGTGTGCCGTGTGTATTAACCAGCGCGTCATTTGCAGCCAATGCTTCGAATTTATTAGGCGAAGTAATAAATGGCAAATTTGTTTGCTTTATTAATTCTGCTGCTGTTTTCTCAGAGAAATCAGAATGAGTATTTAGGCCAGTACCTACAGCTGTACCACCAAGTGCCAATTCACATAAATGGGGAAGGGATGACTCCAGGTGATCCATTGCATGATCAAGTTGAGATACATAACCTGAAAACTCCTGCCCCAGAGTAAGTGGTGTAGCATCTTGTAAGTGCGTGCGCCCTATTTTTATGATGCTTGAAAACTCTTTTACTTTAGTATCAAGAGTTTGACGTAGTGTGCAAATGGCAGGTTTTAACCTATATTCAATGGTTTGTATTGCTGCAATATGCATTGCAGTTGGGAATACATCATTAGACGACTGCCCTTTGTTTACCTCGTCGTTAGGGTGAACTTTACGACTGGCGCCACGTTTCCCGCCGAGTAGTTCAGAAGCACGGTTTGCCAATACTTCATTCATATTCATGTTTGTTTGTGTGCCGGACCCAGTCTGCCATATTACTAATGGAAATTCATTTTCATGACGACCTTCGATCACTTCATCAGCAGCCTGAATGATAGCAGCGGCACTATCTGAACTGAGTAGACCCAAATCATTATTTACTTTAGCGGTAACACGTTTAACTAGGGCAAGTGCACTTATTAATTCATATGGCATTCTCTCATTTGAGATTTTGAAATTCTGTAGAGAACGTTGTGTTTGTGCTCCCCACAATGCTTTGGTAGGTACTTCTACCGTCCCCATACTATCTTTTTCTTCACGGTAGCTCATTATTTCTGAGCTACTCGTTCTATTTCTTTGATGTCTGCATGACGAACATCTTTTCCTTTTACCAGGTAGATTACATATTCAGACATATTTTTTGCATGATCTCCAATACGCTCAATTGCTTTTGCAGCAAATAGAATCTCTATTGAAGAAGAAATATTACGTGGGTCCTCCATCATAAAAGTAACAAGCTGG
>CAJQRL010000040.1 GCA_905612245.1 uncultured Nitrosomonadaceae bacterium | reverse complement strand
ATTCAGCTGCTAATTTTTCTACACGCCCACGTATTCCTTCTGCTTGATAAGTGAAAGCAAGTTCCGCTCCCTCCCGTTTCATTGCTTTCGCAATACCATAAGCAATAGAACGATTACTGAGTAATCCGGTGATTAGAATGCGTTTGCCTGTTAAAAAGCCCATATTATGTCCTTGTGAATATTCTGATAATTTAATAATTATAGCTTAGGAAGCTATTGTACTTGAAGAGTCGCAATAAATTATTAGAAGCAGGAATTCTCCGTTCACCTATGCTCTAGTATTTACTTTAAAATATAAAATAAATGAAGGTACTCTTTACATATTTATTAGCATTTTCTATAGCTTTATTATCTGCTTGTAGCAGTGATTCCTGGAATAATCCATATCCACCTTCTGCTGAGAATGGAAATATACTTTATAGTGCTTTTGCTGAACGTCCTAAGCATCTTGACCCAGTACAGTCATATAGTTCAAATGAAATTCTATTCACAGCACAGATTTATGAGCCCCCGCTACAATTTCATTATTTAAAACGGCCTTATAAATTGGTTCCTCTTTCTGCGTCGGAGATGCCAGTGGCACAGTATTTTAACTCGAACGGAGAAAGGCTACCTGAAGGTGTTGAAAATGAGAAAATTTCCTATACGGTTTATGAGATTTCTATTAAACCTGGTATCCGCTATCAGCCTCATCCTGCTTTTGCCAGAAATAAAGAAAAAGAATTTATTTATCATAATTTATCAGTTGAAGATTTAGCAGAGATATATGAGCTTAAGGATTTTCCTTACACTGATACACGTGAGTTAACTGCTAAAGATTATGTTTATGAGATTAAGAGACTGGCACACCCTAGGCTACACTCCCCTATTTTTGGTTTGATGTCAGACTACATTGTTGGTCTCAAAGAATATTCAGATACATTAAAGTCAGCGGCTAATTTGCAACCTGAGACTGCGAATACTGGTGCTTACCTAGATTTGAATAACTACCCATTGGAAGGGGCGCAGGTAGTAGATTCTCACACCTATAGAATTAAAATTAAAGGGAAGTATCCGCAGTTTATGTATTGGCTCGCAATGCCATTTTTTGCGCCTATTCCATGGGAGGCAGATCGTTTTTACACCCAGCAGGGGTTGGTAGAGAAAAACATTACACTTGATTGGTATCCGGTCGGCACGGGTCCTTATATGCTAACTGATAACAATCCAAATTTAATGATGGTATTAGAAAAAAATCCTAATTTTCATGGGGAGTCTTATCCTATTGGAGATAATACAAATAATCTGAAATCAGATTTACTCAAAGATGCAGGGAAGCCGCTACCATTTATTGATAAGATCATGTTTTATCGTGATAAAGAGAGCATCCCTCGTTGGAATAAATTTCTACAAGGCTATTATGATGCATCTGGGATTGGTTCTGATAGTTTTGACCAGGCCGTACAAATTACAGGGCAGGGTGAGGCAACTGTAACAAAGGAAATGAGTACAAAAGGAATTCGATTAGAAGAGGCTGTAGCGACTTCCACATACTATGTTGGGTTCAATATGCTTGACCCTAAGGTTGGTGGACTTACAGAGTCTTCCAGAAAACTACGTCAGGCGATTTCTATCGCAGTTGATTATGAGGAATTTATTTCTATATTTGCCAATGGTCGTGGTATCCCAGCACAGGGGCCGATTGCACCCGGAATTTTTGGGCATAGATATGGTAAGGAAGGGATTAATCCAATTGTATATAACTGGAAAAATAATAGACTAAAGCGCAAGGCTATAGAAACTGCCAGGGGTCTGTTGGCAGAAGCAGGTTATCCCAATGGAATAGATATCAAAACTAATGCTCCACTAGTATTGTATTTTGATGTCACGGCAAGAGGTCCTGAGGATAAATCGAAGCTGGATTGGATGAGTAAACAGTTTCAGAAACTTAATATTCAGTTAGTAATTCGAAGTACAGACTACAATCGTTTCCAGGATAAAATTCGCCAGGGAAGCGCACAAATTTTTGAGTGGGGATGGAATGCTGATTATCCTGACCCTGAAAATTTTTTGTTTTTGCTCCATGGGCCACAAAGAAAAGTTGGTAATGATGGTGAGAATGCTGCTAATTACGATAACCCAGAATATAACGTTTTATTCGAGCAAATGAAAAATATGGATGATAGTCCTGAACGTCAGGAAATTATTGATCAAATGCTCAGAATTCTTCGTGAGGATTCACCCTGGATTTGGGGATATCATCCTAAGGATTATGCTTTGTATCATGAATGGTATACAAATGTTAAACCTAACAAAATGTCCCATAACAATATGAAGTATCACCGTATAGATTCCAATATGAGAGAAGAGAAAAGACTTCATTGGAATAAACCAGTATTCTGGCCTTTGGCAGTATTTTTGATAGTGTTGATAGTAGGGCTGGTTCCTGCAGTCGTTATGTATCGAAAGAAAGAGCGTGGAGCAGGAATTAGAAATTCAGAGAAACGAGGTGAGATTGGTTAATTACATTATACGTCGTATGTTGTATGCGATTCCTATACTTATCGGTGTGAATCTGATTACTTTTACACTATTTTTTGTAGTTAATACTCCCGATGATATGGCGCGGATGCATCTTGGCATCAAACGAGTTACACCAGAAGCAATTTTTAAGTGGAAACAGGAACGAGGGTATGACAAATCATTAATATATGACAGTGCAGAGAAAGGTGCTGATAAATTTACCAATACAATTTTTTTTGAGAAATCAACTGCAATGTTTGCCTTTGATTTTGGACGTGCAGATGACGGGCGTGATATCGCTCATGAAATTAAAACGCGTATGCTGCCAAGCCTTGCTATTGCACTGCCAGTATTTATTCTGGGATTAATCGCCTACATTACCTTTGCATTAATAATGGTATTTTTTCGTGCTACTTACATTGACCTCTGGGGCGTAGTGCTGTGTGTTGCAATAATGTCAATTTCCCTTCTATTCTATGTGATTGGCGGGCAGTTCCTAATTAGTAAGCTATGGCATTTAGTGCCTATTTCAGGCTTCAGCGGGGGATTGGATATAGGTAAATTCTTAGTGCTGCCAGTAATTATAGGTGTGTTTAGTGGTTCTGGTGCAAGCGCACGTTGGTACCGTACAATTTTTTTGGAAGAAATGGGAAAGGACTACGTTCGCACCGCACGTGCTAAGGGACTTCCAGAGAGTATCGTGTTGTTTAGGCACGTACTTGGAAATGCCATGATTCCGATTCTTACAGGTGCAGTAGTGCTAATCCCTTCACTTTTTATGGGTAGTCTCATACTTGAATCATTCTTCGGTATTCCCGGTTTGGGTAGTTATACTATTGACGCGATTAGTTCTCAGGACTTTGCTGTAGTTCGGGCTATGGTTTTTTTAGGGTCATTCTTTTATATCATTGGGTTGATATTAACTGACATATCTTACACGCTAGTTGACCCAAGAATAAGGCTAGAATAACTATTCTTAACAGACACCATGCCTTTTAAACCTGTCATTCTTTGGACCGATTCACTTGTCTATCTTCTGTTGA
>CAJQRL010000039.1 GCA_905612245.1 uncultured Nitrosomonadaceae bacterium | reverse complement strand
CGTGTCCTCCCTGTAGTACAAGCTCTAGAAAACAAGGGTATCCCAATTTCTGTTGACACTTCCAAGCCGGAAGTGATGCGTGCAGCAATAAAAGCTGGTGCAACTATGATTAATGACATTAATGCTCTGCAGTCACCTGGAGCACTTGAGGTCGTGGCAGATGGGGATGTAACAGTATGCCTAATGCATATGCAAGGAAAACCAAAATATATGCAGTCAGATCCTCAATACAAGGATGTGATAACAGAAATAAAAGATTTTTTACAGCAACGTATAGATGCAGTGAAAGCTGCAGGAATAGCGCAAGAGAGAATAGTAATAGACCCTGGATTTGGGTTTGGTAAGGCTCTGAAACATAATCTTAAATTACTACGACATCTTGATCAATTTACAGATATGGGGATGCCTGTTTTAGTAGGATTGTCGCGTAAATCTATGTTAAGAGAGATCACGGGGAGCAAAAAGGATGACCTAGTTTACTCCAGCGTTTCGGCAGCCTTACTGGCTGCAATCAATGGCGCTAAAATTCTAAGGGTACATGATGTAAAAGCAACAAAAGATGCTCTAAAGGTTTACAACGCCGTAACCAGTCAGACATAAAAAATGTTAAGGTAAAGGCGGTTTGAGGAGCTTCGTGTGTTTAATCATTAATGGATGTTATATTGCCAAATAAATTTTTCGGCACTGATGGTATACGTGGGCGGGTTGGAGATGATCCTATCACGCCAGAATTCTTTATGCGCTTAGGTTATTCTGCAGGTAAAGTACTTATTTCAGATGGCATGTATCTGACTAAAGATAAACGTCCTGCAGTATTGATTGGGAAAGATACGCGCATATCAGGCTATATGTTAGAGTCAGCGCTAGAGGCGGGACTGTCTGCTGCCGGAGTAGATGTACTGTTAACTGGTCCTATGCCTACCCCGGGCGTTGCTTATCTAACCCGTGCACTGAGATTACAAGCTGGAATCGTCATTTCAGCATCACACAATTCATTTGAAGATAACGGTATTAAGTTCTTTTCTTCCTTGGGCTGCAAATTATCTGATAAAGCTGAAAAAAGTATTGAGGCTGGATTAAGCGCACCGTTAATATCTATGTCGTCTAGCCATCTTGGCAAAGCGAAGCGAGTTAATGATGCACCTGGGCGCTATATAGAATTTTGCAAAAGTACCTTTCCGTATCATCTTGATTTGCATGGCATGCGTATTGTGGTTGATTGCGCCCATGGAGCGACTTACGATATTGCTGGTTATGTGTTACATGAACTAGGCGCGGATGTAGTTCTTATTGGTGCCCAGCCTGATGGGCTGAATATTAATCAAGAATGCGGTGCCATGCATAGCGAAACAATACAACAAGCTGTTAAAAAGCATAAAGCTGATATTGGTATTGCGCTTGATGGGGACGGAGATCGTTTAATCATGGTCGATAATAAAGGCCGGCTCTACGATGGCGATCAGTTAGTCTGCATCATAGCTAAGCACCGCCAAAATAAAGATTCGCTAAATGGCGGAGTGGTAGGCACTTTGATGACTAATCTTGCTATAGAAAACCATTTTAAGAAACTAGGCATTCCTTTTGTCCGCGCTAAAGTTGGAGACAGGTATGTGTTGGAGTTATTACAAAAGAAAGGATGGGAGTTGGGAGGAGAAGGGTCTGGCCACATAGTCTGCCTTGACAAACATAGTACAGGTGATGGGATTATTTCTGCATTACAGGTATTGCATGCAATGAAAGACGCTAACAGAACGCTGGCAGAACTTTTACGTGGCGTTACGCTTTATCCGCAACAACTTATCAATATAAAAATAACAGAAAGGTTAGATTTTCTTGCCATTAAATCAGTTAAGGCTGCTCAGATAAAGGCTGAGAATGACCTTGGCAGCCAGGGTCGTGTATTACTACGGGAATCTGGGACCGAGCTGCTTGTAAGGGTAATGGTAGAGGGTGAGTCAAAACAAAAAGTTAAGCACTGGGCTAAGTATATTGCTAATATTTTAAGAAAAGAAATAAACCTATAAAACTAATATTAGTGCCCTATTCATAGCAATAAATAGCCATTTTAGATATTTATTCTAATTTAATATGGATCAATTTGCCCAAGATCTGCATCTTAAATTACATTCACTGGTATAATTTTCTCTATCTTTCTATCTCTCTATTTCTTTCTCTAAGGAAAAAAACTTTGCCAGTTGTTCGTTTGCCGGATGGTTCGGAGCGTAAATTTGATCAGCCTGTAACGGTGATGGAAGTTGCGACGTCAATTGGTTCCGGGCTAGCGCGTGCAGCGATAGCAGGTAAAATAAATGGCAAATTAGTAGACACATCTGACCTCATTAAAGATGATAGTGACCTGTCTATTGTGACTGAGAAAGATGCCGAGGGACTAGAAATTATTCGACACTCTAGCGCACATTTGCTGGCGCATGCAGTAAAAGAACTATTCCCAGGTGTTCAAGTTACGATCGGACCGGTAATCGAAAATGGGTTTTACTATGACTTTTCTTACAAACGCCCCTTCACATTAGATGATCTACAGGCAATTGAAATACGTATGTCTGAAATCAGTAAAGATGGCTTAAAAGTAGAGCGTAAAGTTTTGGAACGGTCTGAGGCGATTAATTTTTTTAAAGCCCAGAATGAACACTATAAAGCTCAAATCATTGAGGCTATACCAGGCAATGAAGAAGTATCACTTTATTCGCAAGGAAGCTTCACTGATCTCTGTCGTGGTCCACATGTCCCAGTAACTTCTAAGCTTAAGGTTTTTAAGTTGATGAAGGTAGCGG
>CAJQRL010000038.1 GCA_905612245.1 uncultured Nitrosomonadaceae bacterium | reverse complement strand
CTCTCTTAGAAAAAGAGAGCGGACTGGGTTCCTGATTCTCCAGGAATGAATTAACCGGAAAAGGATATGGCTATAACTATGACTATGACTATGACGTATAAGCAGTTACTACATTTAAATATTACGGTAATAATGATGCTTATTGTAGGGCTCTATGCTGGCATGGCAGGCGCTCATGGAAAAGTAGCAATGGCACAAGATAGCTGCATGCGATACGCTGGAACCAGCATGGTACATTTGAGTGCTTATCAGCCTAAGATTGAGCCAAGTGCACATTATTGTACGGAAATTCCTAATGAAGGTGAAACATTTCTAGTGATAGATCTAGTAGATGAGGCCTTACGTGATATGCCGGTAGGGATAAGAATATTAAAAGGAACTGGTGATGCGGATAGCGAAATAATCAAGATCGTGAAGCCGGTTTATCATCCGGATGGTGTAGTCGGAGAAAAGGTATATCTTGAGCATGGCGAATATACAATAATTATAAAAGGCGAAGCAGTTCCGCCTGTAGAGTATCACTACCCGTTACGGGTAAAAATGGTAAATTATTCAGAGATGTTTCAACAAGCAATAGGACCAACAATAGCTCTGCTAGTACTGATATTTGTTGGCTATAAGTTGACGAAAACAAAAAAAGTACAGAACTGGTTATCTTCTGGCCCTGCTTAGAATGATTTAGATTTCTAGTTAAGGCGTATTAAGTAGACAATTTTTTATGGGAGTGATGTTCATTTTTGTAAGACTCACTCTTATTTTTACCCTTCTTTCAATTTGGACGATAAAAAAATAAATGGATATTGCTACTACCGATTTAGATTTAGTTAGGCAAAGTAAGTTAGGAAATCGCAATGCCTTCGATATATTAGTAGTCAAGCATCAGCACAAGCTTGCAAGTGTGATCTCTCGTTATCTTAAATTGCCTCAGCAAATTGAGGATGTAGTTCAGGATACTTTTATTAAGGCATACCTTGGAATCATGGCATTTCGAGAAGATAGCAAATTCTCTACTTGGCTGCATCGAATTGGAGTAAATGCCGCCTTAGATTTTCTGAATGCTGAGCGCAGGCGTATTCCACTTTATCAACCTCCGTTTAACTCGGCTACTAACGAACTTATAGTTTCTGAGGTTGTAGATAATGAGAATCCAGAGCGATTTCTATCATCTAAACAAACTATTTCTAGTGTTTTGAATAGGTTGCCAGCAGAATTACGTACGGCAATTACTCTTAGAGAAATTGATGGGTTGAGTTATGAGAAAATTGCCAGAATTATGGGTTGCCCTGTTGGCACGGTACGATCAAGACTATCTCGTGCCCGTACAAACATAGCAATTCAACTACATTCATTTGGACTCGCCATATCTGGAAAATGCAGTGGTAGCCCTGCTTAGCAGGTCAGATACCCCGAGAACCTATCTTATCTATTCGTGAAGAATATAGTGGAGGTACCGAAATAGCAGGACCATGACCATGACTCAACAAGGAAGGTGAGGCCGTTAGTAATGGAACAAAATATAAATAGATACAAAAGCATGGCACTTCAAAACATTGCAGTTATTGGAAGTTCGGGGGCCATTGGTAGCGCATTAAAGCAGCAACTAGCGACAATGCTTCCCGATGCAACTATCTATACCTTCTCCCGGAGTGATCCAACGGAATATTCTGAGAATATTATTCACACTAAAATTGAATACGAGAACGAAATCTCAATCGAATCAGCAGCAATGAAAGCTTCAGAACGTTCACCTTTAGACATGGTTATAGTCGCCACAGGTATTCTGCATGATGAGGTGCTTATGCCAGAGAAATCAATGAAAGATTTATCCGCTGAAAAATTTATTCATTTATTTTCAGTTAACTGTGTTCTTCCGGCAATAATTGCTAAACACTTTATTCCTAGGCTGAACAAAAAGAAGAGATCGGTTTTTGCAACCTTATCAGCTCGAGTCGGGAGTATCTCAGATAATGAAATGGGTGGCTGGTATTCATACCGAGCATCAAAATCAGCTTTGAATATGATCATTAAAAATGTGGCTATCGAAACAGCAAGAAAAAATGAACAAGCGATTGTTGTCGGCCTTCATCCAGGTACTGTAGCCAGTTATTTATCGGAACCATTTCAATCAAATGTGCCTAAGGGAAAACTTTTTACCCCGGAATTTTCAGCAAAAAAATTGATTGAAGTATTAGAAAAACTTACGCCAGGCAATAGCGGAAAATGTTTTGCTTGGGACGGTGAGGAAATTGAGCCATAGAGTTAGCTCTCTATATAATTACAGCAATTAATGTATAGAAATTCTATATTTTTATATCAACCAACGGATAATTTAGGAAAAGTTCTTATTATTTTTAGCATAAGGAGAGCTTTCATCTTAATAAATTGAACTTACTTGATTCAAAAGTAATCCAAAGGTTAGGGATATTTTTCCCGCAATAGCTGTAATTAAGGAGAAAAAAATGCGAACAGTTGCTTTTCTTTTATTGGGTTTTATATGCGCACCAGTATTAGCTTGTGAAGAATCGCTACTGGATCACGATGTTCGTCGCCTTGCATCAACTGAGGATATTAATCTCTGTCAGACATACTCAGATAAAGTCGTTCTTGTTGTAAATACCGCATCTAAATGCGGATTTACGCCACAATATGAAGGCTTGGAAAAACTTTATGAGGAGTACGCTGACAAAGGTTTGGTTGTCATTGGTTTTCCATCTAATGATTTTCTTGGACAAGAGCCGGGAGCAGAGAAACAAATTCAGGATTTCTGCCGATTGACTTATGGAGTCAAGTTTCCAATGTTTGAGAAAACCACGGTGACTAAAAAGAATGCCCATCCATTTTATGTCGCGCTAGCTGCCAGTGCTGGAACCTATCCTACTTGGAATTTTCACAAGTATTTAATTGGAAGAGATGGCAAGCTAATTACTAACTTCAGTCCTAGTACCAGGCCATATGCAGATGAAATGATCGCCGCAATAAAAAGTGCGCTTTCAAAATAATAGGTATAACACTGCAAGTTTTTTTAAAATTATTTCGTGATAGATAGTTGAAAGCTGTTAAAAAACAGTAATTTGAAATATAATTTTAGTTGTATTTTCTTGGTTTATAACCGCTACTATCCATCACTATCAAAATTTATTGATCCAAATTAATTTTTGGGTCATATTTTTTATGAATAACAAATATCAGGTAATAAAAGATTTCAACATTTTTGCCGGCGCATTCGTTGATCGTAGTGGAGAACGACGAAAAGATTCTGCGTGGCTAGAACAGGCGGCCAAAAGTCCAGATAGTCGTTTCGTAGCGGTTTGGGATGAAAGCTGTCTGGTTGGCGGTGATTCACCACATGTAGTGTTACTACAAAGGCAGCAGATAGAAAGCTACATTAACCATGAACATCTGATCTTCCTTGGCCTATTTCGTGACCAACCAGCATTCGCTGTTGCAATTATCTCTAAGCAGGCACCACCATTTTCTGAATTTGGTGAATTCCAAGACCTACATTTCATTGGCACGGCCTTGCCGCATGATGAAGCAAATCTAGCAGCACATGCACGTGCGTTGGTATTGTGGCATCAGTCACAGGTTTTTTGTGGTGTATGCGGGTCGCAGACGAAGCAAGATAGTGGCGGAAATTCCAGAAAATGCAGTGGCTGTGGCAAGAGGCTGTTCCCACGCGTTGACCCAGCGATTATAGTACTGGTCTCTGATGGTGAGCGCTGCCTACTTGGGAGAAAAGAGCGCTGGCCAGAAGGGCGCTATTCAACTATATCTGGTTTTGTTGAGCCGGGTGAAAGCCTTGAAGATGGTGTACGCCGAGAAGTATTCGAAGAGACTAATGTACGAGTCGGAAAAGTCAGCTATCATAGCTCGCAGCCGTGGCCGTTCCCAGCAGCACTGATGCTTGGTTTTACTGCGGAGGCTGAGAGTCAGCACATCAAATTAAATGATGGCGAACTCGAAGATGCTCGATGGTTTACTCGTGAACAGCTTAGCGCTGAAGACATAAAGTTGCCTTTCCGTATCTCCATAGCACGGCGGCTAGTGGATCATTTTCTGCAGCAAGGCGACTAGGACTGCCTGCTTGGCTTCGACGTTAATTTTAGTGGAACTACCCTCTATTCTTCGTCTTTTGTAATCGCAGCCTTTTATGCAAGACAAAAAAACACATACTTGTGTTCCATTAATCAATAAGACTGTGGTGCAACGAGTTCTATCCAATTCAAAATAAATCAGGAAGCTGAGTTTTCTATGAATAAATTTCTGATTCTGATTCTTTCTTTATTTCTCACCAGCTGTGCTCACTCTGACTGGCGAACTGCTGATCGCAGCAGTGCCAATATTGCGCCACTTCCCGCTGAAACTAAAGAAGCTATTGTTCATGTTTATGTGGCCCGAACTTTTAACTGGCATAAATATTTAGCTGTTCATTCCTGGGTGGCCTTTAAAGAAAAGGATGCCAAGGAGTATATGGTCTATCATGTCATCGGCTGGCGTACACGCAATGGAGGCGAGTCTGTCTTAGGTAAGAAAGATATTCCCGATAGAAAATGGTTTGGGAGTATTCCCGAGCTGATCACAGATATTCGTGGTAAAAAAGCTGAAGCTGCAATTCCCCGAGTTAAAGCTGCCATTCAGTCCTATAAATACCAAAATTCTTATAGACTGTACCCAGGACCAAACAGCAACTCGTTTGTCTCACACATCATTCGAAATGTAGACGAGCTTCAGGTGGAATTGCCGCCGAATGCTGTAGGTAAAGACTGGTTGAATGGCGGGAAATTATTCGCTATGTCTGAATCTGGAACTGGCGTTCAAGTTTCAATTTTTGGTCTTTTAGGGGTCACACTAGGCCTTGCTGAGGGTATAGAAATTAATGTATTGGGTCTTAGTTTTGGGGTGGATATTTTAAGTCCGGCTATTAAGCTGCCTGCTGTAGGCCGACTAGGCTTTAAGGACGCCCCAGTGTTTAAAGACTAAAGATCGAAAAATAAGGATAATTAAGTATGCTTACTATTTATGGCTCACCGAGGTCTAGTTCAGGAAGATGCTTTTGGTGCCTAGAAGAGATTGAAAAAAAATATAACGTCAGTCCAATTAATTTTAAAGAAAAAGAACATAAATCCACATCATATTTAAAACTAAACCCCAATGGCAAGACTCCTACCTTAAATGATGACGGCTTTGTAATTTGGGAATCCATCGCGATAAATTTTTATCTTGCTGAAACTTACAAGACTGAATTGCTTGGTATAGATAATAAGCAACATGGTCTTGTTCAGCAATGGAGCCTCTGGGGTATAGGAGAGCTTCAACCGCCGATCATTGCTGTATTTATCCAATTAGTTTTTGTGCCTGAAGAAAGAAGAGATAATGAGCTTATAGAAAAAGCTATGGCTAAAATTCCGGGACTTCTTGTTGTGTTAAATGATGCACTAGAAGGAAAAAATAATCTTGTCGGTAATAAATTTACTTTAGCCGATCTTAATGTGGCTTCAGTTGCATCATTGTGCTCAGAAATAAAATTTAGCCTTGCTTCCTATAAGAATATACAAGCCTGGCTCACTAAAATTTCAGAGAGGCCTGCATTTAAGAAATATCAAAAACTTCTCTAGAGAGAACTAATTCTTTTGAGAGTAGGGATGGGGCCATACTAAAGCAATTTAGGAAGCCGATTCTTAGCTGATACTATGGTTAATAGTATG
Organism: uncultured Nitrosomonadaceae bacterium; assembly: GCA_905612245.1. Lineage (GTDB taxonomy): Bacteria > Pseudomonadota > Gammaproteobacteria > Burkholderiales > Nitrosomonadaceae > BJGV01. Next base: position 14,876 of record CAJQRL010000038.1, on the reverse strand, counting down.
CCAAGTAATTTTAAATACATTCTCGCCGTTTCAATTTAATTCCCGCTACTCTTTTTCAGGTAATTAGCTATTTATTTCAATCTAAAAGATGTTACTCAAAATTAGCATATAAAAGATAGCTACATAAGCTAAAAAGGCTAGTCAAGCTGGGTTTCAATCGAGAAATATTTTAATTTATGTAATACCTTTAAAGGTTATACTTTTAGTTAAAAACTATAGTTCATAATGATACTAGCTTTCAGAGTAGAACAGCTTAATACCGGATGACTGGAAGAAGGACTTCTTAAATAACTAAATACTAAAGATGTGGAATTCGATTCAAATTAAATCAACCCCTAGTACTTTGTATATTTTTGAAACTCATTATTACCTCTAACAATTATAATTTTTTAGACAAAGGAATATTTACCAGAATGAGTGTTGATAAAAATAGCCGTAAGTCTATTGGCCGTGAAATATTATTTAATGCCAAGTTAAATAAAGGTTCTGCTTTTACTACAGAGGAGCGTAAAGAATACCACCTTCATGGTCTTGTACCTTCCGCAATTTGTACACAGGAAATACAATTGACCAGGGTTTTAGAGAATCTGCGCCGTAAAACAAATGATATCGAGCGTTACAATTTTCTTATGGCATTACTGGGTCGTAATGAACGTTTATTTTACAAAGTATTGATTGAAAATATAGAAGAACTAATGCCTATAGTATATACCCCGACAGTTGGGCAGGCTTGTCAGGAATATGGGCATATTTTTCGTCGTACTCGTGGGTTTTTTATCACGCCTGACGACCGTGGTCAGATTGAGGAAATGCTTAATAACTGGCCTGAGAAAGATGTTCGCTTGATTGTTGTAACTGATGGTGAGCGTATTCTTGGTTTGGGTGATCTAGGTGCTAATGGCATAGGTATTCCGATAGGAAAATTGGCATTGTATTCTGCTTGTGGAGGCATTCCACCGCATCAATGTATGCCGCTAATACTAGATGTAGGAACAAATAATAAAGAACTCCGTGATGATCCACTATATCTCGGAATCAATCGGTCACGCCTAAAGGGTGAAGCATACGATTCTTTAGTTGATGAGTTTGTTAACGCCGTTCAAAAAGTATTCCCCAAGGTGCTGATCCAGTTTGAGGACTTTCTGACACCTAATGCTTATAAATTATTACATCGCTATCAACACAGCGTAGCCTGTTTTAATGATGATATTCAAGGTACATCAGCTATGGCGCTTGCTGGCGTGCTGGCTTCTTGTAGAATTACGGGTGTGAAATTTTCTGATCTACGGATTATGCTATTGGGAGCTGGTTCTGCAGCGACTGGTATTGCTAACCTCATTCAGGCTGCTTTACGTAATACAGGACTTTCCAAAGAGGTAGCACGAGATAGACTCTGGCTGGTTGATCAGTATGGCCTGATTGTTGCCGACCGTGATGACTTGGCTCCGCATAATTTACCTTATGCAAGGGTTACCCCACAAATTGGTCTAAATAAGTCTATCGAGATGGCTAGGCCACACGTTTTGATTGGCGCGACAGGGGCCTCAGGTGCTTTTACTGAAGATGTTGTGAGGTTAATGGCCGAAATTAATAAGCAACCTGTTATTTTTGCCCTGTCTAATCCCACATCTAAATCCGAATGTACGGCTGAGCAAGCTTATCAATGGAGTGATGGCCAAGCCATTTTTGCTAGTGGGAGCCCATTTCTTCCGGTTGTCTATGGGGATAATATCCTGGACCCAGGTCAAGGTAATAATGCTTATGTATTCCCTGGGATTGGTTTGGGAATTATTGCTAGCGATGCAACTAGAGTGAGTGAAGAAATGTTTCTTGATGCAGCTAAAGTTTTATCTGAATTAGTAGATGAGACTGACCTTAAATCAGGAACTGTTTTTCCACCATTATCTCAAATGCGACATATTTCTATAAAGATAGCCACAGCGGTTGCAAAGCGTGCTTATGAACAAGGGTTTGCCAAAAAACCAGAGCCACCATCACTCCAAGCAATGATTGAAGAGATAATGTACGATCCAAGCTATTGAGTTGCGTCTCTAGATGTAATAAATACTTTCCATAACGCAGGTGAAACGAAATGGAAATATCAGGTACTCAACCAATAAAATAAACTGATTTACCTAAGGATATGTATTGCACCCCTTCAAAATTTTTTATTTTTATTCTTACTAAGATTGTTGATTTTAGTTTTCCGAAGAATCTTAAGTAATAGGTTTCGAAATATTCTTAACACGGGATAGAGTAATGAAGATACTGACTTAGACTTAAATATCCAGTAATTAATACGATTAAATATGCCAGAACGGCTGCTAATTAAGGCAAGCGCGTGCATTGCATCGGAGCCATAGTAAAGCTTCTCTCCAATTATCAATACCATCCCTTGGTCTATATCTAACCCTGATTTAGTGATCTTATCCATGACCCTGCTATTTTTACGCGCATCAATAATCTTCAGACTACCAATAGTTTCTCTGATTCTAATATTCTTACAATAAGTATTGCAGGCAGGGCATTTTTTATCGTAAACCAACAATAGCTCTGGTTTGTTCATCGAATTAATCTTTCAGCTTGGTTTGTGGCAACGTTGGAGTCTTAGCTTAATTTCAAAATTATATCATTGAAGGTATTCATTTTCTGAGTGTCTATTTTGTATTAAAACGAAATATTCATACTTTAATAATTTTCGGACATTGGTTGATATTATTGTAAGATAATGGAGCTAGGCAATTGTTCTGAGTAAGAAAGATAGGCTCTTACTATGTATAGGAAGAGTCATTTCTTTCTGAATTAAGTGGATGGAAATAAGATGAAAGTTGATCAAAATAGATGTAATCATGCTTTAGCCCTGTTTGATGAGCTAAATAGAAAAGATCCTAATCATGAATTTATAAACGGAAAAGAAGAACCAAAAGAGTTAATTTATGCGCAGAGGGTAACAAAGATGCTCAAAAGCTATGTGCCGAATCCATCAGAAATATTGCAGCTAGCTGCTAGATGCCAGCATATCCAGCGATGGAAAATTGAGCGTAAAAGTTTCCCTATGACAAAGCCAGGATATCATCAGTGGCGCACAAGTCTTAGAAAACTCCATGCAGAGACCGCTGAGACGGTCCTTCGGGAAGTAGGGTATGAAAAAAGTGTAATTGATCGCGTTTGTGCATTGGTTAAAAAAGAAGAATTGAAAACAGATGTCGAATCACAGGCTTTGGAGGATGTGGTTGTGCTGGTATTTATAGAAAATTATTTAAAAGAATTTATCAATAAGCATGGTGATTTTGACGAAACCAAGATTATGGATATTGTAGATAAATCATTATGTAAAATGACAACGAAGGGAAGAGATGCGGCATTAGCCATGATTAAGCTATCTGCATAATAACAGGTAGTAATTTGATATATAAGCGCTATAAGCGCTAGTTTTAAGGGTGATTTCTTACTATTACTAGGGAAGACCACCCCCTTTAAGGTGTAGTATTATAATATTCATCAAGTAAAAACATGATTTTTTGATTTTAAGTCCTTACGCACCTTCATTATTTAACTGGGAAAATTCTTATGGCAGCAGCAAAAAAAGGAAGTCAGGCACAAAAAAAGGCTAAAGCATCTGCTAAAAAGAAGGCTTCTGCATCTGCTAGAAAAAAAGTTGCAGCGGCTAAGAAACCAGCAGCAGAATATTTTGGATCTCAAGCAAAACACCCGTCCAGCTTAGGATTGAATGATAAATCTAAGAATAAAGGCGCAGATCGTATGCGAACTACCGGTACAAATAGCAGAGGAAGATAGCTGCACCTCGGCAAATTTATGCTAACTTTAAGGGAATGCGGGGATGGTGGCTTATGAGTTATTTCAGTAACCAATGAAATTACCCGTTAACGGGGCTAAATATGAAATCTGGTACTTAACACTTAAGCTGCAATTCCATACCGCAGTATTAGGTCATTTAGTAAGGTAGAACAGTTAGTTCTTAGTGCGTGGCAGAAATGTCTACAGCTGCGCTTCAAAAGCATGCATCACCCCACTAAACTATTCATTTAATTGTATTATCTCTAATTTATTCAATTCATTTTGTGTGTTGGGGTCAGTTTTTTTAAGGTGAGCGGAGTATTGGATCAGTTTTGTTATGATTGGGATAAATGACTTGTCAGTATTTGCGAATTGGGGATAAAGACCCTAAACGATTTTATAGTTTGAATGGATTTTAAAAAAAATGCTTCATTTGCAGATTTTTACTGATGGTAGCGTTAATACTAAATTAAAATTTGGGTATGGTGCTTATTTCGTGGTATCTGACCTAAATATACCTTTAGATTCACTTAAAAATACGGTTAAAGTAAAGCGCTTTACGCAAACTAGCTCTACAAAATTGGAGTTACAGACTTTATTGTGGGCACTGGTTGAAACCGTCTCTTTGATTAATAGAAGCGATCTGATTATTACGGTTCATACTGATTCCCAAAATATTATCAGCCTGCCGGGGCGGCGCGAACGTCTTGAGCAAAGAAATTATTTTTCTAGTAAAAATAAACGACTAAATAATTATGAGCTATACCAAGAATTTTACCGATTGACCTCCAGGTTAAATTGCTGCTTTGTTAAGGTGGCAGGCCATCAGGTATCCAGCAAGAAAGATAAGGTGGATAGACTATTTAGCTTAGTTGATCAGGCATCAAGGCGTGCGTTACGGGAGAATTCATGCCCACCGGATGAAAGTTTAATGTGAGCGGGGGTGTATTAATATAAGCTGAAATAGCAAGCCTAAAATACTTTTATTATTATATAAAATATATAGTTACATAACCAACTTGATGTTCAGTTGCAAGTAATCCTTAAAGGAAAAATAATGAATGGATTTTACAAAATAAAAACTATCAGTATGGTATTGGCAATCAGTAGTTTACTGGTTTTGTTGCCCAGCTGTAAGGAAAATGGCTCTGCAGAAAAAGTTGGAGAAAAAATTGATAGTGCCATGGAAAACATAGGTGAAGAGCTTGATGAGGCCGCAAAAAGTGCTTCTAAAAAAATTGATGAGGCGGCAAAAAATGCTTCTGAGCAACTTGATGTGGCAGCAAAGAAAGCTAGTAAGAAGGTTGAAGAAGTTAGTGACAATATCTTTAATGCAGTAGAAGCTGCAAAGAAAACTAGTGAGAAGATTGAAGAAGTTAGTGACAGCATTCGGAATGCAGTCAAGAAAGAGGAATGAAACTTAACAAATTCGTTTAAATTCTTGCAGGTATATTAATTTAACTGATGCAATATTTTTTCTGAACTTAGGTTTTAGTATATTTTGTGCCTAGGATGGAGACTTGTCAGTAAGCATGTGGTCTTTGTAATGGGAAAAGTAGTATTTTTAGTTGATCCTTATAAATATCTCTATTAAAAAAGCCCAGCATATAAATGCTGGGCTTTTTTTAAGACAAAAAGTCGATCAAATAGCTTGAATATTTGATGCTTGCTTACCTTTTTCACCTTGTGTTACGTCAAAAGAGATTTTTTGACCTTCTGTTAGGGTCTTGAAACCACCCATATTGATTGCGGAAAAATGAGCGAATAAATCTTCACCACCATCATCAGGAGTAACAAAACCAAAACCTTTAGAATCGTTAAACCATTTAACTGTACCTGTTGCCATGTAATTACTTCCTTTTTAAAAATAACGGGAAAAACTCCCGAGAACTATCTGATTCGAAGTTTTTACAAGGACTCACACGGATTCACAAGGAATAACACGGAATAACAGTACTGCAAAAACTCTTAAACAAATATCTACTATAAATTTACTCTTATTTTTATCGAAAGTAAATGTATTTATTAATTATTAGTTCATTTGTAACATAAATTGCTGAAATAAATTCTAGGTGATGTTTCTCTATTTATTTGCTAGCGTAAGTTCAGTTAAGTTATTTTATGATAAATAGGACACACATGAATGTTTTGGGTATTCTTATCTTGATTACCACAATAAGGGGTTCCTAATCTAGGCTAGGGTGCGACCTTTAATGGTGATTTAAAAGCCCCTTTGTTATCTTTTTTATTGCAACATCTTGAATTAAAACAATAAAATATTTTTTGCTTTTAAGCCCCATATGCTTATAAGCGCTTGCAGTTTATATAAACTCTTCGTGATCATTGGAAAAATGTTAAACTGGAGGGTTATTTCATTCATTCATTTTCCATTCGCCTTCTTCAGCAAGCAATTTTAAGTATTTGGAATGTCTGGCGAATGTAAATTTCTTGGGATTTTATGTCTTTTTTACCTCTCGGCTTGTCCGATGAAATTATTCGGGCCGTCACTGAACGAGGGTACACCATTCCTACTCCTATTCAGCTGGAATCAATTCCCGCTATACTTTCTGGTAGAGATCTTCTTGCTGGCGCGCAAACTGGCACTGGTAAGACTGCAGGGTTTACTTTACCAATTCTGCATCAACTTTCAGATAAGAGTATCAAGGGTCCTTCTAGTGGTCGGCCACCTATACGGGCGCTTATTCTCGTTCCCACTCGTGAACTTGCAGCGCAAGTAGAGGAAAGTGTTTGTGATTACAGCAAATATCTGAAGCTAAGTTCGATGGTAATGATTGGTGGAATCAATATTAAGAAACAAATTTCTCGTCTGAGAAGTCGAGTTGATATTCTAGTTGCAACGCCAGGGCGGCTACTAGATCATGTCCAACAAAAAAATATAGACTTGTCAAATATTCAAGTGCTTGTGCTGGACGAAGCCGACCGAATGCTCGATATGGGGTTTATTCGTGATATTAAAAAAATACTAAAATTACTGCCTGAAAAACGTCAAAATCTTCTGTTTTCTGCTACTTTTTCTAATGAGATTCAATTGTTAGCAGAAGACCTACTCAATAAGCCAGTTATGATTGAGGTAGCGCAGCGCAATGCTACTGCTGACAAGGTGACGCACATTGTTCATCCAGTTGATCGTGAGCGCAAACGTAATTTACTTGCTTATCTCATAAAGGAGAACCGCTGGAAACAGGTACTCGTATTCACTCGTACAAAACATGGTGCTAATAAATTGGCGGAATATCTGGTCGCAAATAACATACCATCACTTGCTATACACGGAAATAAGAGCCAGTCAGCGCGTACCCGGGCGTTAGCAGAATTTAAAACAGGAAGCTTACAAGTCCTAGTTGCGACAGATATTGCTGCACGTGGAATTGATATCAACGAGCTGCCACATGTAGTCAATTTTGACCTTCCTAGTGTCGCAGAGGACTACGTCCATCGTATTGGTCGTACTGGTCGAGCTGGAGCAGAAGGCGATGCGGTGTCACTGGTGTGTGTGGATGAGCACAAGCTACTTGCGGACATTGTGAGGGTTATTAAATGTGATTTGCCTAGTATGGTTATCAAGGGATTCGAGCCTGATCCAAAAATTAAAGCTGAACCAATAAAAAACGGACGTAGTAGCGCGCCTCGTGGCGTAACATTTAAACCAAGGACGTCGAAAGGGCGAAGAATTTCAAAATCAGCACCTAAAAAATCAACTGGGTCTAAACATCGTTATTAATTACAAATAGTCTAGATATAAGATTTAGCGGTGAGCTAATTATAAGGTGGTGCCACTCTAGTGAACTGTCCAGATTGGGAACAACTCACGGGAGTGGGGGATCACCGGTTAACAGCACCAGGGTATCTTGCCTGGTGGCCACCATTTTGATATTGGGAGGAAACAAAATGGAGGGCTTCTATCCCGTCCAACGGGGATATAACTTTGAACGCTATATTCCTATTTTGTTCCCTAAATATAATTATATTTATATTTCGCTAAATATTTAATAGTAAAATACCAAAAATACCTAGTATTATCCAATAGTTAGTCATTAACAGATGAAATCTAAAGTTGCTAATGAATATAAGTCTGTGCTACGCGGCTATCATTTTTAAAATTATTAATTTTTATCAGATCAATTATGGGATGATTTATTGCTGTCACTTAGTAACAAACTGTTATATAAGTGAATCTCTTTCAAAGAAGAGGTGACTAGTAGTTATAAAACGCTTAACTGATGGAAACCCATTTAGATTAGAGCCTGTTTTTGGAAGATTTCTTGTATTAGAAGTAATTATTAGTGATTAGCCTACGCTATAAAGCGTAGTCACTTATTGCTAGGGTACACTGATATAGTAAAAGAATATTTGATGTGTTAGCCAGAAGTGAATGTGATGATAAATATGGTAATTATTGTTGATTCTGAAAAATTAAACTGGAGGTCCAGATGATATGGGCTGTAACAATAGCAATAATAGTCTTGTTATTTATTTACCCAAAGCAAACGGGAATCTTATTATCTGTTCTTTTAGTTGGCATTGGCATAGTTGCATTAATTGACTATTTAGTTTCGGCCCAAAAAGAAAAGGAACAAGAATTAGTTTCAATAGCTGTTTCATATGACCCTAATTCTTGTAGCAAAGATTCTCCGCTATCTTTTAAAATTACAAATGGCAGTAAAAAAATAGTTAGTAAGGTTAGTTGGAATATCATTGCCACAGCTAAAGGATCCAGTAGTAATATTGTTGATTATGAATCCTTTCCAAACTATCAAGGGGAATATTCTACAGGCCATCATAGCGAGAGCTCTACGCCATACACAACAAACAAAAGCCTCGCCCCTGGGGAATTATTTTCAGAATGTTATAAAGCACCTTTGATCAGGGGGAAATTTCTCCCACAAAATATTTTTTGGAAGGTTAGCAATAAGTATTCTGAGTTTCAATAATATGTGTGAGTGTTCTCTATTTTCCATACTAGACAATCTAAGAATTTGAATATCTACCTTGTACTAGAAGCAAATATTCAATCTTTTAAAATAAACAGTGTAAACTTATCGATATGAAACGAGATAAAATTTCTGCTAAAAGTATCATTGGTAAATCACTCTCCTATTATCGGGATAGAGGGAATGAAGAATTAACAAAAGGTAACCTTGTCATTCCATTTGATGAAAAAATAATTAGTGATGTTTGGGCTAAAGGACAAGTGGTTGGAAGCAATAATCCAGATGAGTACAGAAAAGATGAGTGTGGTGCATGGATGTATTTTTCGCACTATAGTAATAGAAATTCCCAGTATGGATGGGAGATTGACCATATTGAATTTGTAGACCATGTGGCTTCAGGGGACTTAATTAATCTTCGTCCGCTGCAGTGGCAAAATAATGCCTGCAAGGGGTCTGGTGAACTTGCTTGTATCGTTACGGCTAACAAAACAAAAAACGGACCTACTAAGGTCTAATAAGGTAGCTGTATGGTGGCTTGTTACCCAATTAAAGTTTGTTGTGTGCCAAAAACAGTTTTTCAAGAAAACTCTACAAAAAATAGTATTACTCTTCAAGTAAAGAAATGATGGCTATTGTTTTATCCCTTAGGCAGACTTGCCAAGTAAGTAAACATTCATATATTGGTACAGAATTCGTCGGAAAAATTATCGTAAGGTACTCAGAGAAATGTTGCTGTAAGCCCGTGAAGTGATAATGATAAATTTTAGTGCTCTGCTCTGGGGCATCACTTATAGCTTGGGTAGTCAGTGAGTTGTGAGCAGAACTTTGGCAGAAAGAATCTCATATATTTTGTAACTAAGTTTAGGGGCGGTAGTTTATGGGTATTATTACCATATCAAGTATATTAATGTCGTTATGTGCCTTGTTTGCTTATGTGAACTATCGCTTCATTAAGCTACCTACTACTATCGGTGTCATGGTTTTGGCTATGGCTTCTTCTGTAGGTATGATGCTGATTCCAGGCGCATCCGAAGTAATAAGACCAGTATTAACCAAACTAGATTTTTCGAATACTGTTATGCATGGCATGCTGAGCTTTCTTCTGTTTGCGGGTGCTTTGCATGTGGACTGGGCATTGCTCAAAGAGCATAGGCTCATGATTCTTACGATGGCATTGCTTGGAACTTTGTGTTCAACATTTGCTGTTGGCTATTCTCTATTCTATTTACTTGCTGCCTTTGATATTCAGATAGATATTATCTATGCACTTTTATTTGGAGCGCTTATATCTCCGACAGATCCAATTGCCGTTTTAGCCATTTTGAAAAAAGCCGGAATTCCAAAGTCATTAGAAATTAATGTGGTTGGGGAATCCTTATTTAACGATGGTATGGCAGTAGTTATCTTCACAGCACTGCTAGGTGTACTCGCACAAGGGCATGCCGAGGCTTCGCATGTGATTACCTTATTTATCGAAGAAGTGATCGGGGGTGTCGTACTGGGGCTTGCACTGGGATTTATTGTATATTATCTAATGTACCATGTGGATAATTACAAAGTTGAGGTATTGCTCACCTTAGCTTTAGTGATGGGTGGTTATGAGCTCGCGCGTTATATGCACCTTTCTGGACCCATAGCCATGGTTGTTTCCGGACTTATAATTGGTAATTTGGCACACTCAAAAGCTATGTCCCAGAAAACGCGTGACTATTTAAGTGGGTTCTGGGAGATGGTAGACGAAATTTTGAATGTATTGCTATTTATATTAATAGGCTTTGAGTTATTGCTAGTGAGTTCAGATATCTCAGCATTCTACGCTGGGGTCATTATGATTCCGGTGTTGTTATTGATTCGATTCATACTTGTTTTGCTTCCAGTTACTGTATTTAAAACATTCAAAGAATTTTCACGGGGGACCGTTCCCATTCTGACATGGGGTGGGCTGCGTGGGGGGTTGTCTGTTGCTCTTGTTCTTTCCTTGCCAGATAGTGAAGTACGCGATATGTTGCTACTCATCACCTATTGTATAGTGGTGTTTTCGATTATAGTACAAGGACTTACAATAGGAAGACTTGCCAAGAAGTATACTTGAGGCTAACGGAGTAATTAGAAAATTAGGTGTTAAAATATTTTTACTTGAATTGTGACCGATTCTATTCAAGCTCAATAGTATTCAGACAAAACCAACAAAGACTGCAGTGAAAAGAATTGATAATAGGCAAAAAAATCTGAACCACAGAGCCTGTGGGCGGCCCCGCTCAGTAGCTACCAGTACTGCCGACAAGCGCAGAAAAATACCTGTCTCAACAGGTGCAAAAAAAAAGAGTTATTACAGGGTAGCGTAAGACTTCCTAACCATCGCTAAGTGCTCTGAGACGAAGTATTGTAGTAGATACTGAAGCTTTATGAGAAAGAAATGAACTCTGATGATTTTGCAAGAGAAGCATATCACTTGACGTACTAATCCTAAGTTCAGTAATATCCCTCCCTTCTTCATAATATGAACTTATATTATAAAGATAACTACTTGAGGTGTTCTGACGGCATCCGCCGAAAGAATTAAACGGGAAGCCGGTGCGTTTTGATTGAATTCAGAGCAATGCCGACACTGCCCCCGCAACGGTAAATGAGAAAAGGATTTGCTTAATGCCACTGTGCTTAGTCATGGGAAGGTGCAAATCTAGGAGTAATCCACTCATGAGTCCGGAGACCGGCCTGAAGTCAATATGTGTTATTGCGGTCGGGCAATATACAACACTATGACAGGCTACCAGCCTGATCTGACTGTTTATTTCTGATTCCTTTCGCAATATTCTATTTTAATACCGCGTGCGGGTGTGCGCAGGGGAAGAGAATAATGAACAGATACCATTTTCCGGTAGTTGTAGTGCTGTACCTGAGCCTTGTAGGGGTTGCACTAGCAGGTAATGACGAGCAGAGGAAGACTGTTATTGTTACCGCGACTCGTACCGCACAGACAGCAGATGAAGTGCTTTCCTCAGTTACTGTTATCTCACGTGAAGATATTGAACGCCGACAGGCAAGATCTGTAGAGGATTTATTGCGCGGCACACAAGGTATCAGCATTACCAATAACGGAGGGCCTGGTAAGAACACATCAGTTTTTATGCGTGGCACTGAATCTGACCATATTTTGGTACTTATAGATGGTGTCAGAGCAGGGTCTGCAACATCTGGTGGTGCTGCATATGGAAATATTCCGATCGAACAGATCGAACGTATTGAGATTGTGCGAGGTCCCAGATCTAGCTTATATGGTTCTGAAGCAATCGGAGGTGTGATTCAAATATTTACCCGTAAGGGAGGCAAGGAGGGGTTTACCCCAAGTTTCAGTATTGGTGGTGGTAGTTACGGTACTTTTAAGGGTTCTGCAGGCCTCTCAGGAAGAAGTAAACGTGGCTGGTTTAATATGAACATCAGTGGGAAGAATACAAATGGGTTTAATTCCTGCTCGGGCAAGCCATATCCAAATGGGGCAGGGTGTTTTACCAATGAACCAGACAGGGATGGGTATCAAAATGTAGCCGGTTCTTTCCGAGCAGGATATCTGTTTAAAAATGGGTTGGATATTGAAACAAACTTCATGCGGTCTTCTGGTAAGGTTAATTATGATGGGAAATATTCTAATAAATCAGAGCTAGTTCAGCAGGTCTTTGGTGGCAAGGCACGTTATTCTCCTTTTGAATTCTGGAAAGTTACCTTAGCCGGAGGTCGTAGTCGGGAAAATAGCAGAGATTTTCTGGGGCAAGGGAAAAACTTTAAAAGTAGGTTTGATTCTCGGCGCGATACCATTACCTTACAAAATGACTTTACATTAAACAAATCTCACCTGTTAACGGTAGGTGCTGATTATAAAAACGATACGGTTAGCTCCAGTGAGGATTTTGAGGTTACTTCACGGAATAATTTGGGTGCCTTTGCTCAGCATCAGGCAACAGTCTTTAAGCAAGATCTAGAACTTTCTATACGGTATGATGAAAATGAACAATTTGGTGGAAATGTAACCGGCGGTGCTGGTTGGGGCTATACCGTAACAGAATGGTTGCGGTTTACTGCAAATGTCGGGACTGCATTTAAAGCCCCAACATTTAATGAATTATATTACCCAGGGGGTTATTCCAATGCCAACCTCCGACCAGAAGAGTCCGTGAGTTACGAATTTGGAACCAGTGGCAAAATTAAACAGACAAACTGGGCCTTTAATATTTATGAGACTCAGATCCATGATCTTATTGCCAATGATGCTAGCTGGGTCCCGCAGAATATTAACAAAGTACGTATTCGTGGCTTTGAGGGAATGATCTCCACACGGATTAAAAAATGGCAAATTAATACCAATTTAACTTTATTGGATGCTCAGAATAAATCGTCCGGAATCAATAGAGGAAATATTCTTCCGCGCCGTGCCAAAGAATCTTTTCGTTTTGATGTGAACCGAAAATTTGATAAATTTAAGCTGTTTGGCTTATCATTTAATAAATATACGATAGGCACCCAGTTGCTTGTTGTGGGACAGCGCTATGATGATCTGGCTAATACGCGTAAACTGGATAGTTACGTTAAACTAGACATACGTGGCGAGTACACTCTGAATCAGAACTGGCGTTTGCAGGGACGTATCGAGAACATTTCAAATGAACGCTACGAGACGGCATCATTTTATAATCAACCGGGCCGAAACTTTTTTATTACTCTACGTTATCAGCCTTCATAATCAGTTAAGGAACTAATAATAATGAATTTATCTGTTCGTAACCAGTTGACTATAGGTTCTGGGCTTGTGTTATTAATGATTCTTACACGAGAATATCATTTTTCATCTTTACATAGCTTGCCCGGTGCCTCCTGGGCAATTTTCTTTCTGGCTGGCTTGTATTTGCGTGCTATATGGCCACTGGCAGGACTTTTTATATTGACATGGGCACTGGATTTTTCAGCCTATACTTGGGGAGGTGCTAGTAGTTTTTGTCTGACTTCTTCCTATGTTTTCTTGCTGCCAGCCTACAGCGCACTCTGGTATGCCGGTAGCTGGTATGCCCGACGGTATCAGTTTGAATGGAAGACATTACTACCTCTTTCTCTTAGTCTAATGACCGGTGCAGCAGTCTGTGAGCTTTTCTCAAGTGGTGGGTTTTATTTCTTTTCAGGACGTTTTGAAGAAACAACTTTGATTGAATTCGGACAACGTCTGGTACAGTACTTCCCCCATTATGTTGGGTCCCTAGTATTTTATATTGGGATCGCCGTCGCTATCCACATTATGTTTACATTTATTCAAGGCTCATTCAGGGCACATAACAACAGAACGATATAAATCAGAATGGATAAACCTGACCGGGAAGAACGCCATCGCACACGCATGAAGCGTAAAAAAGAAGTCGTTGATAAGGCTATTGCGAGTGCAGGTATAGAACGGGGCTTGTTACTAGTACTAACCGGTAATGGTAAAGGTAAATCAAGCTCTGCTTTTGGCATGATCGCACGTGCCTTGGGCCACGGTATGAGCGTTAGTGTGGCACAGTTTATCAAAGGTCGTTCTGATACCGGAGAAGAGGCTTTCTTTAGTCAGCAGAACAATGTGACCTGGCATGTCCTAGGAGAAGGGTTCACTTGGGAAACACAAAATTTGGTCCGTGACACCGAAACGGCACAGCGTGGCTGGGCTGTTGTAAAGAAAATGCTTCAGGATCCGTCTCAACAGCTTGTTGTGCTAGATGAGTTTACCTACCCGTTGAAATTTGGCTGGCTAGATATAACAACAGTTCTGAATGACATTAATAACAGGCCGCCTATGCAACATGTAATCATTACGGGCCGGGGAGCACCTGAGTTACTTTGTGAGGCAGCAGATACTGTAACTGTTATGAATGATAATAAGCATGCCTTTCAAGCTGGAATTACAGCGCAAAAAGGTATTGACCTATAATTTTTTATAGCGGTATCGTTTTTATTTCCCCCATCAACTTCAGTAATTGCAAATCAGTTGTATTGGATATTGTTCCGAAATTTCACGTAAGACTTATAATAAATTATGAATAAATGGATTTTATTAGTAACGGCCATATTATTTTCATACAGTATTGTTTCCGGAGCAAATGATCTCCT
>CAJQRL010000037.1 GCA_905612245.1 uncultured Nitrosomonadaceae bacterium | reverse complement strand
GAGCAGCTGAAAAGAGAAAAGAAGGGAATTTTTGCTGAACTATTTCATATAGCCAAACCACTTAAAATAAGTTCCTCTAAGGTGAAGAACAAGATGATTGTAAAGGATGTTCGTTTTTCCAAAATGGATAACGTTGCTTCTGGAATTGTCGGGGCATGGGCGTTTGATAATACTGGTATTAATTCTCAAATCCTTCTATTTTTCCCTAACGGAAATTATTTTATGGTTGATCCTGTAGGAGATGTCGATCGTGATTGTGCTGACCCGGGCGTCGAATTTTCGTCCTATACTTACGATGCGCCTACGAAGAAATTAAATCTTAAGGGGTTTACATATAATACTAATGGTTGTGCTGGATTCTCCGATAATGACCCGACCACATTTAGTATTGATACAGACGGCAACAAAGCAACATTAAAGACAAAAGATAATTCTTCTTATGTTTTACACCGTGTATCAAGGTAGTCTCTGATAATTGCTCGTATATTAAATCTCAAAATGACAGGAGGTTTGTTTGTGAGTATCGGTCCCAAGGCATAATGTGAAATTTCTTGATCTCCATGCTGTCAAGGAAGTGAAAGGCACGGTTAGGTTACCGGGTTCGAAGAGTATCTCTAACCGTGTTTTGCTTCTGGCAGCACTAGCAAGTGGCGGCACACATGTGCGTGATGTGCTTGTGGCCGATGATACGATATGTATGCTCAATGCACTTAAGGTGCTTGGCGTATCTGTTAGTCAAACTGATGAAAATGATTATTTTGTAAAGGGTGTAGGTGGTCAATTCCCAATACGAGAAACAGATTTATTTCTGGGAAATGCTGGGACGGCTTACCGCCCCTTAACAGCTGTATTGTCATTGATGCAAGGCCACTATCGTCTATATGGCACATCACGTATGTATGAGCGCCCCGTTGAGGATTTGGTCGATGCGCTTAGGCAGCTGGGTTCAGATATTACGTATCTGGAAAAAGAAGGATTCCCTCCGTTAGAGATAAAGGCTGCTGAAGTTCAGGCCGATTCATTGGCTGTCAGGGGTGATGTGTCAAGCCAATATCTAACCAGTTTGTTGATTGCCTCACCATTAATTGATGGAATGTTAACCATTGAGGTTATAGGGAAATTAATTTCACGGCCATATATAGATTTAACATTGGGGCTAATGTCACGCTTTGGTGTAGAAATAGAGCAGAATGGGCTGCGGCACTTTGTGTCACATAAAGGATTTAATTATATTAGCCCTGGTGAAATCTTTGTTGAAGGTGATGCATCTTCAGCATCTTATTTTCTTGCTGCCGGGGCTATTAGTGGTGGACCAGTCAGGGTTGAAGGTATAGGTCGTAATAGTTTGCAGGGGGATGTGCTTTTTATTAAAGCATTGGAGGAGATGGGGGCATGTATTTTGCAAGGGGATAATTGGATTGAAGTGCGGGCACCGCAATCCGGGCGCCTTACAGCAATTAATATTGATTGTAACCATATTCCTGATGCTGCTATGACGCTTGCGGTAGTTGCTTTATTCGCTGATGGAATAACTATGCTTAAGAATATAGCGAGCTGGCGGGTTAAAGAAACTGATCGCCTTTTCGCCATGGCGACGGAGCTGCGTAAATTAGGTGCTGCAGTTGATGAAGGGCCAGATTTTCTTCGAATTACTCCGCCAATTGATGGAAATATAACCCCACTTGTAGCTATTAATACCTACAATGATCACCGAATGGCTATGTGTTTTTCATTGGTGTCATTAGGTGCGCCGGTACGTATAAATGATCCTGCCTGCGTGTCTAAAACTTTCCCTAATTATTTTTCAAAATTTGCTGAAATAGTTAAATATTAAACTTATATTAATTTCTATTAAATTAAAAATTCATTAAAATTATTCATGGATATTAATAACATACCAGTAATTGCGATTGACGGGCCATCTGCATCTGGTAAGGGTACAGTTGCCCAACTTGTATCAGAAAGCCTTGGGTTTCATTATTTAGATAGTGGTTCGCTCTATAGATTAGTCGCGTTAAAGGCAATACGAATAGGAATTGATTTAAATGATGAGGAAGCGCTTGAGAATATAGCTCAGAACCTTGACGTTACATTTGCAGGTAGAAAGATTCAGCTTGGGGTCGAAGAGGTCGCAGATTTAATTCGCCAAGAAATATATGGTAACGGAGCTTCTAAGGTTGCTGGACATCCAAGATTAAGAGAGGCCCTGCTGGATCGTCAGCGCGCATTTCGCAAAGACCCTGGGTTAGTGACTGACGGGCGTGACATGTGTTCTGTAGTATTTCCTGATGCCACACTAAAGATTTTTCTTACTGCTACCCCTGAAATTCGTGCGAAACGTCGTTATAAACAGTTGATGAAAAAAGGCGAAGGTGTTAATATTGCTACGATTTTGGAAGATATTGAGGCGCGTGATAAGCGCGATAGTATTCGTAGCGTTGCGCCATTAAAGCAAAGCAAAGATTCGATTTTTATTGATACAACCCTGTTAAATATTACTGAGGTTGTAAATAAAATACTAAAACAGCATTCCGAAATTAGTAATAAAAGTATCTGATATAATCTCACTTTTTAAGTATTGTCTTGATTGTGAAGATGCGAGAGATCATTACTCGCACCCGAATATTTGGTTTAAATTTAGCCAAATAATTTTATTAACTTACCCGATCCTGCAGATATTTATTTGCATGTGATTTAAAACAGGTTTTTATAATGACTTCTGTTTCCCCCGTAACTGATAATTCCCCCGTAACTGATAATTCCCCCGTAATTGATAATTCCTCTGCAGCTGACTCATCAGAAAGTTTTGCGGCATTATTTGAGGAAAGTCTTGCTCGTCAGGAAATGCGCATAGGTGAGCTGATTACTGCTGAGGTTGTAAAAGTTGACTTTAATGTTGTCGTAGTGAATGCGGGATTAAAATCTGAAAGCTTTATACCCGTTGAAGAATTTAAGAATGACAAGGGTGAAATTGAAGTTAAGCCTGGAGATTTTATAAGCGTTGCTATTGAGGCACTTGAGGATGGTCATGGTGAGACAAGATTATCACGAGATAAGGCTAAGAGACTAACCGCTTGGCACGATTTAGAAGCGGCCATGGAAAGCGGTACTATTGTATGCGGAATGGTGAGCGGTAAGGTTAAAGGTGGTCTTACTGCAATGATAAATGGTATTCGAGCTTTTTTACCTGGTTCGTTGGTAGATATTCGACCGGTTAAAGATACTACTCCATATGAAAATAAAGAAATGGAGTTTAAGGTAATAAAGCTTGACCGGAAACGTAACAATGTAGTCGTTTCTCGCCGTGCTGTATTAGAGGAAAGTCAGGGTGCTGATAGGCAATCATTGCTGGAGAACTTGAAGGAAGGGGCGGTAGTCAAGGGAATTGTTAAGAATATTACTGACTATGGGGCATTTGTAGATTTGGGTGGTATAGATGGCCTGTTGCATATTACTGACCTTGCATGGAGAAGGGTAAAACATCCTTCTGAGATGATTAGTGTAGGCGAAGAAGTGGAAGCTAAGATACTTAAATTTGATCAGGAAAAAAATAGGGTTTCTTTGGGAATGAAGCAGCTTAATGAGGATCCATGGGTTGGACTCTCAAGGCGTTACCCACAAAGTACCCGTTTGTTTGGGAAGGTAAGTAATTTAACTGACTACGGTGCATTCGTTGAGATTGAGCAGGGAATAGAAGGGTTGGTGCATGTGTCAGAGATGGATTGGACTAACAAGAATGTATATCCTTCAAAGATGGTGCAATTGGGTGATGAAGTGGAGATAATGATTCTTGAAATAGACGAAGCACGTCGCCGAATCTCGCTAGGTATGAAGCAGTGCAAGAGCAATCCTTGGGATGATTTTGCTGTGAATCATAATAAAAATGATAAGGTAAGTGGACAAATTAAATCAATAACAGATTTTGGTGTATTTATCGGGTTGCAGGGCGGTATTGATGGATTGGTGCACTTGTCGGATCTTTCCTGGAGTCACTCAGGTGAAGACGCAGTACGTAACTACAAGAAGGGCGATGAGGTAGAGGCGATGGTCTTGTCTATTGATGTTGAGCGTGAGCGAATTTCGCTCGGAATTAAGCAAATGGAAGGGGATCCATTTAATAGCTTCATTTCTGTAAATGACAAAAATAGCATCGTCAAGGGTACAGTTAAATCAATTGATGCTAAGGGTTCGATAATCTCATTGGATAATGATGTAGAGGGTTATTTGAGAGCATCTGAGATATCACGGGACCGCGTAGAAGATATCCGTACTCACTTAAAAGAGGGTGATACCGTTGAAGTAATGATTATTAATGTGGATCGTAAGAATCGCGGCATAAATCTTTCCATAAAAGCTAAAGATTTGGCAGAAGAGTCCCATGCAATAAAAAAAGTTGCAACTGAATCGCCAGATAATGCTGGAACCACAAGCTTGGGTGCTTTGCTTAAAGCTAAGATGGATACGAAAAAAACTGAAGAATAATAAAGGATATTTATATGACTAAATCTGAGTTGATTTCTAGTCTCGCAGCCCGTTATCCACAGTTAGTAGCCAAGGATGCGGAACTTGCAGTTAAGACAATATTGGATGCTATGGTGGAAAGCTTATCAAAGGGGCAGCGTATTGAGATAAGGGGCTTTGGAAGCTTTGACTTGAATTATCGCCCTCCACGAATAGGACGCAACCCAAAATCTGGTGAACAAGTAAATGTAGCTGAGAAATATGTGCCGCATTTTAAAGCTGGTAAAGAAATGAGAGAGAGAGTTGACTATAAGACTTGAAAAAATTATAGAGTTCAAATAAATTAACGGCATGATATTGTTATCATGCCGTTTTTTTTAGTTTCGCATTTGGTATTTTTGTTTTGTGTGGGTAAAATTTTTAAAGGTGAGCTTGGAGCTATTATGCTCAGGAAAAATGCCTAGTATTAGATAGAAATAATGGATATAAAAAACCACATGATTAAATAATAATTTTTTATGGGTGCAATTTAAATAGTTAAGCCGTTATCGTAGTTGAATAAATGGAAAATATTATATGAATAATCCGCGTATTATTGTTGCACTTGATTTCTCAGGCAAGGAGCAGGCATTAATTCTAGCAAGCGAGCTTGATCCAATGTTTTGCCGGGTAAAAATAGGAAAAGAGCTCTTTACTGCTGCTGGCCCAAAGATAGTGGAAATATTTATAAAAAAAGGTTTTGAGGTCTTTCTTGATTTAAAATTCCACGATATTCCAAATACAGTAGCAAATGCATGTAGAGTGGCGGCTGATCTGGGTGTGTGGATGATAAACGTACATGCTCTAGGTGGAAAGAAAATGCTTATTGCGGCAAGAGACGCGCTGCCATTAGGGGGGACTAAACTTGTTGCGGTAACATTGCTTACAAGTATGGGTCCTGATGATTTAGAAAGTATTGGCTTAAATAATGAGCCTGGGATTGTGGTGCAGAATTTAGCTAATCTAGCACATAGTTGCGGGTTAGACGGAGTAGTGTGCTCTGCATTAGAGGCAAAGCAGCTTAGAAAAGAAATGGGTGCTAATTTTTGTTTAGTTACCCCTGGAATTCGTCCAATTGATGCTCTGACAGATGATCAGAGTCGGATAGCAACTCCACAGATGGCAATACAGAATGGTGCAGATTATTTAGTTATAGGCAGGCCTATTTCTCAGGCAGAAAATCCACTGTTAATGCTGCAGTATTTGAACAAGGAAATTGAAGAACAATTGGCTGCAAATTAATTATTAGTAAGCGCTTTGTTTTTTAGTGCGTTTATATCAACCAAACTACGCTTATAAGCTTGACATGGCACGCTAAACCCCATAAAATCAGTGGTTAATCTGGTCACCGAAATAATGGTCTCGGCAGATGAAAGAATAGACGAAATTAGAAATTTCTTACGTCTTATGGATGGTGAAAATCGCCATTTTATTTTTTTACGAAGCTGTAATGCGGAGCTGCAATGCCAACAATTAGTCAATTAGTACGTAAGCCTCGCCTAGCAAGGCATGTAAAAAGTAAGGTTCCTGCGCTAGGGAGTAGTCCTCAAAAAAGAGGGGTTTGTACTCGTGTTTATACTACTACACCAAAAAAACCAAATTCAGCTTTACGTAAAGTGGCTAGAGTTCGCCTAACAAATGGGTTTGAGGTTTCTAGTTACATTGGTGGAGAAGGACATAATTTGCAAGAACATTCGGTGGTGTTGATACGAGGAGGTCGAGTTAAAGATCTGCCTGGTGTCCGTTATCATACGGTACGTGGAAGTCTTGATACTGCCGGAGTAAAAGATCGAAGGCAGGCTCGCTCAAAATATGGTTCAAAGAAACCAAAGGCAGCTTGAGGGAAATAATTTAAATTAGTTGTTAGGTGTTGTTTTAAAGATACATAAATACATAAATACATAAATAGATATTAAAGCATATATCTAAACTGAGGTTAAAGAATGCCAAGAAGGAGAGAGGTTCCAAAGCGCGATATTTTGCCGGACCCAAAATATCACAATACAGAGGTTTCAAAGTTCGTGAATGTCCTGATGACAGGTGGAAAAAAATCTGTTGCGGAGAGGATTATTTACGGTGCTATGAGTCAGATTGAGAAGAAGACTGGTAAAGACCCGATAGAGGTGTTTGTACTGGCATTGTCTAATGTCCGTCCAATGGTGGAAGTAAAGAGTCGGCGTGTAGGCGGGGCTAATTATCAAGTACCAGTTGAGGTTAGGTCAATTCGTCGAAACGCCTTAGCTATGAGATGGTTGCGCGAAGCAGCGCGTAAGAGAAGTGAGAAATCAATGGGGGCTCGTCTTGCCGCAGAGTTGTCTGAAGCCGCAGAAGGTCGTGGTGGGGCAGTTAAAAAGAGAGAAGAAGTTCACCGTATGGCGGATTCAAATAAGGCGTTTGCACATTACCGGTTTTAAGGATGATTTTCAGGTTCTTAATTTAGTTTGTGCGTTATTTATAGTAAGTCAGTTCGAATATTAAGGCTAGTATACCGTGTCAAGAAAAACACCAATTGAGCAATATCGAAATATCGGAGTCATGGCGCATATAGATGCCGGAAAAACCACGACTACTGAGCGCATTTTATTCTATACAGGTATTTCCCATAAAATTGGTGAGGTGCATGATGGCGCTGCAGTAATGGACTGGATGGAGCAAGAACAAGAGCGGGGAATTACAATTACCTCTGCTGCAACTACATGCTTCTGGAGTGGAATGAATAATGATTATTCTGCTCATCGTATAAACATTATTGACACACCAGGGCACGTAGATTTTACTATTGAAGTAGAGCGTTCATTGCGTGTATTGGATGGGGCTTGTACTGTTTTTTGTGCGGTTGGTGGGGTTCAGCCTCAAACAGAAACTGTTTGGCGTCAGGCTAATAAATACAAAGTTCCACGTCTTGCATTTATTAATAAAATGGATCGAGCGGGTGCTAATTTTCTACGAGTTTATGAGCAAATGCAAACGCGCCTAAAGGCGCACCCAGTGCCGGTGCAATTGCCTATCGGAGCTGAAGATAATTTTGAAGGTGTTATTGATTTAGTTAAGATGAAGGCTATTTATTGGGATGATGCGACTCGTGGAATGAAGTTCGAAGAGCGTGAAATTCCTGATAATTTATTAGAAGATGCAAAGATCTGGCGCGAAAAGATGCTAGAGACAGCTGCTGAAGCAAATGAAGAGTTGATGAATAAGTATATTGATGAAGGCGATTTGTCTATTGAAGATACTAAAAAAGGACTACGAATTCGTACTATCAATAATGAAATAGTACCAATGTTATGTGGGACTGCCTTTAAAAATAAAGGCGTTCAAGCTATGTTGGATGCGGTGATTGATTATATGCCGTCACCAGTAGATATCACGGCAGTTACCGGGGAAAAAGAGAACGGTGAGATGGAGGAGCGGCAAGCTAATGACAAGGAGCCCTTCTCTGGTTTGGCGTTTAAGATCGCAACCGATCCTTTTGTTGGACAGTTAATTTTCTTCCGTGTTTACTCTGGTGTTGTTACTACCGGGGATACTATTTACAACCCAGTTAAAGGAAGGAAAGAAAGGATTGGACGGTTGTTGCAAATGCATGCAAATCAACGTGAAGAAATTAAAGAAGTGCGTGCTGGTGATATTGCAGCAGCGGTTGGTTTGAAAGAGGCTGTTACAGGTGATACGTTATGTGATCCAATAAGGTCTATCACGTTAGAGAAAATGATATTCCCTGAGCCAGTAATTCACGTTGCTGTAGAACCTAAAACTAAAATGGATCAAGAAAAAATGGGTCTTGCGCTAAATAGATTGGCGCAGGAAGATCCTTCTTTTCGAGTACGTACCGATCAAGAGTCAGCTCAAACTATCATATCCGGAATGGGTGAGCTTCATTTAGAGATTATTGTTGAACGAATGAAACGAGAATTTGGTGTAGAAGCAAATGTCGGTGCGCCACAAGTAGCTTATCGCGAAGCAATTAGGAAGGTGGTTGAGGTTGAAGGTAAATTTGTTAAGCAATCTGGTGGTCGTGGTCAGTATGGACATGTTTGGCTCAAAATGGAGCCAAATGAAACTGGAAAAGGGTTTGAGTTTATCGATTTAATTAAAGGTGGATCTGTGCCGCGTGAATATATTCCGGCGGTAGAAAAGGGTCTGAAAGATACTTTGCCTAATGGTGTGCTTGCAGGGTTCCCTGTAGTGGATGTTAAGGTCACATTGTTTGATGGTTCTTACCATGATGTCGATTCAAATGAGAATGCATTTAAGATGGCGGGATCAATGGCATTTAAGGATGGCATGAGACAGGCTAGTCCGGTTTTACTTGAGCCAATGATGGCCGTAGAAGTAGAAACCCCGGAAGATTACATGGGTAACGTGGTAGGTGATTTATCTTCCCGTCGCGGAATGATTCAGGGTATGGAGGATCTTCCTGGGCTTAAGGTGGTGACTGCGGAAGTGCCATTGGCGGAAATGTTTGGTTACTCCACATCTCTTCGTTCAGCAACTCAGGGCCGTGCTACATACACTATGGAATTTAAACATTATTCAGAAGC
>CAJQRL010000036.1 GCA_905612245.1 uncultured Nitrosomonadaceae bacterium | reverse complement strand
CTAGATGAGATTGAGGATATTATTGCTGAATCCAATAGTTGGGTCAGCGTTATCCCTAATGAGCGGGAACGTACCTTAAATGAGCTGACTCCAACTGCTGTAACTGGGACACTATCTATACCAGTTGGTCGTTTGCGAAAACTTACAATGGGTAAAGATTATTTATCTGCATTTACTGTAGGGGATCAGTTACTCTGGGGGGCGGCAGAACCGTTGCGTAGAATGCTAAGAATTTTGGTTGAAACTTAAAATTAACTCAAGCGCTTAAATTTAGAAATTTATCAGAATATAAAAGTAATAGAAATTACTTTTATACCGTAAATAGAATTTCAATTAGGAAGTGAATATTTTTGGCTTTTTTCTAATGGATCAAGTTTGATTTGAATCGATAACTACATGATGTTATTCTATTTCTTCTTCGCTAGAATCTGAGGGTACTATAGTGCACCGATCAATAATTAGAGCGTGTTTATTTCTGTTTGTATTGACTTCATCCGTTACCGTACATGCAACAGGTTTGGGAAATTTCACTTTAAATTCTTATTTGGGCCAGCCATTTAAGGCTGAAATTGATATTGTCTCTATAAATAAGGAAGATATTCCTACTCTATCAGCGAAACTCGCTTCGCGTAAAACTTTCCAACATTTAAATATTGATTACGCACCTTTTTTGTCTGAATTTGAAATTAGTATCGAGAATCGGATAAGCGGTCAGCCTTACGTTAAAATTACCTCTCCACAACGCGTTGTGGAGCCATTTCTGAGTATTCTGGTCGAACTTAGCTGGTCTTCAGGTCTCTTAGTTCGCGAATATGCAGTGCTAATTGACCCGCCAGAAGATTCACTTGAGCCGGCTTTGCCAGCGGTTGAAGTTGAAGTTGCAGTTGCAGTTGAAGTTGAAGTTGTACCAAGTGCGGCTCAGCCTGAGCCGGTGACTGATGAACAACCTGAAGCTACCTATATCCCGATAAAAAGTGGTGATAACTTAACTAAAATTGCACAGAAGGTTGCTTACCCCAACGTACAACTAAATCAGATGCTTGTTGCACTTCACCGCGCTAATCGTAAGGCCTTTTCTGGCAATAACATGAACAGGCTTAAGACGGGTCCTATACTGCGGATACCTGATGCAAGCGAAGTTGCAGCTATTTCTCCGGGTGAAGCCGATAAAGAAGTAAAAATACAGACGAAAAATTGGGAGCTGTATCGACAGAAATTGGCAGCAGAAGTCAGCTCTGCTGCTTTAGTAGATGAGGAATCAGCACAAACAGCGGCTGGCAAGATTGCTACTAAGGTTGATGATTCTGCTAAAGCTTCTGTAATACAGCCTGAAGAAAAGCTAAGTATTTCGAACGGTGAGGGAATAATAGAAGGAAGTGCTGGGGATAATGCTACGAGTTCATCTCAGGATTATATTGCGGCTTTGGAAGATAGTGCTATTTCTAAAGCAAAAGCATTAAATGAAGCAAATGAGAATGTAGCAATACTTGAGAAGAATATTGAAAAGCTACGGCAATTACTTGAATTAAAAAATGCAGGCATATCGGAACTACCGACTCCTGCAGGAGATACCTCTAGTGTAGCAACAGAAACCAAGTCTTCCCCAGCAATAACCGAAGAGTCAGTTTCAAATAACGAGGGGTTTTCTCAGGAAGATAAAGACTCAAGTGGATCTGCAGGAGAAGAATTAGGTGCGGACGTACCTGCCGCTGAGAATGATGTACCAAATCCCAAGGTGGTTCCGGCACCTTCTCCAGTGAAGGATCCCTCCCTAATAATTGTTGAAGAGGCTCCTATGATAGATAGCTTGATTGAAAATATTGAATATGTAGGCGCAGCACTCCTCCTTCTTTTGATAGGTTTATTCGCTATAAAAAAGGGAAAAAAAGAAGAAGTAATTAATGATACAACCTTCGGGGCGGATTCTAATAACTCAGAAAATATTAATGACTCAGATAATGTTGTTAGCCTAGATTCTCTGGTCTCTGATGATACAAAAGATAATAATACAAGCATGAATCTTTCTGATGTATCAGAGCCTGAAGAGGCTACACCTGCTCCAGTATTAACAGAGGCAGACTTGGCTGATATAAATTTAAATATAGATGATTCAATAACTACTGAATCAGT
>CAJQRL010000035.1 GCA_905612245.1 uncultured Nitrosomonadaceae bacterium | reverse complement strand
GAAAATCTAGAATTTTTTGCAATGGGGGGGCCGAGATCAGAATCGGGTAGTATAAGATTTCATAATCCTATACTACCCGAATTTTTCTCTTTAATTATTGATGAAGGCCTATAAAATAAATAGCCGCTATAACAGGACGGTAAGTTTCACACGCCCTTCACTTTATACCCTTTATGCTTCCGGCGCAGGAGCCTCAGGAGTCTCAGGAGCCTCAGGAGCCGAAGGAGCCGCAGTGTCCACAGTAGTTTCCGCAGGTGATCCGGGTGGTGTCGGATCATCTTTCGGCGGAACCGGTGAGGATTGTGCTGGTTTTGGTGGGCGCGGGTCACGGCCTTCCATAATATCTCCAATTTGGTCGGAGTTTATAGTTTCCCATTCCAGCAAAGCTTTCGCCATAGCCTCTATCTTTTCTCTGTTTTCTTCAATCAATTTACGAGCAAGAGCGTACTGCTGATCTATTATGCGGCGAACTTCTTCATCCACACTTTTCATCGTGGCTTCACTCATATTGTTAGTAGCAACCATAGGGTTATAAGCTTCACCTTGATTATCTCCATACACCATTGGACCAAGTGAGTCAGACATACCCCATTGAGTAACCATATTCCTAGCCATCTGTGTAGCGCGCTCAAAATCATTAGATGCGCCAGTGGTCATCTGCTTCATAAATACTTCTTCGGCAATACGTCCGCCAAATAATACGGCTATAGTTTGAAGTATCTCTTCACGATCCATGCTGAAACGATCTTCAGTAGGTAATTGCATTGTTACACCCAATGCGCGTCCCCGTGGAATAATAGTAACTTTATGCACCGGATCAGTTTTAGGAAGAAGCTCCGCTACCACAGCGTGTCCGGACTCATGATAAGCAGTATTACGTTTTTCTTGTTCTGGCATTATCATTGAACGTCGTTCTGCGCCCATAAATATCTTGTCTTTAGCCTTCTCGAAATCCTCCATATCCACGAGTCTTTTGTTAGCCCGTGCCGCAAAGAGTGCTGCCTCATTTACCAAGTTTGCTAAATCAGCACCAGACATTCCGGGTGTACCTCGTGCAATAATATCCGCACGAACATCGGGATGAAGTGGTACTTTTCGCATATGGACATGAAGAATCTGTTCACGTCCGCGGATATCAGGCAGCGGAACTGTCACTTGTCGATCGAATCGACCAGGACGTAGCAACGCTTCATCAAGAACATCAGCACGGTTGGTCGCTGCTATCACAATCACACCGGCTGTACCCTCAAACCCATCCATTTCAACCAACAAAGCATTTAAAGTTTGCTCTCTCTCATCGTTACCGCCACCCATTCCTGAGCCGCGTTTGCGGCCTACCGCATCGATTTCATCGATAAAAATAATGCAAGGAGAGCTTTTTTTGGCTTGCTCGAACATGTCTCGTACCCGTGCAGCACCTACTCCAACGAACATTTCAACAAAGTCTGATCCTGAGATAGTGAAGAAAGGCACTTTTGCTTCACCTGCAACTGCACGTGCAAGCAGGGTTTTACCAGTACCTGGACTGCCAACCATTAATACGCCACGCGGAATATGGCCACCAAGTTTCTGGAATTTCGTTGGGTCACGTAGAAATTCAACTAATTCTGATACTTCTTCTTTAGCTTCTTCACAACCAGCCACGTCGGCAAATGTCACATCGTTACTATTCTCATCCAGCATACGGGCCTTGCTCTTACCGAATGAGAAGGCACCGCCACCCTTGCCACCACCCTGCATTTGACGCATGAAGAAAATCCATACGCCTATTAGCAACAACATTGGGAACCATGATACAAAGATATTCATCAATACTGACGGCTCTTCATCAGGCTTAGCTTCAACGACTACACCTGCTTTAAGCAAATCACTTACCATCCAAGGGTCAGCGGGAGAGTACGAGGTAAATCTTCTACCATCCGCCTTGACACCTTTTAGCGTACGCCCATCAATAGTCACCTTGGCTATTCTGCCTCGTTTCACCTCATCGATGAACTGAGAGTATTCCATTGGTGCCTGTGTAGTCTGACGCGTACTGAATTGATTAAACACCGTCATTAATACCAGTGCGATCACTAGCCAAATAACCATGTTTTTAACGAGATTGTTCAAGATAGCTCCTTAGGTTGCCCCGTGAAAATTCTTAGCCTCCTATTTTAAACCCATTCGTAGATTTAAAATAGAGAGTGCATTAATCTGAAGTACATCTCACCTTATTAGAGTGAATGGCTACGGTACTCCCCCATGTTTCTTTAGTCCCAGTAAATATATTTCGTTACTACGACCACGTGACGCCTTAGGTTTTCGTGTCGCCACCTTTTTAAATGACATACGCATAGCCTTCACAAACTGCTCAAAACCGGAGCCTTGGAATACTTTGACTAAAAAATTACCATCAGAGTTCAATTGTGCCATTGAAAATTCCAAAGATAATTCGGCTAGATACATACAGCGTGCTTGGTCACTCATCGCTATACCCGTTATATTGGGCGACATATCAGAAATAACAAGATCAACAGGCCTTTCCCCAAGATTTTTCCTTAGTTCAGTCAAGGTAGACTCTTCTTCAAAGTCGCCCTTTATAAAGGTAACGCCAGGCAGGGGCCTCATTTCCAATATATCAAGAGAGAACACCCTGCCACTCGATCCTACTTTATTAGCTGCCACCTGAGACCAGCCGCCAGGTGTTGCGCCCAAATCTACTACGGTCATTCCAAGCTTTAGTAAGTTGTCGCGCTCAGAGATTTCTATCAGTTTGTATGCGGCGCGTGAACGGTAACCTTCTTTCTTTGCTTGCTTTACATAGAAATCATTTACGTGAGCTTTCATCCAGGCCTTACTGGATTTTGTTTTCTTCATCGGAAGGGTCTATATTTTTTGAAAAAATTCATATTAATTTTCCCAACGAAGCTTATTTTCTATATTTATTTAACACATTAATACAGAGAATTAACTGAAAATTTTTTTAGTAAAAATCAGATGAAGTTGTATGGCTCTATATATATTTCACATTAAGAATCTCATACTCTCTTGTTCCACCTGGAGCAATGACCTCTGCTATATCACCTTGATGTTTACCAATTAAAGCACGAGAAATAGGTGAGCCGACAGAAATTTTACCTTGCTTTATATCAGCCTCATCGTCACCGACTATTTGGTAAGTTACAGTCGTGTCATTAGTGATATCCTCAAGATCAATTGTAGCGCCAAATACACAGGCCCCATCGGCATCAAGTTGTGCCGGATTGATAATTTGCGCATTAGAAAGTTTACTTTCTAAGTCAGCAATACGTCCCTCGACAAACCCTTGTTTTTCTTTTGCAGCGTCATATTCTGCATTTTCTGAAAGGTCCCCATGTGAGCGGGCTTCAGCAATTGCAGCAATGACCGCCGGGCGTTGCACCGTTTTCATATCGCGCAGTTCAACACGAAGTTTTTCCGCGCCAAACTCTGTTAATGGAATTGTACTCATGAAATCTATTCTCTTTAGTTGTTTTCTATATTTTGATTGCCGCTCTATTATATGGTTTTAGCGGGCCCTGATTTCTTAGGATTGAAGACAGTATAATTTCAGTCAATAGTTACAAGCGCTAATGAGGTAACTCAGATTTAATTGATTTATGC
This sequence comes from uncultured Nitrosomonadaceae bacterium, assembly GCA_905612245.1. Classification (GTDB taxonomy): domain Bacteria; phylum Pseudomonadota; class Gammaproteobacteria; order Burkholderiales; family Nitrosomonadaceae; genus BJGV01. The sequence continues at coordinate 2,545 of CAJQRL010000035.1, read as the reverse complement.
AATGTTTGCAAGTCATAAACCTGTAATTCCTTTATATTAGCCATACCAATGCATGCAGCACGCGCACCCGCTAATGTAGTAAAGTAAGTTACCCTTGCTTGCAGTACGGCATGACGAATAGAATATGAATCCTGAACTGCACTCCGCTTGTCTCCTACTGTATTAATAATTAAGTTTATTTCTTTATTCTTAATCATATCAACAATGTGGGGACGTCCTTCTGCTACCTTGTTTACCGAAATAACTTCCAACCCTGCTTTGGATAATGCAGATGCAGTACCACGTGTAGCATAAAGGGTGAATCCCAGTTCTGCAAGTTTGCGAGCAATCTCCACTGCTGGAAGCCTGTCTGATTTACGTACACTGATAAAAATATTTCCCTCTGTTGGTAATTTTACTCCAGCTGCCAACTGAGACTTTACAAATGCTTCTGCAAAAGTGTGCCCCACTCCCATTACCTCACCAGTAGATTTCATTTCTGGTCCCAATATAGTATCGACACCGGGAAATTTAATAAATGGAAAAACAGCTTCTTTAACAGAATAATAAGAAGGGATTACTTCATCACTCAGACCTTGCTGAGGAAGGGTTATCCCTACCATACAGCGAGCTGCAATTTTTGCTAATTGTAACCCGGTAGCTTTGGATACAAAGGGCACAGTACGCGACGCTCTTGGATTTACTTCGAGTACATATACGACATCACCCTGGATGGCAAACTGTACGTTCATTAAGCCTACCACCTGAAGAGCTCTTGCCATGGCTGCGGTTTGTTCATTTAATTCTTTTTTCATAGCAGATGACAGACTAAATGGAGGGAGTGAACAGGCAGAATCACCTGAATGCACGCCTGCCTGTTCAATGTGCTCCATGACACCACCTATTAGTACATTTTTACCATCACATATTGCATCCACATCTACTTCAATTGCGTTATTTAGAAAATGATCCAATAAGACTGGTGAGTCGTGTGACACTTTAACTGCCTCACGCATGTATCGCTCAAGATCCAGCTTCTCATGAATTATCTCCATAGCACGCCCACCCAGCACATAACTTGGACGTACTACCAATGGATAGCCAATCTCATCAGCAGCAGTCAGAGCAGCTTCGTAGTCACGTGCGGTACGATTTACTGGTTGCTTTAATCCAAGCTGATGCAATAGTTTTTGGAAGCGCTCTCGGTCTTCCGCACAATCTATCATGTCTGGACTGGTACCAATGATGGGAACTCCGTTTGCCTCAAGATCGCGGGCTAATTTTAATGGCGTTTGTCCGCCATATTGAACAATCACTCCGAAAGGTTTCTCTAGCTCGACAATTTCAAGCACATCTTCCAAAGTTAATGGTTCAAAATATAGCCGATCAGAAGTGTCGTAATCAGTTGAGACTGTTTCTGGATTGCAATTTACCATTATTGTCTCAAAGCCATCTTCTCGCAGGGCCAATGCAGCATGGACACAACAGTAATCAAACTCAATACCTTGTCCGATTCGATTGGGCCCCCCACCTAACACAATGATTTTTTTTCTGTCAGTAGGTAGCGCCTCACACTCCTCTTCATAAGTTGAGTACATATAGGCGGTGTGAGTAGAAAATTCGGCTGCACATGTGTCTACCCGTTTGTAAACGGGGCGTATGTTGTGCCGATGCCGTTCATTACGCACCGTAGTTTGTTCAATATTCAGTAACTTTGCTAGGCGTTTATCAGAAAAACCGCTACGTTTTAATTTGAGTAATGCACTTGAATCAATTTCACTTAGCGATTTATCAGCAAGCGATTGCTCTTGTTTAACCAGATCTTCTATTTGTACTAGGAACCATAGATCAATTTTTGTTAACGCATGAATTTCCTTGAGCTCCATTCCACAACGGAATGCGTCCGCTATATACCAGATACGCTCTGGACCGGGATCACCCAGTTCGGTTTCAATAATTTCAATATCGGTTGTTTTTTCTCCTAAGCCGTCAGAACCTGTTTCCAATCCTCGAAGAGCTTTCTGAAACGACTCCTGGAAAGTACGACCGATCGCCATAACCTCTCCAACTGATTTCATTTGTGTTGTTAGGCGGTCATTGGCTTGCGGAAATTTCTCGAAAGCGAAACGTGGAATTTTGGTAACCACATAGTCTATAGCTGGCTCGAATGAGACTGGAGTTGCTTCGTTAGTAATATCATTCCTAAGCTCATCTAGTGTATAGCCTATCGCAAGTTTAGATGCTACTTTAGCAATAGGAAACCCAGTTGCCTTTGACGCTAAGGCAGAGGAGCGCGAAACTCGTGGATTCATCTCAATTACAAGCATACGACCATCCTCAGGATTAATCGCAAATTGTACATTTGATCCGCCGGTCTCCACGCCAATCTCTCGTAACACCGCAATTGAGGCGTTACGCATGATTTGGTACTCCTTGTCCGTAAGGGTCTGCGCCGGAGCAACTGTGATTGAGTCACCCGTATGGACTCCCATAGGATCAATATTCTCGATAGCACATACAATAATGCAGTTGTCCAGTTTATCTCGTACCACTTCCATTTCAAATT
>CAJQRL010000034.1 GCA_905612245.1 uncultured Nitrosomonadaceae bacterium | reverse complement strand
TTAGCATAGCAATGGGCCAGCTTATTACTTAGCATAGCTGCAAGATGTAGTTCATTGTTTCCTGATTGATGTAGATCTAGTATCTGGCCGCGTAAATTTCTATCGTAGGGCTGATAAAAGGTATTTAGAAGCAATGGGGGGTGCGAATTAAGGTCTGTCAGGACAACATCAATCCCATCTAGGCTGGTTCCTGACATAATCCCAATGTAGTAATCAGGATTGAAATTTTTACTATGTAATTTACTCATTTCTAGACTAAATCTAGTCAAGAAAAGCGAGGTTTGTGTCACGCAACATATTTAAGCGGACCATTAATGGGGCTGTGTTTTTCTTGAAAGCAGGTATATTTTTTGCTGCAAGTGGTATTGCGGCAGGCATAACCACCCGCAGAGGATTGCGTTGCACCCCATTTACGCGGAATTCATAATGAAGGTGTGGTCCAGTTGCCAATCCAGTTGAGCCAACATAGCCAATGATGTCCCCTTGGTTAACTCGTTTTCCTTTACGAAGTCCCTTGGCAAAGCGAGACAAGTGTGCATAGGCGGTAGAATAACGTCCGCGGTGTTTTAAAACAATTAGCTTGCCATAGCCCCTTTGTCTTGTAGAAATTGCGACTTTTCCATTCGCAGTAGCTCTTACTGGCGTGCCCTTGCGTGCTGCATAGTCAACACCTTTATGCGCGCGCCATTTTTTTAGTACAGGATGATAGCGAGAACGTGTAAAACCAGAACTTATCCGAGAGAATTTAAGTGGTGAGCGAAGGAATGCTCTCCGAAGATTTTTGCCATCAGGGGTGTAATAACCTTTTTCTTTATCATTGGCTTTAAAGTATACAGCTTGATAGGTCTTTCCTTTATTAATAAATTCAACAGCAAGTACTCGGCCTACCCCTGTGAGTTCCCCGTTACTATAGCGTAATTCATACACAACTTTAAAGTGGTCTTTTTTCCGCAGGTCTCGATTAAAATCTATATCAGATGCAAATATTTCGGTAATCTGGGTAGCGACACTATCAGGTACATTTGCACCATCCGTTGCGGCAAACAATGAGCTCCTTATTACCCCGGATTTCATTTTAATGTGTGTTTCTATATTTAAAGGAGATTTGTTTTCCTTAAAGCTGCCATTAGCTTTTTCTACTAATAAATGTTTACTTCCGCCAGGGAAATATCTTAGTGCTAATAATTCCCCTGTAGCAGTAGTCTGTGCATGAATAGTTTTTCCCGGAACTAATCTGCGCATAGTTTTGATATTTCTGGCATCATGCAAAAACTTTGATTTGTCTTCTTTATTTATCTTAAGTCGGGAAAGTAGTGATGCTACACTGTCTTTTTTCTGGATACGTTCTTGTTGCCAGAGTATTATGTCAGCATCATTAGTTTGGGGAATATTTAAAAGAGGTAGATCGAGAACAATTTTCTGAACAGGAACATCTTTCAGAGGAGTGTCGGGTGCTATACCAAAAGCAGCTACTACCCCAAATAATGGGATGCTAGATATGATAACTAATCGGCGTAGGTTTTTTTTTGTCAGAGTCATTTGTCTTTATATCTATTTCAGTACTTGCCGTAAGGTAAATTCTATTTGGTTCCTTTTATTGAGGAAGTCTATCACAAGAATAGACCTGTTATACGCAACTTAGGGCTGCTATAGCTGAGTAAACTCAGTAACATAGATGTTGTGTTAAGTCTTGAGAATCATGACTGAATTTCTTTTCAGAAAATAATTACATGTAATATGTGCTTATTATGAAGGTATAAAGGGCTAGATTGCCTGTGGAAAATGAGGCATATGCTTTATATTCACAGTATTTTTTTAAACTTGGGTTATATATGTTGAATTCTCTTAAAGCTACATTCTCAAACTTATGCCTCTCATAAGCCTTGACAAAGTCTGTCTGGCCTTTGGCCATCATCAATTATTAGACCGATCAGATTTACAGTTTGATCTGGGAGAACGGATTGCATTGATAGGTAGGAATGGTGGAGGTAAATCGAGCCTGTTGCGTATCATAGCTAATGAAATTAAGCCGGATGATGGTAAGGTTTGGCGGGCGCCTGCTTTGAAGATAGCCTATGTTCCACAGGAGCCAGAGTTGGACGTAACCTGCACAATATTTCAGGAGGTTTCCAAGGGGTTGGGTGCAGTCAGTCAAATGCTTTCTGATTATGACAAAGTCTCTAACTCATTGAGCAGCAGTGAGGGTGATATGGAAGAACATCTTTTTCGGCTGCAGGAATTACAGAGTGGGTTGGACGATCAGGACGGTTGGCGCATGCAGGCAAGAGTAGAGGCCATTCTCCTCAAACTTAATCTTCCTACAGATGCTTTAGTTGAATCCTTATCAGGCGGTCAGAAAAAAAGGGTTGCGCTAGCTCGGGCACTTGTTCTGTCACCGGATGTTTTGTTGCTCGATGAGCCTACTAATCATTTGGATTTTTCATCCATAGAATGGTTGGAAAAATTGCTTAATGATTTCTCTGGAAGCGTAATATTTGTTACTCATGATCGACGTTTTCTAGATAATGTAGCCACGAGAATAGTAGAGCTTGATAGAGGAATTTTAACAACATTTAAATGTAATTTCGCAGAATATCTTATAAAAAAGGCTGAATTTAAGGAAATTGAGGCTGATCATAATCAAAAGTTTAATAAAATTCTAGCGCAAGAAGAAGCTTGGATTAGGCAAGGAATTAAAGCACGCCGAACCCGTAATGAAGGTAGGGTGAGGCGTTTAGAAGCACTTCGTATCAAAAGAGAAGCGCGTCGCGAACAAGTGGCAGGCGTTAATTTAAGTATAAACAAAGGGATAGACTCTGGCCATATGGTGGCTGAGCTTGAACACGTAAGCAAGAGCTATGGTGATAAAGTCATAATTAATGATTTCTCTTGCCGCATTATGCGAGGTGATCGGATAGGATTGCTGGGGCCTAACGGAGCAGGAAAATCAACCTTACTAAAATTGATATTGAACAAGCTGGATCCGGATACAGGTAAGGTTCGACTAGGAACAAAGCTGTCAGTTGCTTATTTTGACCAAATGCGCGAGCAATTGAATGAAGAAGCAACCTTAATTGAGACTATTAGCCAGGGTTCTGATTTTATTGAGATCGGTAAAGTTAGAAAGCATGTCATTAGCTATCTGGAAGATTTTCTTTTTGCTCCACAGCGCTCCAGATCACCTGTAAAAACTTTATCTGGTGGTGAGCGAAATCGGCTTTTATTAGCACGTTTATTTTCACGCCCCGCAAATGTACTTGTACTAGATGAGCCTACCAATGATCTGGATATTGAAACCCTTGAGTTACTTGAAGCATTACTACAAGATTATGTAGGTACGTTGTTTCTGGTAAGTCACGACCGGTCGTTCCTAGACAATGTGGTAACTCAGGTGATCGCATTCGAAGGAGAGGGGGTGCTGCAAGAATATATGGGTGGTTATGAAGACTGGGTTCGAGCAAAGAATCTTCTGAAAAAAGATGTTGAAAAGGTTACACGGCCGCAGAAAAAAGGCTCGGTAGTAAGAGCACCAAAGCCGGTTTCTAAGCCCAAGCTAAATAAAAATGAGATAGATGAATTGGAGGTAATACTAGAGAAGATTGAGCTCTTGGAGAAAGAGCAGGCAAGTATTACCTGTAAATTAAGTGATTCTGAGACTTATCATGACTCCCCTGACAAAATAGTAAAGCTACAGATTCGCCTTGCCAGTATAGAAAAGGAAGTTATGAATTATCTTGCCAGATGGGATGAATTAGAAACTAAGAAGCTAAAGATTGAGAATAATTCATATAATTAGCATCGGAGCAGATTCTAAAAATACCTAAAACTATTGGATGCAAATCCGAAGTTAACTGTACTTCCTTCTCATATTTAAATAGGCCTAACAAATAGAGCTATATCTGGAAGAAACTTCTCATATTTAAATAGGTCTTACAAATAGAGCTATATCTGGAAGGCACAGACAGTCTTTTAATAACAACTGCATTTGCAACTAGATTAGAAAAAACAGTATAATACCGGCTTAGATTTGGCCTGGTGAAGTGGTTTTAATCCTGTTTGTCACAGATACTTAGCGAACCATAGGGCGCGCTACTACTTCGTTGAGCATAATAAATAGTTTTAAAAGGGGTGTACATAATGATGAAATTAGCAACAATGAAAATGCTGCTATGTAGTTCACTTTTAGTGATTTCCGTAGCAGCTCAAGCAGAAGGTGACGCAGCTAAAGGTAAGAAGAATACGGTAATGTGTATTGGTTGCCACGGGATAGATGGTTACCGTACAGCTTTTCCGAAAGTGTATAACGTTCCAAAAATTGGCGGGCAGCATTCAGCATATCTGGTACAAGCACTTCAGGCTTATAAAACAGGTGCCCGTAGTCATCCTAGCATGTGGGGAATTGCTCAGCATCTTTCCAAGCAGGACATGGAAGACTTAGCTGCTTATTATGCTGGTAAATAATTTTTGATATAAAAACAAGGAAGTTATTATGAAAAGTTTTGTTATTACCGTATTTAGCGGTATGTTTTTACTGATTTCTGGGCAAGCGCTTGCTGGTGACATTGAGGCGGGCAAGAAAAAAGCTGCAGAAGTTTGTGCTGCCTGCCATGGCCTTGATGGAAATAGTCCTAATCCCGCTTTCCCAAAACTTGCGGGACAGTACGAAACTTATCTTGAAAAAACTCTAATTGCATATAAGACAGGTGAGCGTGAAAACGCGATTATGAGTAGTATGGCTGCAGCCTTAAGTAAGGAAGATATTGAGAATTTGTCTGTTTATTATTCTAGCCAGAGTGGGCTTGCAACTAAGAAATAATTGGATAAATAAATAAGACTAAAAACCATTAAATTATTTTGTTCTTAGTTTAAAAATAGGGCGCATTAGCGCCCTATTTTTTTCTGATACATTCTTTCATTTATCTAAGCATTCAAAGTAGATTGATGCATCCGGTGCAGATTGGTTACGTTGTGCTTGCCACAGCATTTCAGCAAGGCACTCCATAACTTGGTGCATTGTTTCATGCTCATCTTTATTTTTCTCTTGTAAGCGGTTAAACCTTTCTCTGATTCCAGAAGGTTGGTCGATAGAGAGTTGCTCTTTGATAGCAATATGCATACTCATATGAAGGAATGGGTTAGTGTTTCCCATTTCAGGTGGGTAGTCTTTATCTTGATATCTCTCCGTATCATCTAATATAGAATGATATTCCGGATGCAATAGAATAATACTAAGTGCAATTTTTTCCATATCAGAAAGTAATTCCTGATGGTTATATTTGTGCCAAGTATCAAAAAAAAATTGACGGGACTGATGCCTAGATAATTTATACATTCAAGGTGTGTCTTTTAAGTTTGAAAGGTTTATTCTCAAAGTTTTTTCTCTTTAAAATCACACATATCTTCAATGATGCACTTCGTGCATTCAGGTTTCCGTGCTTTACATACGTATCGTCCATGTAGGATTAGCCAATGATGGGCATCCTGATGAAATTGTTTCGGTACGAATTTTAAAAGCTTTAGCTCCACCGCTGATACATTTTTGCCGGTTGCCAGACCGGTTCGGTTAGATATACGAAAAATGTGAGTATCTACTGCAATGGTTGGTTTGCCAAACGCAGTATTTAGGATTACGTTAGCAGTTTTGTGTCCTACACCAGGTAGTTCTTCCAGTTCTTCCCTAGTCTGTGGTACAGAGCCATCATGATTCTGTATAAGAAGATTGCAAGTTGCTAAAATATTTTTTGCTTTGGTTTTATATAGGCCAATACTTTTGATGTATTTTCTTAATTCGATTTCCCCAAGGGAGAAAATATTTTCCGGTGTATTGGCTTTTTGAAACAGTATTTTTGTCGCAATATTTACACTTTTATCAGTCGCCTGAGCTGATAGCACTACTGCTACTAGTAACTCAAATGGCGTTCTATAGACCAGTTCAGTAGTCGGATTTGGATTTGCTGCCTTAAGACGGGAGAATATTTCAAACCGTTTGGATGAATTCATATATAACAGCTGAAATATTATCTAACATAAGTAATTTATATCAGACTATTCAGTTCTATTGAGTTATTTTTTGTTTCGGCATAGATTTTATAGCCGAAATATAGTTAGAGGGCTTAAATTTTTCTATTTGTTTCGTAAATTTTTTAGCTTTATCTTCTTTTTCACGTTCCAATCTTTTTATTCTTCTCTCATATCGCATCCGTAAGTGATCGGCTGATTTTTTTTCAAATTTATTTCCATATTTAAGATCTTTATCACTCGCTATATAAGAATCATCAACCTTTTTCTTAAGTGGAATGATTATTATGCAATCAACTGGACATGGAGCAATACAGAGTTCACATCCAGTGCATTCTGGAGCAATTACTGTATGTAATTTTTTAGATGCGCCGACAATAGCATCTACTGGGCATACTTGAATACAAAAGGTACAGCCTATACAAGTTTCTTCGTCTATAAGTGCAACTGATTCTGGTTTAGGTAACCCATGCTTGGTATTTAGAGGCTTGGGTTCTACTCCTAGTAGAGCAGCTAATTTTTGTATACCTTCTTCATTACCAGGCGGGCACTGATTAATATCAGCAAGACCCCCTGCAATTGCTGTGGCATATGGTTTGCAACCTAAGAAGCCACACTTTCCACATTGAGTTTGCGGTAATATTGAATCAATTTTCTCTATCAGCATTTTTCTGTAGGGTTATAGTCTTTTACTTACAAGCAGCCTTAACTACATCACGTACTAGTTTTGGGCCCTGATAGATTAAGCCCGTGTAAATTTGTATTAGACTGGCCCCTGCATCCATTTTTTCTTGTGCGTCAGATGCGCACATAATGCCACCTACACCGATGATAGGCACAGCATCTTGAAGTACGGCATGTAATTGACGAATGATGTTGGTAGAAATTTTTGTAAGTGGTGAACCACTTAGTCCACCAGTTTCTTTTGAGTTAGGAAGATTCTCTACTTCGCTACGCGATAGTGTTGAATTAGTAGCTATAACGCCATCAATTTTGTGCTTAATAAGAAGCATGGCAATCGATGTTATTTGTGTTGATTCAAGATCAGGCGCAACCTTTATAACTAAAGGGGTATATTTTCCATAGTCGTTTGCAAGTTTAATTTGTTCTGATTTTAGTGTGTTTAATAAGTGATCAAGCTCTTCAGTATTCTGTAATTTTCTAAGATTTGGGGTATTAGGCGAGGAAATATTGATTACGATATAACTTGCATAGCAATATACTTTTCGCATGCATTCTAAGTAATCGTCACAAGCTTTTTCCATTGGAGTATCATAATTTTTACCAATATTTATTCCAAGTATACCTTGGTAGTTTGCTTTTTCAATATTTTGCACAACAGCATCTACACCATCATTATTGAAGCCTAATCGATTAATTATTGCATTAGCTTGTGTGATTCTGAATAAACGTGGCTTAAGGTTTCCAGGCTGAGGGCGAGGTGTAACGGTACCAATTTCAATAAAACCAAATCCAAATGCAGCAAGTGCATTGATGTACTCTCCATTTTTGTCTAGTCCTGCAGCGAGTCCAATAGGATTTGGGAAATCAAGACCCATAATATTATGATGTTCACAGTCAACTGAACGGTTATGGAGTAACCTGAATTCGTGGGCATATTTAATCGCACCTAACGTGATTCTGTGCGTAGTCTCGGGATCGAGTCTAAAAAGTAGTGGCCGTAGTAGGGAATAGAGCATAGCTCTAATTCTAACCTGAAAAGTTGAATGAATCTCTTAGAACAGTGAATTTGTTACGTTCTTACCAAATTATAAGAGATAATTGTTCTATTTTTCTCTATCTTATTTAAGCAAAAATATTTATGAAAATATCAATCCTTCCGTTTATTATTTTTTACCTTCTAGGTAGCGGATTCAGCTATGCAGAAACCGAACTAAATGATCTTAATGAGAAAGTGGAAATATTATATTTCCAGGGTGATTATGTGGGTGCGATCAGAGTAGCTAAAATGGCTCTGAAGCTTGCAGAGAGAGACTTCGGTCAAGATCATTTTAATGTTGCTGCAAGTTTAAATAATCTCGCAGAAGTATATCGCGCACAAGGTCAGTATGCTGTGGCAAAGCCGCTTCTTAGACGTGCACTTCTAATTAATGAAAATGCTCTTGGGCCGGATCATATTGATGTGGCTATGAATTTAAATAATCTTGCACTTCTACTGCACGCACAGGAACAATATACAGAGGCAGAATCTTTACATAAACGCGCGCTCGAAATTAAAGAAGAAATCCTTGGCTCAGATCATCCTGATGTAGCAATAAGCCTAAATAATTTAGCTGCTTTATATTCTACTAAAAAAGGGGATAAGCAGGCAGAGAAGCTTTACAAACGTGCGATGTTAATTAATGAGAAAGTTTATGGGTTAGATCACCTGAGTGTTGCCACAAGCCTAAATGGATTGGCTGTACTTTATGAGGAAAGGGGAAAATATGAGAAAGCAGAACCATTATATAGGCGTGCATTAAGAATTGTTGAGAAAGAACTTGGGCCCGAGCATCCTACTGTAGGAGCAAGTCTAAATAACTTGGCATCATTGTATTCTATCCAAATGCTATATTCTCAAGCGAGACCACTTCTTAAACGTGCTCTGAAAATTTGGGTAAAGACGCTTGGTCCAGAACATCCTAATGTAGCTACAGGTCTTGAAAATTTAGCGCAGTTACAGCGCAAGACTCATCAAGATGAAGAGGCGGATTTAACAGAGAAGAACGCAGCTAAAATTCGGGCTATGAAACGATAATTTCTTAAGTCTTAGAGAATGAATCTCAGGAACTGAGATATAGATAATTAATCTGTTTAATTTCCCCATTCCCTCTAACTCTAATTTTACAATAGTTAAAAATTAGAGTTATATTTCATTTTCAGACCATAGTATTTTTTTTTCGTAGTACAGATGAATGCAAAAATATGATTCGGTGGTAAAAAATTGAAGTATTGATAAAAAAGAGTTATTCAATAGATTAAGTGTCAAAGCTCCATTTTTCAATTTGATGCGGATGGTTTGCCGAATTTTTTAGTATGCAACTAAATTCTTCTCTTGGAATTTCACGTGCTCCGAATGAAGCAAGATGAGTAGTCTTCATTTGGCAATCAATCATACTGTAGTTCCATTTTTGCAACTGTTTGACCAAGTGTACGAATGAAATTTTAGATGCATTGTCAATTTGGGAAAACATTGACTCACCAAAAAATACGTTACCTTGGGTAACACCATACAAGCCACCTTTTAGCTTGCCATCTATCCAGGTTTCAACCGAGTGCGCTAACCCCATTTCATGTAGTGTTGTGTATGCTGAGATCATATCTGGATGAATCCATGTTCCAGCCTGCCCTTTACGTGGAGCGGCACAGGCATGTATAACCTCATTAAAGGCACTATCAACGCGGATTTCATAATCCCCTTTTTTTAAGATTTTATTTAAGGAGCGTGAAACTTTAAGTTCAGTAGGAAATAAAACCATACGTGGGTTAGGGCTCCACCACAAAATGGGTTCATTCTCATTAAACCATGGAAAAATACCGGAGCGATATGCCTGGATCATACGTTCTGGTGAAAGATCTCCACCAGCTGCGAGCAAGCCATTAGGCTCAACAAGGGCATCTTCTACAGGGGGAAAAAATAAGCGGGACGTCAGCCAG
>CAJQRL010000033.1 GCA_905612245.1 uncultured Nitrosomonadaceae bacterium | reverse complement strand
CGACTTTCAAAACCTTCGTGACGAGAATAGCTCTCGACACTTTTATTAGCCGACAATCAACCCGCAGATTAGCCGAGATAAGCGCCCCAAGTCAAGCAGTTTATTAAGTGATGCAAGGGCCATAAATTAACCCATGAAAAAACAACCTCTTTCAGCACAAACTCTTTTAATAATAAATTTTATTATAAGGATCGAGAGCTAATTAATGTTAATTCACTGTTATGTCTTTAGACAAAATTGCGTCACGCCCTATCATGAATGATAAGCATTAAATTTTACAATGAGTTACGTCAGAATAAATCCTAGCTGGAATTAGGACTTAACCCACTGCGTTAGTGTTTTCCACTGTGTCAGCTCCTGCTCCGCCTGATGGAAAGGTAAATCAAAAATACTCTTCCCATTAAATGCAGCATTAACATACACCTTGGTATCACGTAAATAAGTGATAATTGGTAAATCATACTGCAGAAGAAATTGTTCTAAAGTAGATGCTACGCGAGTACGCGGATCCACTCTCATGCCAACTATACCGATAAAGGATTTTTTCTTTTTTATTGTTTTTTCTTCAACCAGCCGATTTATGAAATCACGTGTAGCGACCATATCAAATACAGATGGCTGAACCGGAACGATTACTTTATTTGCCAGCTTTAAGGCCAGAGCGAGGGACTTTCCTTCTATTCCTGCTGGAGAGTCCAACACTAGCCAGTCAATCTTTTCCATATCTCCTTTAGATATTTCTTGCTCTGAACCTATTCCGGAGATAGTGGGTAATTCATGAGCTCTCAATGAGAGCCAGTCTAATGAAGATTTTTGTTGATCCAGGTCCAACATCACAACCCTCTGGCCCTGTTTGGCCAGATAACCTGCCAGGTTAGTTGCCAATGTGGTCTTACCAGATCCTCCCTTTGGATTTGCAATTAAGATTGCACGCATAAATTTTCCCTTGATACATATATCTCAGTTGAAATAAATAAAATCAATTATTCTTTCTCGTTGGTAAAAATACTAATTTTAATTTCGGCCCTTATTTAATCCCTATCGTCAAAATTTAATTTTCCCGGGATATCGGAATTAGAAATTTGCTCTGGAACCGGTAGCATTTCTAAGCTTCCTTTCTCTTCAACAAGCAAGCCCGGCTCTTCCAACGGGGGCAATTCTTCTAAAGAGCGCAAATTAAGATCATTAAGAAAATCCTCAGTAGTTGCAAATAAAACCGGTCTACCGGGAACATCACGATGTCCGATAGCTTCTATCCAGCCGCGCGCCTCTAAAACTTTAAGTATTGGGCTAGATACTGACACCCCACGAATTTCCTCAATATCACCACGCGTCACTGGCTGACGATAAGCTATGATAGTAAGTGTTTCCAATACAGCTCGTGAATATCGAGGAGGCTTTTGTGGACTCAGCTTGTTAAGAAATTCCTGCACCTCTAATTTTGTATGGAACCTCCAGCCACCAGCAACACATACTAGCTCCACACTCCCTTCCGCCCATTTCTCTCTTAATTCCTCAAGCAATTTTCGAAGGATTTCTGTACTTAATTCACCATCAAATAATTTATTTAATTCTGATAACGGCAATGGATCCTGAGCAGTAAGCAAAGCCGCTTCCAGTACACGCTTGATTTGATCAGGGTCTCTCTGATCAATGTCTTTTTTCTCAGGTGAGTTAGACGGAAGCAAGACGATCGACTGATTTAACATAAATAATTCCAATAGGTTGCGACTGTGTAATTTCTACCAAACCTTCCTTTGCAAGCTCAAGTAATGCAAGAAAAATCACTACTACCTCAGACACCCCTGCATTGCGTCCAAATAATTCATTAAATTTAATAAATTCATGTCCGCGCAAATCACGCATAATGCGACTCATATGTGACCTTACCGAAAGTTCAGCTCGTGTAACACGATGATGACTCCTATTCTTCGCACGTACTGCTAGCATAATCCATGCATTACGGAGGTCATCTACATTAACATCTGGCAGATGCTTAATTTCTGTCTGCTCAATTAATACCTGAACCAGCGTAAAATCACGGTCAGCCTGAGGTATGTCATTTAGCCGTTGTGCCGCTAGCTTCATCTGTTCGTATTCTAATAGTCGACGCACTAATTCAGCACGGGGATCTAAATCATCTTCATTAGCACTAATGGTAGGCCTAGGTAGCAACATACGAGATTTAATTTCGATCAGAAGAGCGGTCATCAATAAATATTCTGCCGCCAGTTCAAGTTGGTTAGTGCGCATGAGCTCAACATAAGCCATATATTGCCGTGTGAGCTCTGCCATTGGAATATCTAGAACTTCTAGACTATGCTTACGAATAAGATAAAGTAACAAGTCCAACGGTCCTTGGAATGTATCAAGAAATACTTCCAAGGCATCTGGCGGAATAAACAGATCCCTCGGCATATCCAACAGTGGTTCGCCGTGGATATTTGCAATAGGGATCTTTTCTGTAAGATTAGGAAATTGGCTCACGATGAAATAAAACCCATTTATCTGATCTAATTATACCGTGCGGACTGTATAGGAAATTGCAGAAAAAACTAAGAATAACTTAGCCCCATCGCCTCTTTTACGTCACGCATGGTCTCCTGTGCTAATTTATCAGCTTTCTCGCAGCCATCTGCAATAATATTGCGCACTAAAGTAGGATCTTCTTCGTACATTCTTGCGCGCTCATGCATTGGTTGTTGTTCTGCCAGAACCGCCTCAATTACTGGTTGCTTGCACTCTAGGCAACCGATACCCGCGCTTTTGCACCCCTCTTGCACCCAATCTTTAACTGTATCATTTGAATAGACTAAATGAAATTGCCAAACGGGACACTTGGCCGGGTCACCTGGGTCTCCACGCCGAATGCGTGCTGGATCCGTCTGCATCGTTCTAATTTTATTTTTGACACTATCAGGGTCTTCTCTCAAACCAATTGTATTATTGTAGGATTTGGACATTTTCTGACTATCTAAACCCGGCATCTTTGGCGCATTGGTAAGCATTCCCTCAGGCTCTGAAAGGATCATTTTGCCGCCCCCTTCAAGATAACCAAATAGGCGTTCTCGGTCTCCCATATTCAAATTATGCTGCTCATCAAGCAACGATTTCGCTGTTTCCAGAGCTTCACTATCTCCCTTTTCCTGATAACGATTACGTAACTCTCTATAAATTTTAGATTTTTTAGAACCAAGTTTCTTTATTGCTGCCTCTGCCTTCTCTTTGAATCCGACTTCCTTACCATAAATATGGTTAAAGCGACGTGAGACCTCACGGGTAAACTCTATATGTGGCATCTGATCCTCGCCAACCGGAACACGGTTAGCACGGTAAATAAGAATATCAGCGCTCTGCAATAGAGGATAGCCAAGAAACCCAAAGGTACTCAGATCTTTATCTGTTAAATTCTCTTGCTGGTCTTTGTAAGTAGGAACTCTCTCTAGCCAACCTAGCGGTGTAATCATTGAAAGCAATAGATGCAATTCGGCATGCGCAGGAACACGTGACTGAATAAACAGTGTTGCCTGCGCTGGGTCCACGCCAGCGGCAAGCCAGTCCACCACCATATCCCATACATTTTGTTCGATTATTTCTGGCGAATCATAATGAGTAGTAAGAGCATGCCAATCGGCAACAAAGAACAGACATTCGAATTCTTGCTGCAGTTCCACCCAGTTCTTCAGCACACCATGATAGTGCCCTAAATGTAAGCTACCAGTGGGACGCATCCCAGATAATACTCGATCAGTAAACATTCTATTTCATCCTTGATTATTCTATAGCTAAATACTTTATCAAATTTGTAGCCCAGTTACCCAAGCTACTAATCTTATGGTAATAAATATAAAGGGTTCTATAACAGCACCGAGTACACCAGTAAACAACAGAACCAACAAAATAATAAACCCATAAGGCTCAATCTGGGCGAAACGATATGCAATACGCTGAGGTAACAAGCTCATTGCTATACGCCCCCCATCTAAAGGAGGCAAGGGTAGCAAATTAAGAACCAACAGTATCACATTTACTAAGATACCAGCCTGCCCCATTAATAGCATTGGTTCAGAAAAATTACTTTCCGGTATGGTTAGACCAAACTTAAAAACTAGAGCCCAGAGGAACGCCATTAAAAAATTAGCTCCAGGTCCCGCTGCAGCCACCCAAAGCATGTCACGTTTTGGATGGCGAAGATTACCAAAATTAATCGGCACCGGTTTTGCCCAGCCAAATAAATATGGTGAGCTAACTGCCAGAAGTAACAATGGCACAACAACTGTACCTATCGGGTCGATATGTTTCAAGGGGTTCAGAGTAACGCGCCCCTGAGCATAGGCGGTAAGATCACCAAATTTCTTTGCTACGTAACCATGCGCTGCCTCGTGCAAAGTAATGGCCAGTGTCACTGGAAGTGCAAAAATAACAATTCCCTGAATAATTCTATCAATGTCCTGAATAATGCTATCCATGCATCGCTCCGAACGGGGCCAAACTACCCCTACCGTTCCGCACCAACTCGGGCTCACCTCTAGTTAAATCAATCACTGTTGTCATCTCCAAGCTACAGGCGCCGCCATCCAGCACTAATTCTAATTTGTGCTCAAGACGATCTCGAATCTCCTCTGGATCATTGAGAGGAATCTCATCACCCGGCAGAATCAAAGTTGAATTTAACAATGGCTCGTCCAACTCCTCTAACAGCGCCTGAACCACAGGATGGCCAGGGATTCTAAGGCCAATAGTGCTACGTTTAGGATGCTGTAAACGACGAGGGACTTCTCGAGTAGCCTCAAGTATAAATGTATAACTACCCGGTGTGGTTGCTTTAAGTAATCTGTACTGGCTATTATTAACTTTAGCATAATAAGATATTTCAGAAAGACTGCGGCATAATAGTGAAAAGTGGTGTTGCTCACTCACGCCCCGTATACCACGAATACGAGCCATGGCACTCTTGTCACCTAATTGACATCCAAGAGCATAGCAAGAGTCAGTTGGATAAACAATTACACCACCTGCACGCACAATATCTGCTGCTTGACGTAATAAACGCGGTTGCGGGTTGTCAGAGTGAATGGAGAAAAATTGAGCCACGTTAACAGGAGTCTATAGCATTAATGTTGAATTATTTTTTTAAACTCTTTCTTGTACTATATTCTTAAGTCCCAATCGTGCCAAACCGGCATACATTCTATTGGAAAATCCGGCATTCGGCCTAAATCAAAATAGCTTTCTTCAGGCCCATGAAAATCTGAGCCGCATGAGGCGAGTAAATTCATTCGGTTTGCATGGTGTGCAAATATTAGAGACTGCTCAGGAGTGTGACTGGCAGTAATAACCTCTAAGCCTGATCCACCAAGTGCACGAAACTCTAATAGCAGCTCATCCAGTAAATTCTTACCTAATTTATAACGTGCTGGATGGGCAATCACAGCCTTGCCACCACTACCACATATCCAACCCACTGCATCACTTAATGAAGCCCATTGATGTGATACGTATCCGGGCTTACCTTTAACTAGATATTTCTTAAATACAGATTTCACATTCTTAGCGTATCCCTGCTCAGCTAGAAAACGGGCAAAATGAGTTCGCCCAATTAAGCCATCTTCCCCAGTATAGTAATAGGCACCCTCTAAGCTACCCTGAATGCCAAATTTATCAAGTTGTTCAGCAATCTTACTTCCACGTGTAACTCTCCCATTACGAATAGCTGCTAAGCCTTGTTCCAACGGAAGATACTTTGGATCCACATCAAGACCGATAATATGAAGTGTTCTATTCCGCCAGGTAACCGATATTTCCACCCCATTAATAAAAATTATATTTTTCTCATTTGCAACACGACGAGCTTCATCCAGCCCACCCAGATCGTCATGATCTGTCAGTGCCAGCATACTTACCCCACGCGTAGCTGCACGCTCAACCAGCTGTGTAGGTGTTAATGTGCCGTCAGAAACCTTGGAATGACAATGCAGATCGATATTGAGCATAAAACAGACTGTCTTTTACAAAAAAGAAGTTTCACATCATAACATAAGGGGAAAGGGGGAAACTGATCACACAAAGGCGTGATAAACGATTAATTATAAAGTTAAAAACCGATTTCTTATTAAGACTTTATAGTGCAGTAACGTACTATATATAAGATATGATGCCTTGGCCCATTTTATCTATTTTTGAAAATATATAACCTACCCTTCATATACCCACTCTCGCCACCCCTTTAACAGTGGGAAATATAATCCCAACTTGATTGGCCAAGTATCAATCCGGCTCATCATTACAGCATAACGATTGAGCTGAACACGATATCGTTCCTCCTCACGATCAAGAAAAAGATCCACATCTGTGCCTTCATGGCTACTGGTTTTATAATCTATAATCCAACGCGAACCATCCATATCAATAAAAGTACGATCAATTACTAAACTAACTAGGTCCCCGTCAATTATTGTTGTCATATGCAGCTCATTCTGAGAATCTTTCTGCGGGCCAAGTAACCACTGACCGCGTGTATCATGTATTGTATAAATAAGCGCAGATTTTATTCGCGTAACTGCAGATTCTATTTCATCATTATTGCCGCTCATTCCACATGCAACTAGATTCTGTTTAAATATATTGTGTAAATTTTCAATTCGATTCTTGTCCCACTTATCTATTTTATCTTCGGCAATGTGCTGCAGCCATCGATGCACGACACTCCCAATATGTCGTGCAGTTTCTCCTGCCCATGAAAACTCAATTTCTTGAGCACATAATTTTTCCTTTCCCCCTCCCCATTTCACATGTGTCGGCGCAGAAGGAAATATCCAATCAGATGTAAGGCGATGGAGTGATTGATCAATTGAAAGCTCCTTCTGATTTTCAGTTTCTCCTCTACCAATTAGAGGATTTTTCTGTGCCGCAACCTTCGCAAAAATTGGTTGCACCACTGGCCACAGCTTGCTCAATAATGATTTTGCTGAGGGTTCCTTTGGCTTGAGCACACCATCAATATCAGAAGAAAGAGCTGTGTTACCTAACAAGTGTAAAAACTTTTTTGCACGTGTTGATGCAACATAGAGAAGACGCTCATCCTCAAAAGACTCCTTCTCTTGGTCAAGCTTCTCCAGCCAAGGGTAAATGAGATCAATGGTTTCACCCTCTTCCTGAATCGGTGCGAGCAATAAATCATTTTGCTCTCCCCTTGCATCATCTGAGATATATGTTCGCTCCGCCCATATAAACAATTCTTTTTCGTTTCTACGTGGCGGGCGCCCGAGACCAGGCACGATCACATAATCGAATTCAAGTCCCTTCGACTCATGAATTGTCATGAGCTGCAGCGTGTCATCAGCCTCCGTATCGGGTAGCGCATAAAGATCTGCAAGCCCCTCTTTAAATGCTGCCAACTCATAGATATTCCCCATTTCTTCATGGGCCTCAAGATAATCAAGGTAAATTTTTGCATCTTCAAGATCAGTTTCATTATTAACGCAAGCTGGACCCCCAAGCGTAAGCCATGCTGCTTCAACAACTGCACGTAGAGATTGTCTGTTACGATTATTTATACAGCTCCCTAACACTTCTCGCATACGCAGTAATCGAATGACCCCATCAGCAGAAACTGCTGATAAACGAGCATCATCATTGAGCGCCTCCCATACTGTCTGACGATTTTTTCTTAAATTATATTCTCCAGGGTTTTCTATGTCAGCGACAGGGGTAGTTTGTGCTGGGAAGAGTGCATATAGATCAGCGAGTATGAGGCCACACCATGGTGCACGCAGCACAGCAAGCCACGCTAATTTGTCTGCCAAATGTGCCAATGCACGTGTTAATACCAGTAAATCCTGCACTACTGGTCGGCGGTCCAGTTCTTCCATCCTAATTGCGCGAAATCGAAGTCCCACTTTTCTTAATTGCGGGATAATTTCATCATATAAAGCTTTACGGGTACGGCCAAGAATAGCGATGGTGGCAGACGGATCATCGCGACGCGCTCTCACAACAATCTCTACCAGCTCTTTAGCCTCTGCTGCATGATCCCCATTAAAAGATGGATGGATGCTAACTGACTCACCAACTAGTCCTTTATGTATTGAAACAGAAGACGTATAGGGTACGGCACCAGCCGAAATACCTTCTTCTCTTATCGGCATTATCTGTGAAAAGGTGTTATTGACCCAATCCACAATACCGCCCTGTGAACGAAAATTGGTACATAACACAATTGATTCTAATTCAATGTTACCGATATTTTCAGTACGGGCACGTGAAAATAAACTCACCTCTGCTTCACGAAAGCGATAAATTGACTGCATCGGATCACCAACGACAAACAAGGTGCGTCCATCACCAAGTTCCCATCCGGCAGTAAGCTTAGTAATTAAATCATATTGACTTCTCGAAGTGTCCTGAAACTCATCCATTAACAAATGCTGCATACGATAATCAAGTGCTAGCGCCAGATCAGTTGGTGCATCAAACTCTCCAAGAGCTTGTAAGGCCCCCAGCATGACCTCAGTATAATCAACCCTACCTCGCGCTTGAAACACAAGCCTTAGCTGCGCAACGGTATATGGTAATAAACGAGTGATAGAACCAAGCGCTTCCCACTGAGCATCAGTGTAAGTAGATGGTGGAAGCCTGCGTAAATTATGTAACCATTGCCGTAGTGTTTCATCTTCCTTGAGCTTGTCGATCAATGTGAAAGCGCGTTTTTTCCACAACTTTACTTCTTCTTTCTCATCAACAGTACCACCTGGTGGAAAGCCATCCGCCTTACTTAAAGCCTTTCTCCAACCACCTGTTTTTGTCGTTAACAACTCAGCTATACTAAGCCAGAGAGGGACATCACGCTCTTCACATCCAGGCATTACATTCAATTTCTCGCAAGTATCGAACGACAAGTTCCTGTCGCCATCTTTAAGGTTAGTGGCAGCATAACGTGAAAGTTTAACCGACTCTTCCTGCATTGATTCAGGATAGATATTTGATACGTTTTTAAGTGCCCCACACCTAATCTTCTGTAGTCCAGTTTCTAATTCCTCTCGGCCCTTACCCATAACATGACGCAACCAGTGATTACGCTTCTCCAGTATTCTGGAGAGTAATTTTTCGGCACGACTCACATCATTGCCAAGATGCTTTAGTAATTGCTCGGCATCCTGTGCGGCTACATTATCCTTTTGTTCCGAAAAATTATTACTTGTAACCTGACCAATGGTCGCGCGAGCTGCCTCACGATAAAGATCAGATGCATCCGATGTGCTTTCCATTTGGGAACTGGATTTAGACAGTAATGGCATCTGACGTACAAGTGATGCACACAATGAATCAATAGTCTGGATACGTAGTCGCGTCGGGTTTTTAACAATCTGCCAACCGGACTGATCATCGTGCTGTAATACTGCACTAGCTAACTTACGGGTTAATTTTACATGCTCATTTTCAGAAATCTCACTAGACTGAGTAAGTGCTGCAAGTACTCCTTTTTGTATTTCTGCCACGGCTTTCTTTGTGAAGGTAATCACTACTATCTCTTCAGGCTCTTCAACGCATGCAAGCAGTTTAAGATATCGCTGAATCAGGAGCCCGGTCTTGCCTGACCCTGCTGGGGCCTGAACGATAAACGAGCATGTGGGATCAAGTGCACGTTTACGTTCAGCAAGATCTGAAATATGTGCAGTGTCGTTCATGCTCCATCCTCCGGCTCTGCATATGCACCCTCAGTTCGTTCATAAATGCGACAGAAAGGTTGCAAGTCACAATTACGGCATGTATCGGGGTATTTCTTGGGGTTAACTTTCGCATCACCTTTAGAAAAGCTCTCTGCAATACGAGTAAGGTCAGTACGCCAAGAGGCAATTAACTGCTCCCATTCTGGATCAGCTTTCACACTAGGCAGAAGATCACTGTCCCGTGCTAATGCTTTGAATTTCATTTCTCCCATTTTTACCTGCGCAAATACAACTGCTGAAGCAGCATCAGATTGAGAGGCTAAAAGATAAAGTGGCAATTGTGGCTCATCTGGACGTTCACCACGCATGGTCGTAACTTTTGATTCTCCTGTCTTGTAATCGATGATAATAAGCCTCCCATCACTAAGCATATCAATGCGGTCTAAACGCATAGTTAGGGAAAGCCCGCCCAGGTCAATTTTCCCTTCAACTTCAATTCCTTTAACTCTGAAGTCGCTGCGTTTCTTCTCTTTATCTAACCATTCATACGTCAATCGTACCAAACGCTGATTTTCGATATTTGTAAAACGCTTTGAGAGTTTTGTTGAACGCTTTGTTTGAATACGTTCGATTACCTTTTTAGCTGAATTTGACAATTTTTCTCTAAGCTTGTCATCACTGATCGCATCAAGCTCACTTTTGGTCTTAAGCTCATTCCATACTTGTTCTAACACCCCATGCACCAATTCCCCACGTTCCATTGCATTTAGTCCAGTATGTGGAGACTCTAATCCTTTTGCCCCCAAACGGTGCAAAGCAAATGCTCGGAACGAGCAAGCCGCTTGGTTCTTTATCACCGAAGTACCACCATTCAGTGCTACCTGATCAAGCTCTGGCGCTTTATTATCTTCAATAGACTCAATCTGACCCGCTTGATGAATCAGATCACGATGACTTTTATAAGTTGGTAAAATCAGCTTGCCCTGTGGGAAGTCTACAATTAATGGACTAGGAGTAAGTATGCGGTCGTCTTTCTTCTCATCATCATGCCTAGGAAAACTAAAAATTACTTCATCCGAGCTGCGACTCCACTCGTTAATAAAACGACGCGATAGATCCAGTGATTCAGAAGCAGAGGCACGTGGTATTTTTGCTGAACGCTGTAGCTCAATTGGTAGAAACGGATTTGTACTTGAGGGTAACGGCCACTTTGTATCTGATAATCCCATCACCCATAGCTGATCAAATTCCATACCAACAGTCTCGTGTATATCTAAAATTTGAATGGGAACATCAGGAGTTTCTGGCTGAAAAATTTTCTCTACTGCTATTCTATGGAGGCGCCGTATCCCTTCAATATATCCGATCCTGGGAATAACACGATCAAGTGCCGCAAATTCAGCAACGATTTCGTTCCATTTATTCAGAGTCTGATATTCCGATGAGTCAAGAGCACGCTCACCTGGAAAATTAAAAATTTGAAGTACGCCGGAGATAGTTCTAGCTAAAACCGATGGCGCCTGCCTAACAAACAAGTTTTCTTTGCGAAATTCTACAAGTGAAGATATCTGCTGCATGAGAATTGGACAATTTGTACTGTTCTGTTTGCGATGAATAAGTACAAATAATTCTTTGAGTGTAATTTTTGGCTCAACTCCCTTTCGTAATTGCTCGTCAAGCAGTGCGCGATTTGTCATTTCGCTCTCTCCGCCGGCCAGAAAAGGCGAACGAAGGATGCTACTCACAAACTCAAACTCAATATCCTTTCCAGCTAGCTCAAGTAATAAGAAAGCTGTACTGACTAGTGGGTATGAAGCCAAACCCATTCCAAGCGAAACATTAAAGGGATACACACGATGCGTAGATCCGGGTAGACCCTGTTGCACATCTGGCTCCATCATAGAGCTGAAGGTGCGTATAATTTCACTCCGATACTTGGAGAGCTCTGGAACAACAACACCAATTCGTACTGTATTGTCAGCCTCAATCCGTGCTCGTGCCCACACTGCGGCACGATAAATTTCATCACGATTATCTGCACAACTAACTTGTTGCACTCTTCCAACTCGAGATCGAATCTTTGACTGCGACTGAGCTGTCATCACCTCGCAACCATATTCTGAGAGACTATTTAAAAAAGCTCTCTGCTGCGGTGTAAACGTATCAAATCCATAGCAAATCAATCGATCTGGTTTTTGAGCTCTTGTATGCCTCCATAATTCAATTATCAAATCACAAATTCGTTCTTTATCGATTTGATTTTCGCGCTGGGTTAACCTTCTATAACTCTTTGACCAGCTTCGGAATACCTTACAATCTTCATTTAAAGGTAGATTTTTGAGTTTGGAAGCAAGGTGCCATTCATGAATAATTTGCCAGGCTTTACGTGCTAATCTTGCTGCTTCAGGAATAGAAAATAAAATTGGGGCTTGGTCTGAACCAGAGATAACATCTTCCCACAAAACCTGTTCCTGAGCAGTTGAGAGTAAAGCAGGTAATGTATCTGCCTGCTCGGAATAGAGCATCTCTTCATATGAACGTTCAATGAATACAGCGATCGGAAGAATATCAGGAGTACTCCAGGCTGAGCGCCCTTGCGTAACCTGATCACTATCGAATTCTCGCCGCAACACTTTTGTGAGTCTTCGATTAGGTGTAACGACAACGCTGGAGTTTATACCAGTGGGAAACTGATTAAAAAAATCAGCAAGGATTACTTGTGGAAATTTCTGTAGTGAAGACATGCGGTGAAACTGACTACCGCTATAAGTTTAACGCTCTAACAAGTCTAGTTTGCTGGAAACATCTACCCAGTCGTCGGCATCTGACGGAGCATCTTTCTTCTCAACTATAGACTCCCAAGATAATGATAACTCAGCATTGAGCGCTGTAAAATGCTGCTGCTCATCAGGTACATCATCTTCAGCATAAATTGCTTCTACTGGACACTCAGCTACACACAAGGTGCAGTCAATACATTCTTCTGGATCAATTACCAGAAAATTTGGGCCTTCTCGAAAACAATCTACCGGGCAAACATCTACGCAATCGGTATATTTACACTTAATACAACTTTCAGTTACAACATAAGTCATTGTAGTTCTTCCTTTCCCTTACATGTAGAACGTTTCTAAAACGTCCCATTCTAACAGAAATCATACCAGCACCACTACATCTAAACCGTAACTTATAAAGTCTAGCTACTATATTTTTACTACACTCATTTGACGTGTTCAGTCGTCATCCTTGATCCAGCGCAAAAACAGGATACAACACAGAATAAAACCCAGACCTAAAACGACTTTTAAAAGCTCTTTAAAGAACCAAAACACCATAGACTCATGAAATTCCAATTAATATAATCCTTATAAAAAAAGAATCTAAAACTTAAATTATAAATATAGGCCGTCAAATAACATTATTTCGGCTCTCTAATTTTAAATTATGGAGAATAGCCATTCTTCCATTTTTCGTATGGTATTACTGTAGCCAGTTCTCCGAAATCAAGAAACCATGTATCCACTACCCATGAGTTCATACTACTGATATCAATAATATGACTGGCATAATGTAAATTTATAAATAGTGGATTACGCCAGACAATTTCTCCTATCTGATGATACTTCAGCCACCCTTGCTGTTGTATGTAGACAAGAAATGTAGTGTCATTTCTACTATGATCAACACAATCCATACGTCCTTTTACAGAGGAATCTTTAAAATTACCCCCGCGATCAGATGCAATAGGACTGTATTTGGCCGCTTCCAGATATAATCTGCGTACTCCATGTCGAATAGCTTCTCGTTCTTCTATCGCCGATGTTACTGATGAAAAAAAGATCCCAACCTGACTATGGGCATCTGAAGAAACTGTGAAGCTTGTTTTTTCTAAACAATTAGCCTGATAACAAACAGGTAATGTTTGGCCAAGAGATGGAGCGCTAATAAATACGCATACCAAACCTAGAATTATATATAAATTCCGCATAATTTCTTAAATAGGTATCAATCAACCCTAGTGACTACTTTAGAAAAAAAGATGTAATTTCCTGTTAAAAATTAACCTCAGGCTCCTTCCTTACTTTCCGATAACTAGAATCAGTACCAATCTAATACTGTCCGTTTAATAATATGCAGCTTGCCGTGGAAAAAATGTTCAGCGCCAGGAACTACTACTACCGGCAAATCCTGAGGAGTAGCCCATTGTAAAATTGTTTTAAGCGGAACCACTTCATCTTGATCACCCTGAATAATTAATACTCTTTTAGCATAGCTGGAAACTGATGGTGCCTGAAGATGGTCTACCGAAGGAGCGACCATAATAATGCTTTCCGGACTAATAATCTTTGCTACATGGGCTTGAATTGCACCTCCAAAAGAGAAGCCGGCCAGTAATAGCGCTAGATTATTAGACACCGTATCAAATTGATCCCGGATTGCCTCGACTACTGCAATGACATCTTCTGTTTCGCCCAAGCCATCACCATAGCTTCCCTCGCTCTTGCCTACACCTCTGTAATTAAATTTAACCGTGATAAACCCAAGCTCGAATAAAACCTTAAAAAGGGTATGCACCACCTTATTATCCATGGTCCCACCATATAGTGGATGAGGATGAGCAATAATGGCTATTCCATGTCTGCGTTCAGAATTTGGCTCTGCCAGAACTGTCTCAAGCTTACCAGCTGGACCGTCAACAAAAAATTTCTGTGTAATATTGGGATTTAACAAAATAATTAAAGAGCAAGAGCTAGATTATATTTCCGACTAACTATCTCCTCATTCTATTAAGGCTGATCACAACTAATCAACTGGCTTGTAATAATATTATTTATTACCATTTCAT
This sequence comes from uncultured Nitrosomonadaceae bacterium, assembly GCA_905612245.1. Classification (GTDB taxonomy): domain Bacteria; phylum Pseudomonadota; class Gammaproteobacteria; order Burkholderiales; family Nitrosomonadaceae; genus BJGV01. Next base: position 27,697 of record CAJQRL010000033.1, on the reverse strand, counting down.
ACATAGCAAATGAAACATTAAATCCTGAGTCGATCCACTATACGACCATTTATAAGATGCTCTTCGATAATTTCGTCTATATCTTCTTTATCAACATAGGTATACCAAACTTCATCAGGATAAACCACAATAACTGGACCCTCACTACAACGATCAAGACACCCAGCCATATTTATTCTAATTTTCCCTTTGTGATCTAGATTTAATTTCTTAATACGATTTTTAGCATAATCACGTATTTCTTGAGCGCTATGGTCATTACAGCACTGTGCCCCAGCCTCCCTCTGATTGACACAGAAAAATACATGCTGTCGATAATAGCTCATCTAAATCTTTATAAAATATTCAAGGGTAAATTATGCCGAAATGATGCATTTGTCTTTGATAATCAAATTCTAGATATAGCAATAGAGTACAGCTCTTCTATTAAAAATTACTGACAAATTTGCTAGGAAATTTTTTAAAATATACTATCCCCATATCTGCCAAAATAACAATCCTGTTAGCAGAGTTGATAAAATAATTAACAAACGGCTCTGTCGTTTTTCTTCTTGCAGTAGTTCAGTCATTCTTTTTTCAAGCCCTTCTGCAGGATCTCTATTCAAAGCCTGGTATAGCAGGCGAGGAAACTGTGGCACCATAACAGCCCAGCTGGGCGCTTCTTTTTGTACGCCACTAAGCATCCCACGCCAACCAATTTGCTCAGACATCCAGTCCCCTAGATATGGCTTGGCTGTTGTCCACAGATCTAGATCCGGGTCAAGGTCTCGTCCAAGCCCCTCAATATTTAGTAATGTTTTCTGCAGCATAACCAGTTGCGGTTGAATCTCTACATTAAATTTACGTGACGTTTGAAATAAGCGTAATAGAACACGACCAAAAGAAATCTCTTTTAGTGGTCTATCAAAAATGGGCTCACATACCGCACGAATTGCATTCTCAAAATCATCAACCCTTGTATCCCTCGGAGCCCAACCTGCCTCAACGTGAGCTTCCGCAACACGCCTATAGTCACGGCTAAAAAAAGCTAGGAAATTCTGTGCCAAATAATTCCTATCTTCATCTGTAAGTGTACCCATGATGCCGAAATCAACTGCAATATATTGCCCATCGCTACCGACAAAAATATTACCAGGATGCATATCTGCATGAAAATATCCATCTCGGAACACCTGAGTGAAAAAAATCTCCACTCCCGTACGAGCGAGCTTTGGGATATCTATTCCCTGCTGACGCAAAGTAGATACATGACTAATAGGTGTTCCATGAACACGCTCCATCACCATGACCCCTGGGTGACAATAGTCCCAATATACTTCTGGTACAAATAACAACGGAGAATCAAGAAAATTACGTCTCAATTGGCTACAATTAGCAGCTTCACGTAGAAGATCAAGTTCATCACCCAGATGCCGTGCAAATTCTGATACCACTTCTCTTGTTTTTAATCGTTTCCCATCTGGCCACAAAGCCTCAGCGAGCCATGCACCGGTTTCCATCAAAGCAACATCATGTGCAATGGTTTTATCAATCCCGGGGCGTAAGACTTTTACAGCAACCTTCGTTCCATCATGTAATACCGCAAAATGAACCTGAGCAACTGAAGCACTGGCTATTGGCTCAGGATCAAACTCTAAGAATACTTCATCGACTGATTTTCCATATGTCTTCTCTATTGTTGTTAATACAATACTGGAAGCAAAAGGTGGGACCTGATCTTGAAGTTTAGCCAGTTCATCTGAGATATCTAGTGGCAACAGGTCACGACGAGTAGATAACATTTGACCAAATTTTATAAAAATAGGCCCTAATGCTTCCAAGGCCATACGCAAACGTTCCGCGCGCGGTCTCTTTATTTTTCTACGCCAAATTGTTATGAAGAAAATCGGTATTTTCAGCGCACGCATCCATCCGTGGCTCGGGAAAAACTCCTCAAGACCAAAACGAAATGCGACAGCGATAATTTTTAAAAGACGAAGAAAACGCATTTATTTTAAAAACAATTATTCATTTATTATTAATAATCCCTATAAAGGCCTTTAAGGATTTCTCTTTCTAATTTTTTCTATCCGAATCTCTAGCTGCTCCATTTCATTACTTAATGTATGCACGTCAGTAATGAATTCTTTAGTATGAGAAGACTTAGCCAATAGTGGCTGCTCCTCTAACCAGTATTCTGCCAATGCTGCTGATAAATTCTCAGCAGTCTCACTGTGCCAGCATTTTATATCTTGACTAGTCTGCACGATACGATGAGCAAAAATATCACCCGTAACCTTACTCAATTCCTGCTCCACATCCCAATGCAAGTGCTTACTTATATAAATAAGTTCTTCGGCAAATGCATCATCTCCAGATATACTAATTTCGCTATAGGCACCTTCAGCATGAGTAAGTAAGCGAGGCAATAAACCGAGTGTGAAAGTGGCAGTAGTATCAATATTGGAACTGTTAGCCACTGCTAATAGTTCACCGCTCTCTTGTACAGTTAGCGTAGTATTCAAGAACGGCGAAACACAAATCTGTATTGTCTTCCCAGTATGTGGCTGAAGCCGTCTCTTAGCCCAACTTTCACTAAGCAGAATATGATTAAGTGGAGCTAAAGCTACGGAAGACAACATGGCAATTTTTGAATCTCAGAATACTCTTTAAATTTTAAGCTGCAATCAAACTAACACGAAGTCCAAGCGCTCTATATACATTATATTTTTTTACAAGAGCCTAGAATTTATTGCCACGATGCAATGCAACAACTCCTGCAGTGAGATTGAAATACTCAACTCTTTCAAAACCAGCCTGCTGCATTAGGTCCTTTAATTCTTCCTGATCAGGATGTACACGAATAGACTCCGCTAGGTAACGATAGCTACTTTCGTCATTAGCAATAAATTTACCTATAGCAGGTAAAATATCAAATGAATATTTATCATAAGCCGGTTGTAATGGTTTCCATATCTTAGAAAACTCAAGAACTATTAAACGCCCGCCAGGACAAAGTACCCGCAACATTTCTGCCAATGCTACATCTTTATGGGTCATATTCCTAAGCCCAAACGCAACACTCACACAATTAAAATAATTATCCGGAAAAGGTAATTTCTCAGCGTCACACTGTGCTACTGATGCGCTCAGGCCAGAGTCCAAAATTCGGTCACGGCCTATGGAAAGCATAGAATTATTTATATCAGTAAGCCATATCTCTCCGCGCTCTCCGACATGATCAGCAAACAATGTACTCAGATCCGCTGTGCCGCCTGCTATATCAAGAACCCGATCACCAGCCTTGACTCCACTAGTCTGAATAGCAAAACGCTTCCAAAGCCTGTGCATCCCGGCTGACATGAGGTCATTCATTAAGTTGTAACGACCTGCTACAGAGTCAAATACCCCTGCTACCTTACGCGCTTTATCAGTTTCAGGAACTGAGTTAAAACCGAAATGTGTGGTTTTAGTCATAAATAATTTTCAAAAAAGTAACATAAATATAATTTCTGCAATGAGTGCTGAAATTAATACCATCCACTGCCTGACAGTATTAATTCTATTTGTGTACAGATAACTCTTCAGGCAATTTTCTACTTGCACCTGCCTCATCCATTCTATCCAGATAATGAAGCCACATTTTATCTTGATTTATACCATAGTTATAAAGCAGATCCCAAGAATACAGACCTGAATTATGGCCGTCTGAAAAATTCGGCTGAATTGCATAGCTACCCACTGGCTCAATATGATTTATCATTACATCCTGTTTCCCAGTTTGTAATATTTCTTGCCCAGGGCTATGTCCACGCACTTCAGCTGAAGGCGAATGGACCCGCAAAAACTCGTAGGAAAATTTAAAAACTTCCCCGCTTGCAAAAGAAATCTCCATTAGCCTAGACTTCTGATGTAATTTTATTTCATTTGGTCTAGGAGTATCTGAACTTAAGCCTGCCATAATAATATTTAATCAGTTAATAGCGACGTGTAACAAGTACACCTATATTTATAGCCTAGAATATTTATTGTAATTCAAGTAATTCGACATCAAAAACTAAAGCTGCATTAGGTGGAATCGAGTCACCAGCTCCGCGCGTACCATATCCAAGATGGGCTGGAATAATCAACGTTCTTTTTCCTCCGACTTTCATTCCCACAACCCCTTGATCCCAGCCTTTAATTACTCGCCCAATACCTAGTGGGAAAACAAATGGTTCGCCCCGATCAATTGAGCTGTCAAATTTAGGGCCTTTTTTCTGAGGTAAATTTGCTTTATATAGCCAACCTGTGTAATGAACTTTAACCTCTTGCCCTCCGGTTGCCTCTGGACCAGTCCCGATTTTGACATCAGTTTTTATAAGCTCAGTTACTTTTGTAGTATCAGAGAATGCATTCTGTTGTAGTAACAGCATGCTAAATATTACTGCACTTAGATTAAGTATTACTTTTACTTTGGTCATAATTACCTCAAAGAGAAAAATTAAAACATTTAATTATAATTCGGAACTATATTCTATTATAGAGTTCTAGATCCATTTTCATTTGGCATACGAGTACTATATGAAATTTTATATGGAACCAAATAAGTCTCCTTATAGGTTACACAAGACCGAAGTATTATACCTGACATACATAAGTAATCATTGCCCGTAAACCCAATAAACCTCTTACAAGAATACAGCCCTTTAAATAAATCTGTTGGAGATAGATTACAAATATAAGAACGTGGTTTAAAATCAAAAACAAAGCTGCTCAAACTATTGGAGTGTTTAAGCATATAATTACAAAACAGAGACTTCTAATTATTATTAAGCGTGAATACTAATTTATGAAATATCTGGATATTCAAAATAAACCTAACTGCCAGCGATAAATGAACCCTACTACAATTGAATTAATTGGCACAATATTATTTGGCGTCGCATTAATTCACACTTTCTCAACTAAATTCTTCCAGCATTTAGCCCATACGCGCCCAGCTCACTCTGGTATATGGCATTTTTTAGGTGAAGTCGAAGTTGTTTTCGGACTTTGGGCGTTAGTATTAACCTTCGCAATATTGTCCATTAATGGCAAACAAGCTGCTACCACTTACCTTGAACAACAAAGCTTTACTGAGCCCATGTTTGTATTCGCCATTATGGTGATCGCCGGTAGTCGCCCTATTCTCCAATTTGCAATGCTCTGCGTGAAGAAGATTGCAAAAATTATTCCATGGTCAGATGGAAGGGCATTTTATTTTGTTACTTTGTCATTTGTGCCGCTACTAGGTTCTTTCATTACAGAGCCAGCTGCCATGACGCTAGCCGGACTTATACTTCTTGAGCGTTATTACTCAAAGGGCATTACGACCAAACTTAAATATGCGACTCTTGGTGTTTTATTTGTAAACATTTCAATTGGTGGAACGATGACGACATTTGCCGCTCCACCAGTACTTATGGTGGCAACAAAGTGGGGATGGGACCTCGCATTCATGTTCAGTACATTTGGCTGGAAAGCTATAATCGTTGTACTAGTAAATACTTTGGTGGCCACCTTTGTTTTTCGGCGAGAACTCTCAGAGATTCATTTTGATAAAGAATCTCAAGAAAAAAGGGTTCCCTTACCCGTTTTGTTTATACACTTATTTTTTCTAGTAGGCGTAGTAGTCTTTGCTCATCACCCAGAAGTTTTCATGGGATTACTTCTGTTTTTTATTGGCTTTGCTCACGCCTACGAGCGTTACCAGGATCGATTAATCCTACGCGAAGGGCTGTTAGTTGCTTTTTTCCTTGCGGGACTTGTTGTTCTAGGGGCGCAACAAAAATGGTGGTTACAACCAATATTAGTAGGCATGGATACTACTGTTCTTTTCTATGGCGCCACATTCCTTACAGCATTTACTGATAATGCTGCGCTGACATATCTTGGCTCTTTATTGGAAGGAACAAGTCCAGAATTCCAATATTCTCTTGTCGCTGGAGCAGTGACAGGAGGCGGCCTGACAGTCATTGCTAATGCTCCTAATCCTGCAGGTTTTGCCATACTCAAGGAGTCATTTGAAGATGACTCGATCCATCCTTTAGGACTATTAGTGGCCGCATTACCACCTACATTTGTTGCTATTCTTGCGTTCCAATTTCTCTGATCAGAGAACTGATATTAAAAATCTAAATACTAGCGCTAAAGTTTCATCATTAGCACTAGAGGGCACCCAAAACATATAAAGCCATCAGCCACTTCGTTTCTTAAGCCGATTATTTTTCTCCATCCATTTTTTAATACGATTAGCATCACCAATACGGGTATTTTTTCCCCAAGAATCAAGTAATACTATTATTACCGGTTTGCCAAGTATTTGTGCATGCATAACTAAACAACGCCCAGCTGCCTTCAAAAAACCAGTTTTTGAAATATCAATATTCCAAACCCCACGGCGCACAAGAATATTAGAGTTCTTGTACAGTAGGGCATGTTTCCTACGAGGAAGTTTTACTGAATACGCTGCAGTAGTAGTATATTTACGGATAAGCTTGTAGTTATGAGCAGCTCCAACCAGTTTAGCTAAGTCACGGGCAGTAGAAACATTCCTGCTACTTAGTCCGGTAGACTCAACAAAAAAACTGTTTCCCATTCCCAGTTCAAAAGCCTTGTTGTTCATTGCTTTAACAAATGCCCTCTTGCCACCGGGATAAGTCCGCCCTAATGCTGCAGCCGCACGATTATCTGATGACATCAGTGCCAATAATAGCAACTCTTTACGAGTAAGTTTAGCTCCAAGTGACAACCGTGAACGAGTATTCTTTAAACGATCAATATCAGCCGACCTAATAGAAATCTTCTGATTTAACGCTAATTTTGCATCAAGTACTACCATCGCCGTCATCAGCTTAGTAATTGAAGCAATGGGCCTAATTTTATCTGCATTTTTCCGGTAAATAACATTCCCTTGTTTAGCATCCAGAACAATCACAGATTCTGATCTCAGACGTAACTCGCCCTGCTTTGCAACGGCAGCACCGGTAAAAAAAATTACTATAGATAATGTCAGGAGTATCTTTTTCATTTTTCTTGTTCCAACCGAAAAATTTCGGTACTTTCGATCCACAAAATTATTTTTTTGACCGCATATATATAAAAATCTTAACTATAAACTGTATACCAATACTTGTAAAAATCTATATTTCTCAACCATTAAAAATCAACGAATTATTGCACAATAATAGAGAGTGACACTTTGTGCTAGCTAGGTATCGTCTGCTTGATGCGCTCTGGTTTGCTCTTCTTGTTGCTGCAACTCCCACATATGGAAATAGAACCCTCTTGCCGCAAGTAGCTCCTGGTGGCTACCACGTTCTATAATTCTACCTTTATCCATTACTAGAATTTGGTCAGCATCAGCAATAGTAGAAAGCCGATGAGCGATTGTAAGCGTAGTACGATTCGCAGCTATTCTCTTCAGCTCTCCTTGTATGGCCTTCTCAGATCTTGAATCTAGTGCTGAGGTTGCTTCATCAAAAATTAGAATCTTTGGTCCTTTCAAGATTGCTCTAGCAATTGCAACTCGCTGTTTTTCACCACCAGAAAGTTTTAGCCCCCTCTCTCCAACTGTTGTCTTGTATTTTTCTGGCAGGCTTTCAATAAAATCATGAATATGAGCAGATTTTGCTGCCTGGAAGACTTCTTCACAACTTGCTTCAGGGCGCCCATAAGCTATGTTGTAATAAATACTTTCATTAAATAGAACTGTATCTTGCGGGACAATGCCTACAGTTGCCCGCAGGCTCTTTTGAGTAATATTACTAATATCCTGATCATTTACCAAAATACGACCACTGGTTACTTCGTAGAAACGAAATAATAAACGTGAGATTGTAGATTTGCCTGAGCCACTGTGCCCAACTACTGCAATGTTATGCCCGGCAGGGATATCAAAGCTCATATCAAATAAAATTTGACGATTAGATTCATAGCTAAAATTTACGTTTTCAAACCGAACTGAAGCATCTCCCTGAACGAGATCAAGAGCATCCGATTTGTCCTTTATTTCCTCTCTTTCCGTCAACAATGCAAACATTTTTTCCATATCTGCCAGTGAATGCTTAATTTCACGATAAACAAATCCAAGAAAGTGTAGTGGCATATAAAGCTGCAACATAAAAGCATTGACTAACACCAAATCGCCCAATGACATAGATCCTTTGACCACTCCGTCAGATGCCAATAGCATTAACAACGTTACGCCTATTGCGATAATGCCACTCTGCCCAGCATTAAGCGCCGCAAGAGAAGTCTGGTTACGTACTGCTGCAGTTTCCCACTTCTTTAAGTGCTCATCGTAACGCTCCGCCTCCCATGATTCATTACCAAAATATTTCACCGTCTCATAATTTAACAAGCTATCAATCGCACGTGTATTCGCTTTTGAGTCCATGTCATTCATGGTGCGACGGAAGATCATACGCCGTTCAGTAACAACTAACGTGAGCGCAATATAAGCTACTAAGGTAGAAAATATAATTATAGAGAACCAGATGTCATAATTAGAAAGAAGAATTATTGCCACTAAGCCAATTTCCAAAAGAGTTGGCAAAATATTAAACAGCATAAAATTCAACAGAAAAGATATGCCGCGTGAACCCCGCTCAATATCACGTGATACACCGCCAGTTTGGCGCTCTAAGTGAAAACGTAACGACAACGCATGTAGGTGGCCAAAAACTCGAATCGCAACTCTTCGGATTGCCCGCTGCGTTACCTTTGCAAAGATAGCGTCACGTATTTCACCGAATAACGTACTACACAGACGTAGCACACCATAGCCCACTACGAACAACACCGGCAGTACCAGCATATCTTGTGGCTGATCAAGTGCATCAACCACTTCCTTCAATAATAGCGGCACTGCGACACTCGCAAGTTTAGCCATGACCAGTAAAACTAGCGCTAGCGAAACCCTTTTTTTAAACTCCCATAGGTACGGTAATAATGAGCGAATGGTCCCCCAATCGTTGCGACTCAATGACGGCTTCTCTAAACGTGTGGGACGCATTAATTAATTTCCAAAACTAGGGTTAACTTCTCATTGTTACAAATGCAAGCTTGGTGCGGACAGAATACAAATGAAGATTCTCATCATATTCCATATGAATTCGCAAGAGAATATCAGTCCCCGAAAAATTCCAGAAATCCTGACGGTGAGCGCCTTAAGGATTCAGGTTCCCAACCGCCACCAAGTGCCTTAAATAAATCAACAGTTGCAACTAGCCGATTTTGACGGCTCCGGATAACTGCTAATGCTACCTCATTGTGGATTCTCTGCGAATCTAAAACCTCAAGGTAGGCCGAATATCCATATTTATAGCGATTCTCGGAAACTTGTAAGGCTTTTCTAGCTGAAACCTCACTAGCTTCTAAGGCAGCTTCCTGCTCTGAACTTTTACGTACACTGATCAATGCATCGTTCACTTCCCTGAATGCGGTTCTTATAGAGCCCTCATATGAAATTAATGCCTGTTTTTGTTGCGCACTGGCCTGATCTAAACGAGCAAGTAATCTACCTGCATCAAAAATTGGCAAATTTAGGTTTACGCCGGCTGTCCATATATTTGCTGCAGATTTAACCAGGTTGCCTAATGAAATACTTTCTCTGCCAAAACTGGTTGTAAGCATGATACTTGGAAAAAGTGACGCTTTAGCAACGCCAATATTAGCGGTTGCAGCTATTACTTGCTCCTCCGCCTGACGTACGTCAGGACGCCCACCCAACAAACTGGAAGGCAATCCGGCTGGTGGCGCAGGCGGTATAGGCAAAGTCTGAATGTTACCCTCCGCCAGCTTCAGATCAAGCGTCCCGGTAAGTACCGCTAACTGGTGTTCGCTAATAGCTCGTTGATGCGACAGATCGACAATTTGTGCCACAAGATTAGAATGAGCTGTTTCAGCCTGATAAACATCCAGTGCCGAGGTAAAACCCTGCTCTAAACGTCGCCTGGTAATTTCCAAACCTTCTTCACGGTTACGTAAATTATCCCGAGATACAGAAAGCTGTGCATCAAGGCTTCGCAGCAATAGATAATTAGTAACAATCAGACCGGAAAGAGATAAATACACAGTATCCCTAGCATAATATGTACCTATCGCCTGAGCTGATGCAGCTTCCCTTGCACGACGTACTTTTCCCCAGAAATCTAACTCGAATGCCGTGCCGAGAGAAATACTATAAATTTGGCGCACAGGATTTAGCCCTGGAAAAACAGGAATTACGCTTACTCTTGAGATACGCGTACGCGTTGCATTTGACTTAAAATCGATTGTTGGAAAGAGTGCAGCGCCTACTTCCTTTAAGTAGGCATCAGCCTCTTCTACCCGCGCTATAGCAAGCTTAATATCTGTATTATTTTCTAATGCTTTAGCCACTAGATCATTCAGAACAGGATCCTGATAGAGCTCCCACCAGGTACTTGAAATAGGAGTCGCTATCTGCTCTTGCTCCTCGGTAGAATTACTACCAACCGAAAAGCTAGTTGGAACGATATCAATACTCTCAGGGCGCTTATAATCTGGACCAACCGATATGCAACCCTGAATTACCAAGGTAATCCCTATCAGTAGATAGGATAATCTACAGTGGTTTCTCATTCTGAGTCCCCCTCTACATTAGCAGCAATTTTTTTTGCACGCTTACTTGAGAGCCAAACAAAGAACAAAGGAATAAATACTGTGGCAATAAAGGTTGCAACTATCATGCCTCCAAATACACCGGTCCCCATTGATCGTCGTGCAGCCGATCCTGCACCAGTAGCAATTACAAGCGGAGAAATTCCCAGCACAAAGGTCATTGAGGTCATTACAATTGGACGGAAACGCAAACGTGCGGCTTCAATTGCAGCTTGTGCAACAGGCATCCCTTCCTTCATTTTCTGACTAGCAAATTCCACGATTAGAATTGCATTTTTTGCTGCCAGCCCAATTAAAGTAATTAGACCTACCTGAAAATAAATATCATTAGGCATCCCGCGTAGAAATACCGCAAGTAGTGCACCGGTCAGTGCAAAGGGTACAGCCATAATAACTGCTAGCGGTAAGACCCAAGTTTCAAACTGTGCAGCCAAAATCAGAAACACCATAATAATTGCGAAACTGAACGCAAAGATTGCCGCTGAACCAGTGCGTTTCTCCTGATATGCCTGACCGGTCCAAGATATTTGATAATTATCTGGTAAGCTTCTAGAAGCAATCTCTTCCACTAACTTGATAGCGTCACCCGAACTTACGCCAGTTTCCCCACTTCCAAGTATTTTTGCAGAAAGTAGCCCGTTATAACGCTCTAACTGTTCTGCACCCACTACATCACTTATTTTGCTAAGGGCTGATAAAGGTACCATCGCGCCAGATTGTGAACGAACATACACTCTCCCAATATCTTCCGGTTTCATACGATATTGAGGTTCAGCCTGCATTTGTACACGGTAAGTACGCCCAGACCGATTGAAGTCGTTCACATAGAGTGAGCCCATAGTACTTTGTAAAGTGGCATAAATATCGGCTATCAGGACACCCTGAGAAATTGCCTTAGCTTCATCCACTTCAACAAAAAATTGTGGCACAGTAGGACGAAAGAAGGTATTGATGCCAGTCAGGCGTGGCTCCTTTCTCAGCTCTTCGATAAAACTATTAACCGCACTAGATAAACGCAGAGGACTCGAATCTCCGCGACTTTGCACATAGACTTCAAATCCTCCTGAATTTCCCAGACCACGGATTGCAGGTGGATTAAATGCAATCGCCAGACCATCTGGCTGCATCATGCCAATACCCGTCAATTTCTTAACAATATCTTCAGCTGATGCTGAACGCTCTGACCAGTCTTTGAACGCAACAAACATAGTTGCTGAACTAGTTTTATTACCACCACCTATAAGATCGAATCCATTTACAACAAATTGATGCGATACTGCCGGATCTTTTGCAATAGCAGCTCGTACTGCCTCAGAGGTTTTAGTTGTTCGCGAAAGTGTTGCTCCGTCGGGTAGTATCGTTGCAGCTACCACATACCCTTGGTCTTCAGGAGGAACAAAGCTACCCGGCACTAATTTAATCAAATAAATCGCGATTGCGATGAACCCTATAAATACAAATACACCAGTAATTTTGTGACGTATCGTAAGGTCAACTGTACGGGTATAAAATTCAGTAAATTTACCAAATCCACGGTTAAACGCTCTGAAAAATGCAGACTCTCCATGCGTTTTTTTTAACAAAATGGCGCATAGTGCTGGGGTTAAGGTTAGCGCCACTACGCCAGAAATAACTACAGCCACAGCTACGGTAACAGCAAACTGGCGATATAATTCGCCGGCAATACCTCCAAGAAAAGCTACAGGTACAAATACTGCGCATAGCACCAGTACAATTGCAACAACTGCGCCTGATACCTGTTCCATCGCTTTAATAGCCGCTTTAGTTGGTGATAATTTTTCTTCCTCCATTAAGCGTTCAATATTCTCCAATACTATAATTGCATCATCCACCACGGTACCTATGGATAGCACCATAGCAAAAAGTGTCAGTGTATTAATTGAAAATCCGAATACCCACAAGCCTGCGAAAGTTCCTATCAAAGATATAGGTACTGCAATAATTGGAATCAGTGTAGCTCGCCAGCTTTGCAAGAACAGGTATACAACCAGCACAATAAGTACCATTGCTTCCCCGAGTGTCTTGAGTACCTCCCAAATTGACGCCTTAACAAACAAACTTGTATCGTATGGCACTACATAATCCATCCCCTCAGGAAAGCGTTGTTTAAGCTCATCCATTTTGTCCTTGATAGCATTTGCCGTATCGAGAGCATTAGCACCATTCTGCAGGAAAATAGGAATGCCCGTTCCAGGCTGACCATTAAGTGTGGTGCGCACGTTATAACTTTGCGCACCTAATTCAATACGAGCAACATCCTTAAGATAGAGGACGCCTCGTGAGCCATTTGCACGTATAACTATATTGCCAAATTGTTCCGGTTCCAACAATCGGCCTTTAGCTACAACGGTATATGCCAGCTGTTGATCAGCAGGAGCAGGTTCTTGTCCTATCTTTCCAGAAGCATACTGCGCATTCTGTGACCGAATTGCACTAGCAATATCTGATGTAGTTACCCCAAGCTGGGCCATTCGATCAGGGCGCAACCAAATACGTATGGAATAATCTTGACCGCCGAAAATAGTTGCATCACCCACACCTTTAATACGTTTTAATTCGTCCACTACATTAAGCGTTGCATAATTACTTAAATACAACGTGTCATGCTTAGCCTTGTCTGAAACTAGCATAACAACTATTAAAATGTCGTTAGATCTCTTTTGTACTACAAGACCAGTTCGACGCACTTCATCTGGCAAACGTGGAAGAGCAATATTTACTCGATTGCTGACATTAAAAGTTGCTTGATCAATATCAGTTCCAACTTCAAACGTTGCAGTAATTGTCAATGTGCCGCTAGAATCAGCGCTGGAACTAAAATATAATAAATTCTCAATTCCACTTAACTCTTCTTCAATCGGCGCAGCAACTGTTTTTGCCATGGTTTCCGCACTTGCACCAGGGAAAGTAGCCGTCACCAATACGGTAGGTGGTGCAATTTGTGGATATTGAGCAATGGGAAGCTGAATTGCTGAAGCAACCCCTGCCAAAACAATAATAATAGATAATACAGATGCAAAAATTGGGCGTGTGATGAAGAATTTTGTCATGATAATTACAGTTATTTCTTCCCGACGGAGTCGGTCTGTTTGAGTGATGGTTTATGACTCAAATCAGCAGGGTGTGGTGACACGGGAATACCTGGGCGAAGTTTAATAAGATTATCAATAATTACTTTGTCGCCCGCTTTAAGACCTTCAGTAACTACCCAATTTTTACCAACCCATTTTCCGGTAACGACTGGCTGCATAACAGCTTCATTCTTTTCATTTACTAAATAAACTGCCCTACCAAGATCAGACGTTAATACTGCTATCTGCGGAACAAGAAAAACCCCCTTTTGCTCGCCTGTTGCAATCCGGACACGAACAAACTGCCCTGGTAATAAACGCTGATCTGAATTATCAAATGTTGCACGTAACTGTTGTGTCCCCAAAGTAGGATCAATTCGTCTGGCTGCAAAGTTTAGTTTTCCGCTTTGATCATATTCAGTACCATCCGGTAATATTAACGTTACATTTATTACGTTTTTTTCACTTAGGTATCCTCCGAATCTTTTCAGTTCATTATCAGACAAGCTAAAACCAACCCAAATTGGTGATAATTGAATGATCGTTGTCAGCAAGCTTGTATTCGCTTGTATTAAGACTCCTTCAGAAAGCTGGCGACGACCTGATATCCCTTTCACAGGAGCAGTTACGGTTGTATATGAAAGATTCAATTTTGCATCCCGTACACGAATTTTAGCTTGCTGCAAGGCAGCATTTACAATCGCATTCTCGGACACGGCATTGTCGTATTCACGTTTACTAATTGACTTTGTAGAGAGCAGCTCTTTTAAACGATTTTCTTCACGAATGGTTTGCTCAACCCGGGCTTGTTGTTCAATGAGTTGGGCTTGGGCCTGTGCCAGTGCATTCTGATAGGGAACCGGATCAATTAAGAACATAGGTTGACCTGCCTCAATAGCAGTACCCTCCTGATATAAACGTTTCAGCAGAATTCCTCCCACACGTGGTCGTATCTCAATTTCCTTTGCACCTTCAGTCTGAGCAACTGCTTCAGCACTAATTGGTACGTTTCTAGGTTCAACCGAAATAAAACTAACAGGCATCGCCATTTGTGGAGCGATGTTATTAGAAATTTCCTGATTGTTATTACCACATGCCGCCAGAGCAGCACCAATAATCAAGGTAATGACTATCCTTAAGCAGATTACAACCCGAAAATTGTAATGCCTGCCCCCGTTAGAGTCAGATGACAACATAAATTAATCCCATATTTTTACTAAAATAACTTGCTTACATTCGTATATGTATGTAAGTGTATACATACATTACCGTATGTAAACACTTATCTGAAAAATTATGGCCCGTAAAACTAAAGAAGATGCCGAATTAACGCGAAAAAGCATCATTATCGCGGCACGTGAAGTATTCTTAATCCGTGGTGTTAGCCGTACAACCATGGAACAAATCGCAACCCAGGCCGGCGTCACACGCGGAGCGATCTATTGGCATTTCAGAAATAAAACTGAAATATTCCAGGCTATGCGTGAACAGGTATTTCTGCCTTTAATAGATCGAATGGACGATACACTGCTAGTTGATAACAGCAAAAACCCTCTGGTACGAATCGAGAATTTTTTATGTGGAACAATCCAGCTCCTCAATAATAGCCTCGAAACCAGACAGATTTATGAAATAATGATGATTAAATGTGAATATGTAATTGAATTTTCAGTGGTTTTGCAGGAAATCTTGCTAACATGTTCTGGTATAGAGGAAAAATTACGTTTTACTTATGAGAAAGCAAAAGAACAAGGGCTATTACACCCCTCACATGAACCAGCCCAATTAGCTATTGATACGCAATTGTTTTTCATTGGATTATTGCATATGTGGGTAAAGGATTCAGATGGCAATCATTTTCGAAATAGGGCAATTAAACTAATTAAAGCCCACATGAGGCTCATCATTCGATAAAAACTCATATTAACAGCCTAATTCTTCTTGTAACCCAGCACTTCGCTTCCATTTTAAATGGAACACATAAATTCAACTTTTATTAAGATTCATAAGACATATTCTTATTTTCAATAAATTGATAAAAAATGTCATATAGTTGACCAAATTGATCAGGTATTCTATACTTGACTAAATTAATCATGTATTAGCACACTTTGATTACGCCAACTTCTAATAGTTTAACCTAAGTTAAGAGGCATTTTTATGAGACTAACAACCCGAGGAAGGTTTGCAGTTACAGCTCTCTTAGATCTTGCGATGCAACGCAGCAAAGGACCGGTTAAACTTGCTGAAATCAGCAAACGTCAACAAATTTCACTATCCTATCTTGAACAATTATTCACTAAACTTCGGCAACGAAAATTAGTCGATAGTGTTCGTGGGCCTGGTGGAGGTTATTGCCTTGCTAAAAAAATGGAGCATGTATCGGTAGCCGATATCATCCTTGCTGTTGACGAGCCAATTGATTCGACACAATGTGGCGGGAAAGAAAACTGTCATAACGACAACAAATGTATGACACACGATTTATGGAAAAACCTTAATGCACTTATATTTGATCACTTAGGTTCAATAAACTTGAAACAATTAGTTGATGAACAAAAGCTGAATAAAGAAAATATTATAGAAATTGTAGACATACGCAAACTTACTTCTAATCAAGAGCAAACGTCATCTTCAGCTTGATTACCCCTACAATAAAAATAAGTTTTTTTTATTTACAAATTAGCGAATTAGAGAACAAATAGGAGCAGTAATGGGTATTTCACTATCTGAGAATGCGGCAAAACAAATTCTGAAGAAGCTTGCAAAGCGAGGAAAGGGAATAGCCTTGCGTGTTGGCGTAAAAAAAGTTGGCTGCTCTGGCTTTGCTTACACATTTGACTACGCTGACGAAATACATGCTGATGACCAATTATTCGAGTCGCATAATGCGAATGTAGTGGTTGATGCTAGTAGTCTACAGTTTCTAGATGGGTCAAATGTTGACTTCGTTCGCGAAGGACTCAATGATTCTTTCAAGTTCGACAACCCTAACGTTGATAATACATGTGGTTGCGGAGAAAGTTTCAGTATGAAAGAACCAATTAAAGTATAGCTAAAGAAATCTCCTACGACTAAATAATACGGGGCTAATAGAATGGGTGCAGTGCTACAAAATCTGATCAACAAACCTTATGAGCATGGCTTTGTCACAGACATTGAATCTGATGTTGCGCCAAAAGGACTGAATGAAGACACAATACGGTTAATCTCTAGCAAAAAAAATGAGCCCGAATGGTTGCTTGATTTCCGCCTCAAGGCTTATCAAAAATGGCTTACGATGGAAGAGCCTGAATGGTCAAATGTTAGATACCCGAAGATAGACTTCCAGGCAATCAGTTATTATTCTTCACCAAAGCCCAAGAAAAAATTGGCCAGCATGGATGAAGTTGATCCCGAGTTGCTACGTACATTTGAAAAACTTGGTGTGCCAATGTCTGAGCGTGCAGCACTTGCTGGTGTAGCTGTTGACGTAATTTTTGATAGTGTCTCGGTAGCAACTACCTATAAGAAGAAACTTGCTGAAGTTGGTATTATTTTTGGCTCGTTTACTGAAGCCGTTCATTCGCATCCTGATCTTATAAAAAAATATCTCGGTTCTGTAGTCCCAGTTGGCGATAACTACTATGCCGCGCTGAACTCGGCAGTATTTACCGATGGCTCATTTTGTTACATCCCGAAGGGAGTCAAATGCCCTATGGATTTATCAACCTATTTCCGTATTAATACTGAGGAATCTGGTCAGTTTGAACGAACACTTATTATTGCTGAGGAAGGAAGCTCTGTCTCCTATCTTGAGGGTTGCACAGCACCAAGATTTGATACTAACCAGTTGCATGCAGCTGTAGTTGAGTTAGTTGCAATGGATAACGCGGATATTAAGTACTCTACTGTCCAAAATTGGTATGCAGGTGATGAGAATGGCATCGGCGGTATCTATAATTTTGTTACTAAGCGAGGCTTAGCTAAGGGCAAGAACTCTCGTATTTCTTGGACGCAAGTTGAAACTGGTTCAGCAATCACCTGGAAATACCCTTCATGTGTACTGCAGGGAGATAACTCAGTCGGCGAATTTTACTCCGTAGCTGTTACCAATAATTATCAACAGGCGGATACCGGAACAAAGATGATACACATTGGTAAAAACACACGTAGCACCATTGTTAGCAAAGGCATATCGGCCGGGCACTCCAACAATAGTTACCGTGGATTAGTCCGAATTGCACCAACTGCTGCAGGTGCCCGTAATTTTTCACAGTGCGATTCAATGCTGATAGGTGATTTGTGTAGCGCAAGCACCTTCCCCTACATTCAGACGCGCAATAACAGCGCGAAAGTTGAACATGAGGCATCAACATCAAAAATTGGTGAGGACCAATTATTCTACTTTGCTCAACGAGGAATAGGCAGTGAAGAAGCAGTGTCTATGATTATCAACGGATTCTGCAAAGATGTTTTCCAGCAATTGCCGATGGAATTTGCAGTTGAAGCGACCAACCTTCTGGGCTTGAAACTTGAAGGGAGTGTCGGATGATTTATCAAGACAGCAAGACCCTACTTAAGATACGTGGTTTATGCGCAACGGTTAATAATAGCGAAATTCTAAAAGGAATTGACCTTACCATTAAGAGCGGCGAGATACACGCAATCATGGGAACAAATGGCTCAGGAAAGAGCACTTTAGCCAAAGTGCTTGCCGGTCATACTAGCTATGAAATAACAGGTGGCACAGTTGATTTTGAAGGTAAAAATTTGTTTGATTTGGCACCGGAAGAGCGTGCACGAGCCGGGATTTTTCTTGGCTTTCAATATCCTATAGAAATCCCAGGGGTAGCAAATAATCAATTCCTACGCCTTGCATTTAACACCGCGCAAGTACAACAAAATAAAGATGAGCTTGACCCGCTCGAGTTTGATGATCTCGTCAGAGAAAAAATGAAGCTGCTTGAAATGAACCCAGATTTTCTGGACCGTAGTGTTAACGAAAATTTCTCCGGTGGAGAAAAAAAACGTAATGAAATACTACAGATGTCACTACTCGATCCCAAGATAGCTATTCTCGACGAAACAGATTCCGGGCTCGACATTGATGCACTAAGGATCGTGTCTAACGGTGTTAATCAACTCGCAAATAAAGACAATGCAACCATACTGGTTACACATTACCAGCGCATGCTGAACTATATCGTACCGGATTACGTACATGTAATGGACTCGGGACGTATAGTTAAGACTGGCGGCAAGGAGCTGGCACTGGACCTTGAGAAGCATGGCTACGATTGGGTCAATATCGAAAAAACTGCCGCAGTAGGGGCATAATTATGAGTGTAGGTGCAGATAGCAAGTCTCTTAAGAACTTGCTCCAAGGACAGTCACAACTATCAGCGAGTCCACTTGATAGAGTTAATCAGTTACGAACAAATGCGGTTAACCAAGTAAATATTCTAAATCTTCCGACTAAACATGATGAAGATTGGCGCTTCACTGACATTTCTCCACTGACCAAGATATCTTTCCAGCCAGTACGGGAAGCTTCACCACTCAAAAATTCAGATGTGGAGCACTTCTATCTTACAGAAGCTGTAACTAGACTGGTATTTATTGACGGGATCTATGCACCACATTTATCTACACAGATAGCAGAACCATTTAAAAAATCTGGTGTAGTGGTTTCAAGTCTGGCAGCAGCATCCTCTGAAAATTTGGCAGCTATAGAATCTCATCTGGGTTATCACACAGAACTTCAGGACAATATTTTTGCAGCACTCAATACTTCTTTTCTACATGAAGGAGCACTGATCATCGTACCGCGGAATATATCGGTTGAGACGCCAATACACCTTTTATTCATTGCTACCCAGAAAGAAGTGTCAAGTCACCCGCGCTGCCTATTGATCGCTGAGCCAAATAGTAGAGTGACAGTTATTGAGGACTACGTCACATTGCGGGAAGAAACTTATATTACTAATACGGTGGCGGAATTTGCACTTGCCGATAGTGCGCATGTCGATCATGTACGGATACAGCGTGATAGCAAGGAGGCATTCCATATAGCGAATTGCTCTGTATCACTTGCACAGAAAAGTAACTATCAGTCTGTTAGTATCGCATTTGGTGCCCGTATTTCTCGTTACAACCTCAATGTGTTACTAAAAGGGGAAGGCGCTGAGTGTACAGCTGATGGACTTGCACTGATATCCAATCGTCAGCTTGCTGACACGCATGCCTGTATTGACCATATAAAACCACATTGTACAAGTCACCAATTACACAAATGTATTATTGATGATGCCGCACATGCAGTATTTAATGGGAAAATCATTGTAAGACCGGATGCACAACTTACAAACTCTACTCAGTCTAACCGTAATCTTCTACTAACTTCCAAAGCTAGAATTGATACTAAGCCACAACTCGAAATTTTTGCAGATGATGTGAAATGTGCTCATGGAGCGACTATTGGCCAACTAGATAATGAAGAAATATTTTATCTTAAAAGTCGTGGACTATCTGAAGTTACAGCCCGTGACTTGCTAACATACGCATTTGGCGCTGAGGTTATTGAACGTATACCTGTAGCGTCACTCAAACTTCGGTTGGAACAAGTAGTACATAAACAAACTCAAAGGGACTAGACTATGACTCCCATTGAACCTTCATTGAGATCGTCCGGAACTTCAATGTTCAATGTCGAACAGATTCGCTCTGATTTCCCTATTCTTAAGCTTAAGATCGATGACAAGCAGCTAGTCTATCTTGATAATGCTGCTTCCAGCCAGATGCCAACAGTAGTGATGGACCGTATGCTCAGGTATCAAACTATGGAACACGCCAACATTAACCGTGCGGTTCATTATTTGTCAGAAACGGCTACCGCAGAGTATGAGAAATCACGTCACAAGCTAAAGAATTTTATTAATGCAAATGAAGACCGGGAAGTAATTTTTACCAGTGGAACAACTGATGCAATAAATTTAGTAGCTCACGGCTATGGTCGTAAATTTATTAGCTCAGGAGATGAAATCATCCTTACTGTCCTTGAGCACCATTCAAACATCGTGCCATGGCAAATGTTAGCAGAAGAAAATGGAGTAAAGATCCGTGTTGTGCCAATCAACGATGCGGGAGAACTCTTGATCGACGAGTATAAGAAGCTCTTTAACAAAAATACAAAGCTTGTCGGCGTAACGCACGTATCAAATGCAATTGGAACCATAAATCCGATTAAAGAAATGATTGAGTTTGCACATACTCATGGCGTTCCGGTACTAGTGGACGGAGCGCAGGCTGCTCCACACATGAAAATTGATGTACAAGAACTTGATTGCGATTTCTATACATTTTCAGCGCATAAATTATGCGGCCCGACAGGAATCGGTATTCTCTATGGTAAAGCTAATCAACTAAATCGTATGAATCCATTCAAAGGTGGCGGAGATATGATCACATCTGTTACGTTTGAAAAGACCATCTACAATACGATCCCGCATAAGTTCGAAGCAGGCACACCACCAATTGCAGCTGCGATTGGATTTGGCGCAGCTATTGATTATCTTTCTTCGATCGATTTATCTACGATCGAGGCATACGAACAAAGCTTAATAAATTACGCAACCGAACAAATTAATAATATACCAGGCATACGTATTATTGGTTCTGCTGCAGAGAAAGTTGCGGTTCTGTCTTTTTCTGTTGATGGAGTACACCCGCACGACATAGGAACACTATTAAATCAGGAAGGCATTGCGGTACGTACTGGGCATCATTGTGCGCAACCAGTAATGCAACGCTTTAAAGTTCCAGCAACCACACGTGCCTCTTTTTCTTTTTACAATAGCATGGCTGAAATCGATGCGTTAATCGCAGGTATTCAGAAGGTACAGAAGGTTTTCTTATAATGATTACAAAATCTCTTTATCAAGAAGTAATTCTTGATCACAACAGAAATCCTCGCAATTATGGTTCACTTGATAATGCGAATAGGTCAGCTGAGGGGCATAATCCACTATGTGGGGATCATCTAAATATTAAAATTAATCTTAGTGAAAATCTAATTATTGATTCCATCACATTTCAAGGTGAATCGTGCGCAATTTGTAAGGCATCAGCTTCAATGATGACCGCTAATGTTAAGGGAAAAACACAAGCTGATGCAGAAACGATGATCAAGGAATTTAGGGATATGACAGTTGGCAAACTTGAGCCTGATGATGACCACCACCTTGGACGTTTAACCGTATTTGTTGGGGTACGAGACCTTCCTACGAGGGTGAAATGTGCAATCCTCCCATGGCATACGCTACAGGCGGCACTAAATTCTGTTACCACAATCTCAACCGAGGCTGATGATGACCCAATGCATGTCTCTATTGGTAACGCTTCATAGGATATTAAAATGCCAAAAATTTCAGAAATTGAGGGAACACCTAATCCGAACGCACTTAAATTCGTCCTAAAGGAGCCATTAACTTGGGGAATTACGCACTCCTATGACAATGCTGAGCAGGCAAAAGATGATCCTCTTGCCACTGAATTATTTGAAATTGATCATGTGACTAATATATTTTATGTAGATCACTGGATTACTATCACACAAGATGGAAAAGCAAACTGGGCAGATCTAAAACGTGAAGTTGCAGATCCGATCCGCGCGGCTCCTGCAGCAGATGCACAATCCGTAGAAACCTTAGCAGCAGCATCTACTGCTATCTCGGATTTAGGCCCAAAAGATCAACTACGCCTTGATAGGATCAATAATCTATTAGATGAGGAAATACGCCCCTATTTGCAGGGCGATGGCGGAGATCTCTATGTAGTCGGGCTTGAAGATAATATACTTAGCGTGCATTATCAGGGGGCATGTGGCACCTGCCCAAGCTCTATTTCCGGTACACTCCGCGGCATTGAAGGCCTACTTAGGTCAATTGAAGCTGATATCGAAGTTGTAGCGGTCTAAATAATAAATAGAAGCTAAAAAGGGTTACACATACTTTCATTTTTGATAAGACATTATGAAAACTCCAAAAAAGAAAACTCCATTAGATAAAAAGAATAGAGAAACCTGGTCAGGACGGTTTGAAGAACCTGTCTCTAAATTGGTGCAGCGTTACACTGCATCAGTAGGGTTTGATCAGAGACTGGCTGAGTATGATATTCAAGGTTCGTCGGCTCATGCTCAAATGCTCGCTGCGTCAGGAATTATCAATGCAAAAGATCTAGCCAAGATCGAGAAGGGGCTGCGCCAAATTCGCAAGGAAATCGTTAACGGTACATTTGACTGGTTACTTGAACTAGAAGATGTACATCTCAATATTGAAAAACGGCTCACCACATTAGTTGGTGATGCGGGCAAACGTCTCCATACAGCTCGTTCACGTAATGATCAGATAGCAACTGATGTCCGCCTTTATATGCGCGCCTCTATCGACAACATCATCCAGCTTATTACAGCAATGCAACTTTCAATATTGGACCTTGCCGAAGAGAACGTGAATACGGTAATGCCTGGCCTGACTCATTTACAGATAGCCCAACCGATCTCTTTTGGTCACCATCTCATGGCATATTTTGAGATGCTAAAGCGTGATAAAGACCGGCTATCTGATTGCAGGAAAAGAGTAAATATACTCCCATTAGGGGCAGCAGCACTAGCGGGAACCAGTTATCCAATTAACCGAAAAATGGTAGCAAAAGAATTAGGCTTTGACGATATCTGCAAGAACTCACTTGATGCAGTTTCTGATCGGGATTTTGCTATCGAGTTCTGTGCTTGTTCGGCATTGGTCATGACTCATCTATCAAGATTATCTGAAGAATTAATTTTATGGATGAGTCCGTTATTTGGATTTATCCAACTCGATGACCGTTTCTGTACCGGGTCATCCATTATGCCGCAAAAGAAAAATCCAGACGTACCAGAATTAGTACGTGGAAAAACAGGACGTGTAAACGGAAATCTTATTGCTTTATTAACATTGATGAAAGCGCAGCCGTTGGCCTACAATAAAGATAACCAAGAAGACAAAGAGCCACTTTTTGACACAGTAGATACACTTAGTGAAACTTTACGTATTTACGCTGATATGCTTAAAGGTGTTCATGTTGATATAGATGCTATGCGCAGTGCTGCAATGCGCGGATATTCGACAGCTACTGACCTTGCTGATTATCTTACAAAAAAGGGAGTCCCATTCCGGGACTCACATGAAACAGTAGCTAAAGCTGTACGAGCTGCAGAGAAAAAAGGATGCGACTTGAGTGAATTCACTCTATCTGAGTTGCAAAAATTCTCTCAGTTAATTGAAAAAGATATCTTTAGTATATTAACTCTGGATGGCTCGATGAAAAGCCGGAACCATACTGGTGGCACAGCACCATCACAAGTTCGCAAAGCGATAAAATCAGCCAGAAAAGATCTTTCCTAGCATAGATTGGTTTGAAAAATAAGATATGTCACTTTGGTCAGATATCGCCATACAAATCTCAGCTTCAACCAATACCTATTTTGATGTAGAAAAAATTTCCTCAATTAGCGGCGGATGTATTAATCAAGCTTATTGTATTGAAGATAGCAAACATATTTTTTTTGTAAAACTAAATAAAACGAAGAGTTTGCGCATGTTTGAAGCAGAAGCTACGGGTCTGCAAGAAATTAAAAATTCTAATTCTCTTCGGGCCCCTAATCCGATTTGCTGGGGCAGGAATGAAACTAATTCTTGGCTGGTGTTAGAGTATATTGAGATGGATCATATCACTAAGAATGGAAGTGCAGCGCTAGGAATTGGGCTCGCAGAAATGCACCGAATATCCTTTGAAAAATTTGGCTGGATGCAAAATAATACTATCGGATCTACGCCACAGATTAATAATTTCTCTCTTGACTGGATACAGTTCTGGCGTGAGCATCGCCTTGGATATCAATTACAACTTGCTAAAACTAACGGCTATACAGGAAGACTACTGAAACAGGGTGAATACTTAATGGCAGAACTTGAGGCTTTCTTTCCAGAGACCCCACAGGTTGCATCTTTATTACATGGGGATTTATGGAGTGGGAACTACAGTTATGATCTTGCGGGATGCCCTGTATTATATGATCCGGCAATATATTATGGGGACCGTGAAACAGATCTCGCCATGACTGAGCTTTTTGGTGGTTTTTCCACAACTTTCTATGCTGCCTATAGCGAAGCTTACCCTCTTGACCCTGGCTACAAAACTCGCAAAATACTCTACAATCTTTACCACATTCTCAACCACCTAAATCTATTTGGAGGGAGCTATCTCAATCAGGCAGAAGATATGATGGAGAAGCTACTTACTGAAATACACTAGTTAAATTATAAAGTATCAATTTATGACCTTATAGCTTATTAAGCTTCTCAAAAATTTTATATGTAAGTTGTCCTAAGATAAATTGATTTATGAAAATTTGTTCTTCTAAAATTCAACCGGATCTACATCAAGTGTCCAACGTATCTTACGAGTAGATATCTTATCTAATTTCACTCGCCATACAGTAAGAAATTTTTGTAGCTCCTTACGTGAATCCGATTGCACTAATAAATGTGCCCGTTCCATTCCTTTAAGCTTTGCCATTTGCGCAGGAACAGGGTCGAAAACTTCTATATTTCTACCCGGATAAGCTATTGTCATTACGTGAGCAAGAAAATCTAGTGCGGTAGAAAGCTCGGGAGCCTCCGCCCGTAATAATGCTTGATAA
The DNA here is from genome assembly GCA_905612245.1 of uncultured Nitrosomonadaceae bacterium. Taxonomy (GTDB): domain Bacteria; phylum Pseudomonadota; class Gammaproteobacteria; order Burkholderiales; family Nitrosomonadaceae; genus BJGV01. Next base: position 2,239 of record CAJQRL010000033.1, on the reverse strand, counting down.
ACATATGGTGGAAAATTTGCCACCCTTCTTTCGGCCAACAGCATCTTTGCAAGATGCTCGTAATCGTGCTGTCGTAATGCCTGATATAACGGATGATTCGGAAATTTAGTTTGCACCAACACCTCTCCAGTGTTACTGGCACGGCCTGCTCGGCCTGCAACCTGCATAAGCTGTGAAAATAGATTCTCTGCTGCACGAAAGTCCGTACTGTAAAGTGAGGCATCTGGATTTAAAACTCCAACTAGCCCTAGATTTGGAAAATCATGTCCTTTAGCGAGAATTTGTGTTCCCACGAGAATGTCTACACGCTGCTCGTGAATCTCTTCTAATATTTTTTTCCACGCTTCTTTACGGCGCATACTATCCCGATCTATTCGTAAGATTCTCGCACCGGGAAGCCTTTCTTTTAGAGCAGCTTCTATTCTCTGTGTACCATGACCAAATGGCGCAATATCCTGATCACCACACTCCGGACAAGAGGATGGAATGTGCGCTTTATATCCACAATAATGACAGCATAGATTTTTATCTTTCAAATGCACCACTAGACGACTTGCACAACGAGAACAAGTTGCCGTCCATGTGCATGATTTACACATTAGTACTGGTGCAAAACCACGCCGATTTATAAATATTAAACTTTGTTGATTTAATGCAATTTTCTTTTCTAGAGCTGTGATCAATGAATCAGATAATCCCTCTCTAACTTTGACCGCTCTAGTATCAATACATTGAATACTGGGAAGGGAAGCATTATCTGCCGCCCGGGAAGATAAACGCAACATACGGTACCGATGACTAATTGCATTATGATAGCTTTCCAGTGATGGTGTTGCAGAACCAAGTATTACTGGAACGTTCGTATATTTAGCGCGAAAAATAGCTAGGTCACGCGCTGAATAGCACAACCCACTTTGTTGCTTAAATGAGCTGTCCTGCTCTTCATCTACGATTACTAGACCAAGATCAGAGATTGGTGTAAATACAGAAAGCCGGGTTCCCAATATTATCTTAGCTGTGCCATGAAGAGCCTGCAGCCAACCTTTTGCACGCTCTGAGGCATTTAAACCGCTATGAAGACTAATGATGGGAGTAGTTGGAAAGCGCGCACGAAAAACTTTCTCCAACTGTGGAGTCAGGCTAATTTCCGGTATTAATACCAATGTTTGCCGCCCTTGAAGCAATTGCAACGCAACCAATCGCATATATACTTCTGTTTTCCCGCTACCCGTAATGCCATGCAACAACCACGTGTTGAATTGATTCAATTCAGCAGCAATATCATTGACAACAATCGCTTGCTCTTTCCTAAGAACCGGCTCTATGTCATTTTTGTTCTAAATTTAGAAACAGATTCTTCCACCCACCCTAATTCCAAAAATTCTTTTAATACTTTAACTGCCCCAGCCGAAATCTGTTTTATTTCAATTAAATCAATAACCCTAGATTCCCTAAACAAAGCCAAAAGACGGTGCTTAAGAAGACTTCTCTTAGAAATTAGGGTTGTATCAACTAGCTGCCCTTTATTTGTAATATGAAACTGAAATTGAACCGGAGGCTTTTCTTCAAATGGCTTAGGATCGCGTAATCTAGTGGGCAACCCACTCATCACTATCTCACCAAGGGGATAATGATAATATTCACTACAAAATTTAAAAAGATCCAGCAATGCTTTTGGTAATGGCGGGATATCATCAAAAATATATTTAGCAGATTTAAGCTTACCCTTTGAGAAGGATGAATCAGAAGTTACCTCAATAATCACTCCGATTACCATCTTTCTTCCAAATGGAACCTGCACCCGAACACCAATATGCTGAGTCGTTGCACCTGGTGCAATATAGTCAAACAGGGTGTTCACTGGAACGTCAAGAGCAACACGAATGATTGGCATACTAAAATTTAATTATCAATACAAATTGATTTATATGGGTTTAAGTACATTATCCATGAAATTATAAGATTGATTATCTTTCCAAGATAAAATAAATAAAAAAACTTCAAATAAGGTCATCCAGAAGACTATCTTTAAATACAGCCATATTAACCAGTTTACCTAACAGAGTTCTTGACTTATATCATCTTTTTAAGCTAGGATGCTGATAGTCATCGAGAAGAGTAAAAGCCTCAATATAGAGTCAAAGCCTCCGTTAACTAAATCATCAAGAGCTATTTGCCCTCATAAAAAAGTGGCAAATTGTTTTTATATTTATTTGAATAGGAGAAATCAAAATGGCAA
>CAJQRL010000032.1 GCA_905612245.1 uncultured Nitrosomonadaceae bacterium | reverse complement strand
AAGGTATTGCAACAGCACCCTATCCTCAAATTTATCTTTTATAGAATAATGATCACCTAGATCCCTCTTTAACAAAGAGCAGATATTGTGCTCTTTTAAATGTGACCCCCTAAATGTAGCATTTTTACTTTTTATTTGTAATTTTTGTATTGCTGGCGCCAACATAATATTAGCTAATAGAAACTAGTATTCGGCTATTTGCGTAACTTAATTAAAATCTCGTCTAATTGCTCTAAATTACTGTAATGAATATGCACATTTCCGGTACTTTTTTTCCCGGGCTTTATAGTGACTTGCGCGCCAAGCTGAGCCGAGATTTCTTCTTGCAATCGCAATACATCTTGATCTGGATATTTCTTAGAAGACGGCGCGCCGGTCATTCGACTTACCAGTACCTCTGTTTCACGTACAGAAAGTTTCTTATTTGCCACTAAGTTTGCAATCTCAACTTGTCCTGCGGAAGGAAGTGCTAGCAGGGCTCTCCCATGGCCCATATCAAGCCGTCCCTGCATCATAAGTTTTTGCACTGATGCCGGTAAACTTAGTAACCGTAATAAGTTTGAGATAGAGCTACGCGAACTACCTAAAGCCTGACCTGCAGCCTGATGCGTCATACCAAATTCTCTAATTAGCTGCTGAATCCCCAAGGCCTCTTCTAATGGATTTAAATCTTCTCTCTGAATATTTTCAATCAGTGACATTGCTAGCGCCGCATCATCTTCTACCTCTCGAATCAGCGCCGGAACTTCTTGGAGCCCCGCTATTTGGGCTGCGCGCCAACGTCGCTCACCTGCAATAATTTCGTAATTTCCCCCTGAAATTTGCCGTACTAATATTGGCTGCATAACTCCTCGTGTCTTAATAGACTCAGCAAGTTCTGCTAATGGCTCTTTATCCATACTGGTGCGTGGCTGGTATTTTCCTGGTTGCAAAACAGATATTTTTAGATTTTGCAACACCTCACCGCTCGCATTGAGATTGCTATCGCCGTCTAACAGCGCATCTAGCCCTCTTCCCAGCCCCTTTTGTTTTGTCATTTTTTACCTCGCTTATTTTTATACACCGTAACCATAAATTAGCCCGCCTCAACATATAACCTTAAATTGGCGGAACCTTGGCTGAAGACCTGTTCAGAATCTCCCCTGCCAGCGCGAGATATGCTTGTGATCCTTTAGATAGCCTATCGTGGTACAAACCTGGCTTACCAAAGCTTGGAGCTTCTGCCAGCCGGACATTACGCGGAATTACTGTGCGGTAAACTTTGGCGCCAAAATGATCTCTTAATTGATCAGATACCTGTCGCGTTAGGGCGCTTCTTGGGTCATACATTGTCCGCAACAAACCCTCAATCTCCAGAACTGGATTTAGGTTGGCGCGCACTCTTTTTATGGTATTAACTAAATCACTTAGCCCCTCCAATGCATAATATTCACATTGCATTGGAATCATCACGGCACTTGCCGCACATAAACCATTAAGCGTTAGTAAACTAAGTGCGGGCGGGCAATCTAGGAGAATGAAATCATATTCATTTTTAATTTTTTCTAGTGAATCTTTCAATCGCATTTCACGCCGCTGGAGCCCCACCATTTCAATCTCAGCGCCGGCCAGGTCACGATTTGCAGGAATTAGATCATACTTCCCACTGGTTGTGGTTATACGAATATCCGTTATACATTGACTACTCACTAAAGCATGGTAAACCGTCCTCTGCAGCGCTCTTTTATCTACACCGCTCCCCATAGTGGCATTGCCTTGCGGGTCCAGATCAACCAGCAGCACCTTGCGTTTTGCAGCCACAAGACTTGCTGCTAAATTTACGCTCGTTGTGGTTTTTCCCACTCCACCCTTCTGGTTTACTATCGCCAAAATTCTCGCCACTAAACCTCCCCCCGAATTTTTGTTGCTATATACATAATCGTCGAATTATGTGCCGCTTAAATTATTTTCGTTTAATGAACACAAGATGGCGCTTTGCATTAAGACTTGGAACCATAACCGGAAATATCTTATTTACAGAAAATTGTTCTGGGATTTGCTTCAGCTCTTCTTGGGGACTTTCTCCTTTCATTGCTACTATCGTGCCCCCTTTATCATCTTCTTTGCACAGGTGCCCTGCCAGCTGGACGTAAACAGAAAGGCTGGAAAAGGCGCGAGATATAACCGTGTCAAATTTTTCTTTCGGACTATAGCCCTCAACTCGCTCTCCAATTACCTCAATATTTTTTAAGCCCAACTCGATTCGGGCTTGCTGTAGAAATACCGCTTTCTTTTGATTACTTTCAAACAGAACCACATGCCAGTCAGGTCGCGCTAGAGCCAAAGGGATTCCTGGCAAACCCGCTCCACTGCCCACATCTGCAACTAATGGCCCTGCAATATGCGGTAAAACAGCCAAGCTATCAAACAGGTGTCGACTTAACATTTCTTCCGGCTTGCGTACCGATGTCAAGTTGTATACTTTACCCCACTTCTCGACCAAATCTAGATACTGCAGCAAACGAACCGCAGATCCTTCTGGAAGGGAAATCCCCAGCGCAGCAACCCCTTCAGCCAGTTGTGATTCTAAATTCACGCTCTTTTTTTATTCTTTTCTTTCTGCTCTACAAAGCCACGTTTCAAGTGTACCAACAATAACGAAATTGCCGCCGGAGTAATTCCAGAGATCCGTGCCGCCTGACCCAAAGTTTCTGGTTTATGCTGATTTAATTTTTGCTGCGCCTCGTTAGAAAGACCCCGTACGGACTGATAATCCAATTTCTGGGGCAAAACCATCTTTTCATAATGTTTATTGCGCTCCACTTCAGCTTTTTGTCTTTCGATATAACCAGAATATTTCGCCTGGATTTCAACCTGAGCCGATACCTTGA
>CAJQRL010000031.1 GCA_905612245.1 uncultured Nitrosomonadaceae bacterium | reverse complement strand
GTTAAGGTGCTAAGTTTATTTGATATTATTGCTACACCATTACGAACAAATATTGAGAAGACCTATTCTGCACCGTTCGCAACACATCTCTATAGCAAAGAAATAATTGAGCTTCCTGAGGGAGGACAAATACGGGAATTTCCCCGGCTGAAATTTGGTGGTTCACATTTACAGAATCCGGAGAAGCAATTTTCTGCTGATATTGCTTGGCGTACGTTAGAAGGTTTATGTTTAGGTTTTTTAATCTGGGTTATAGCTGTAACTTTGTTAGTTAAATTAATGGCATATAAGAGTGGTATGAAATTCATTCCGGTATTGTCTATTATTTCACGTGGTGAAACAGAAATTCCCTGGAAGTATATTTTTATTATGTCCGCATTATTACTTCTAATATTTGGCATCACACTGTCGCTGTCTACTCATTATCATATATTTGGAACTGATAAAGTAGGGCAAGACGTTTTTTACCAAGCGCTGAAAAGTATTCGTATTGGTTTGATAATTGGAACAATTACTACACTGATGATGTTACCTTTTGCACTTATTCTTGGTATTACGGCTGGATATTTTAAAGGATGGGTTGATGATGTAATTCAATATATATATACCACATTAAGCTCAATTCCAAGTGTGTTACTAATTGCAGCTTCAGTATTGATGATGCAGGTCTATATAGGGATTCATCCGGAACTATTTGACACAATGGCTTCACGCGCCGATCTCCGTTTATTGTTCCTTTGCATCATACTTGGTGTTACCAGTTGGACTGGGTTATGTCGTTTATTACGTGGTGAGACTCTAAAAATACGTGAAATGGAATATATCCAAGCAGCCCATGCATTTGGAGTTTCTCATTGGCGCATAATCAGTCGCCATATACTTCCTAACGTGATGCATATTGTATTGATTGCTACTGTTATGGAATTTAGTGGGCTTGTTTTAGCTGAGGCTGTACTGTCTTATATTGGTGTTGGTGTGGATCCCTCTATGATTAGTTTTGGTACCATGATTAATTCAGCTCGTTTAGAAATGGCGCGTGAGCCGATGGTTTGGTGGGCTTTGCTCGCATCTTTTGGTTTTATGTTTACGCTAGTTTTAAGTGCTAATTTATTTGCTGATGCAGTACAGGATGCATTTAACCCAAGAGTGAAAACGCTACGACTCATTAACAGGTAAATTATATTATGGTGAGCTGCTCAATAGAGTAAAAAATAAACTTGATACGACAGTAACTTTAATCTTATGTTTCTATGACTTCCCTGCTACAGATCAAAAATCTTAAGACTATTCTTCACACCAGTACGGAACCGGTACGTGCTGTTGACGGACTTACACTTCAGATTCAGAAAGGTGAAACTTTTGCCCTGCTTGGAGAGTCTGGCTGTGGGAAATCTATGACAGCACTTTCAATTATGCGGCTATTGCCAGAGGCAGGAGAAATTGTTTCTGGCTCTGTAAAGTTAGATAGAGAAGACCTATTACTAAAATCAGAAGCATCTATGCGTAGTATACGTGGCAAACAGATCAGCATGATTTTTCAGGAGCCGATGTTAAGTTTAAACCCCGTGTTAACAGTTGGCGAGCAAATTCGAGAGGTATTGAAACGGCACCTAAATTTACGTGGCATGGAATTACAAGAGCGCGTAATAGAAATATTGCATCAAGTAGGAATCCCTGATGCAACAAGGCGTATGGCTGAATACCCATTTCAATTTTCCGGCGGGATGAAACAGCGGGTAATGATTGCCATGGCACTGGCTTGTGAGCCAACACTATTAATTGCAGATGAGCCGACTACAGCTCTTGACGTTACTATTCAGGCTCAAATTTTAGATCTTATGAGAAATTTGCAGCGAAATAAAGACATGGCTATCTTACTTATTACCCATGATCTTGGAGTTGTAGCGGAGATGGCAGACCGAATTGCAGTCATGTATGCAGGTGAAATCATAGAGACAACAGTTTGTGATAAATTCTTTAATTCCCCAGCACACCCATATTCTAAGAAATTATTTGCTGCGCTACCAGGAGGATCTAAACGGGGCCAGGGGTTAGCAATGATTAAAGGAAATGTTCCGTCACTATCCAGTAAATTTATTGGTTGTCGGTTCGCTAATCGTTGTGAATATGCCTGGGATTTGTGTAGAACAACTGTACCAGAATGGAATGAGATAACTACAGGCCATAAGGTAAGGTGTCATCTGTATGGAAGAGATAATGAGGAGAATGTTAAGAAACAGTTCATAGTAGAAGAATCTATTCTCGGAGTAGCCACCGTATTCCCTGATACTACCGGTAGTTCAGCGTTGTTGAATGTCACTAATTTAAAAGTTCATTTTCCTATATATAAAGGGTTAATAAAAAGTGTGGTAGGGAGTATTAAAGCGGTAGATGGAGTTTCACTTTCTATTTCACAAGGCAGTACGCTTGCATTAGTAGGTGAATCAGGTTGTGGAAAGACTACGGTAGGGAAAAGTATTTTGCAATTGATTACACCTACTGCAGGTAGTGTCCAATATGACGGGTTAGAATTAGTAGGCCTTGAGCGAAAAGAACTTCGTAGAAAGCGCGCCGAATTTCAGATAATTTTTCAAGATCCTTATTCATCACTTAATCCTAGAATGCGTATTATTGATATTCTTAAAGAGGGCATGAATGCACTAAATATTAAGGATAATTCTGGTCTAAGAAATGGAATAAGTCAGGTCAATTTTTCGGGCTTAGAAAAAATAGATACTTTATTAAAACATGTTGGATTGCCACTGGAATCTAAATGGCGCTATCCACATGAATTTTCTGGTGGTCAACGACAGAGAATTGCTATAGCCCGCACTTTGATAGTTAATCCTAAGCTTCTTATTTGTGATGAGCCTACAAGTGCACTTGATGTTTCTGTACAGGCGCAGATTCTAAATTTGCTCAAAGAGCTACAGAAAGATTTTGGTATTTCATACTTATTTATTACGCACAATATTTCAGTTGTAGAATATTTAGCAGATGAGGTTGCAGTGATGTATCTCGGAAAGATTGTGGAATATGGAAGTGTAGACGAGGTATTGAATAGCCCTAAGCATCCTTATACTCAGGCACTACTATCCGCAGTGCCGGTAGTACAATTTAAATTAAATCGAAAGATAATACGCCTGCATGGAGATTTGCCTTCGCCAGCGAACCCGCCTTCTGGGTGTCATTTTCATCCGCGTTGCCCAAAAGCAATGCCCATATGTTCCGGAAAATCCCCAGGAGTAACTAGATTTAGTGAAACACATACTGCATCATGTTATTTGCATAATGAAAACTCTTCTTAAAAAATTTTGTTTTAAGGGAAATCAAAGAACACATGTAAAATAATGGTATTGGTTTGATTTTTCATTAGGCTTATTAATTTTCTGTGCGCGGCGTTTAGATTTCGCACATTGTGTATCAGCCAAATCTTTTGCCTCTATTTCATTATAGTCAGAGGAATCGACATTAACAAATCCGGGATTTGTTTCGACTATTTTGTCCTGAGTCTTGTATGCGCAGCCCATAAATACGGAGATTAAAAGTGAGGCTATTAAGTAAGTGATTATTTTTCGCATATTCTTTATATCCTTTCTTATTTCTGTCAGTGTTGCAAAACAAGTATATATAGTTTTACAAAATTAAGATTTTTTCCTTAGCTATAAATAGTAATAATTTTGAAAATTTCCCGCACCTCATCATTCATTGTAGCAATAAGTATCTCTTTTTGGCTGTATGGATGTGCCAATTTTTCCTATTACTCTCAGGCTGTAAATGGGCAGATAGAAGTCCTGCGTAAAGCTCAATCTATTAATTCAATTGTAGCTGATCCAAGTGCTGATAAGGCATTAAAAAATACCTTATCTAAGGTTATTTTATTACGAAAGTTTGCCAGTCGTGCTTTGAAACTCCCTGATAACGAGAGCTATATGACTTACGCTGATCTAAAGCGGCCATATGTAGTATGGAACGTATATGCAACACCTGAGTTTTCCACAAAACTTAAAGAATGGTGTTTTGTGGGGGCAGGTTGCGTAGAGTATCGCGGGTTCTTCTCTAAAGAAAAAGCAGGCCATTTTGCAGATGAATTAAGAAATAAAGGCTATGACGTTCATGTAGCTGGTATTCGAGCATATTCCACCTTAGGGTGGTTTGATGATCCTGTTCTCAATACTTTTATCAATTTTTCTGAAATACAGCTTGCCAGGCTTATATTTCATGAGCTTTCTCACCAGGTTGTCTATGTTCAGGATGATACTGAGTTTAATGAATCCTTCGCTACAATGGTTGAACTGGAAGGTACTAGGCGTTGGCTGAAAATTAATGGCACTTCTGAACAGCAGGATACATTTTATGCAAGTCAGAGAGGGGAGCTTGCCTTTACTAAGTTAGTATTAAAATATCAAAAAATATTAAATAAATTATTTTCTTCTGATGTAAACGATTCAGAAAAACGTATTTATAAATTAAATATTTTTGCTGAATTACTTAGAGAATTTAGTAAGCTAAAAGCTACTAATAAAGCATTGAGTAGCTATGATAAATGGTTTGAATTACAGATGAACAATGCATTGATTTCAACGATTTCTACATATACAAAGCATGTCCCAAAATTCAGGTCTTTACTCTACCAGAAGGGTGGGGACATGGAAAAATTTTATAGTGCTGTCCGAGATATTGGAAAATTGACTAAGAGTGATCGTTATTCTTCTTTTCAAAAAAGATAAAAATATTTACCCTGAGATGCTTCTGGGAAGAGAACTTAGGTGGCTCAGTCTGAGAGAACCTCTTGAAAGAAATCTTGCTGTTTTTGTAATTAGTGCAGCATTATATGCTAGCTTTTATTATTTTTTATTTTCTTGATTCAAGTTCCTGCATTGTTTTTTTTCTTGCCACAACGACACCATCCCGGGTTGGACTGATAAAAGCATCGAATTCGGGGTCATCAAAAATTAATTTGTTATGTTCTTTAATAGCCTCTGTCCAGCCAGGGACAAGGTCAATATAATTTTTTACTGCAACCCTTCCATGCCATAGTGCATTATCAGCAATATACAGCCCGCCCGGGTTAATTTTATTTTTAGCTAGATGCCAGATTTCAGGGTATTGTCCTTTATCAACATCGTTGTAGCAGATATCAAATAGCCCCTCAGTTTTAGAAAAAATTTCCTGAGCATAGCCGGTATGAAAATTGACTCTATTCCCTAATTCCGCAGAATTAAGATATTGTTCGGCTTTTTCCTTGTTTAGGGGGTCACCGTCACTACAAATTACAGTCCCTTTTTCTCCTACTGCTTTAGCAAACCAATATGCAGAATAACCATACCCGCTACCAAACTCGAAAACCCGTTTTGCATTAATGGCTCTTGCCATAGTTTCAATAAAAGTACCGACAAGGCGACCAATAATAGGAAAATTATTATTTTCGGCTTCTTTTTCCATTTCAATAAGTACCGGGTGATCTGTTCGACTCACTAAGCTACGCATGTAATCTTCAATAGCGGGGTGAACTGGGTCTAAGACTTTTGGGCTAGACATGGTCGGAGATTGAAGGTTGATCATTTATTAACACCCCATAGAGAAACAATAAGAGTTAGATTGATACTTGCTACTGAACTTACGCTCAGTACAGGTAGTAGTCAATGTGATCAG
>CAJQRL010000030.1 GCA_905612245.1 uncultured Nitrosomonadaceae bacterium | reverse complement strand
GCCAATATAAATCAGGGGCGTGCGGTGGCAGGACAACACCCTTCACAAACTGATCAAAAAAGTCAAACTGAGAGATCTCCTAATAGAAGGCAGCCACGTTCATCACGTGATGATAGAGTTGAACCTAAGTCTTTGGCTGAGGGAGAAAAATTACCAATTGAAAATAAGGCGGCACAGGGAGAAGATGGTGGGCGCCCACGCCGCCGCCGCGGTGGAAAGCAGCAGCGTGAGAGGAATGAACGTGTTCTCGAACGAGATGCGCAAATAAAGAAAGATATGGGTTCTGGAGAGGAAGAAAAGAAGAATGGCTTAGATACTTTACCAAAACAAACCTCTGATGAAATATCTATAGATTCTCCAGTACGACAGGAGGTAGCTAAGAAATCTGAAGGAGTTAGGCGTACTCCTCCAATTAAGGCGGCTATTAATAAAGATGAGCTTATTTCAGAGAAAGAATCAAAGGTATCTCACGCGTCGTCAGATTCAGAGAAGTCATCAGTTTCAGAAGAAACTGTTAAAGAGCCGATAATTTCTCCTGCCAAATCTGCTCCAGCATTAAAGGTAGAGAAGCCAAAGGTTCCCTCTTCTAAGCCTAAAAAAGTTAGTCAGACTGTACCGTTAAGTGATGGCAAATCAAAGAAATTGGCTACAAGTAAACTAGTTATGATCGAGACAAAACAAGAAAAAATAACAACCTTTGCCGATGCTACAACTTCAAAGAAGAAGAGGATAAGGCCTGCAAAATCAACTGCAAAGGTGAGTGAGCCGCTAGTACAGGTTGAGACACAGAAATAAAGTAAAGTGTTGAGTTAAATAAATATAAAGTAGGGATTTATTCCTGCTTTATATTTTGATGTGATTAATAGCCTTCAGATTGAAATATTCTTATTTTCTTTATTAATTTTGTAAAGCAATCCCTCTCCAGCATCTTCAATCATTTTTAGTACTTTTTCAAACCCTTGGTCCCCGCCAAAATATGGATCAGGCACCTCTTCATTTTCAGTATAATTTTTACTATATTGCATTAGCATGCCTAGCTTATAGTTATACTGCGGTGGACATAGGTCGTTAAGAATAGAGAAATTATGTTTATCCATTGCTAGTATATAGTGGAAAATATCAAAGTCTCTAGTATTGAACTGGCGGGCACGTAACCCTTCCATATCATAGCCATGTTCTCTCGCTATCTTTTGTGCGCGCCCATCTGGCGGTTCACCAATATGATAATCATGTGTACCGGCGGAATCCACGAGAATTTTATTTTTAGATATGGGGGCTTTAGCTTGATGCCTAAACACAGCTTCAGCTGTAGGCGAGCGACAGATATTTCCCATGCAGACAAATAATACCTTTACCATCTAATTACATCCTTTGTTAACAATTGTTAAATGCTCATTACAATTATATAAATACCAAATTATTAGATTCTAATATGTTTCATATCTCTTATATTTGCGTATATTTTTTTATCTTAAGTAGAGTTATCCTTGCAGCCTAGATGTTTCATCAGAACCTTAGAATGGTAAATTTGCGTCTGGCTTAGCTTGTAGAATAACTCTACGAAAATCATCCTGGATCCGTTTTAATGAAATTTCGTTATCAGCCTCAAATCGTAGTACAACAACTGGTGTGGTATTGGAGGAGCGTATTAGGCCAAATCCATCTTTGTATTCTACCCGCAGCCCATCAACTGTTATGACTTGTTCTGGATTATCAAATTTTGCGGTTTTCTGTAATTGAGAAATTAGCGCATAATTCTCACCCTCTTCAAGCTTAATTTGAAGTTCTGGCGTATTAATAGAATCTGGAATAGAGTTTAGAGTTTCGCTGCAGTCTTCTTTGTGACTAAGTAATTCTAGTAAGCGTGCACCTGCATAAAGCCCATCATCAAATCCATACCATCTTTCTTTGAAGAAAATATGGCCACTCATTTCACCTGCTAATAAAGCACCTGTTTCTTTTAGTTTGCCTTTTATAAATGAGTGTCCAGTTTTCCACATTATTGGCTTGCCACCGTGAGATTCTATCCATGGAGCTAATTTACGTGTACATTTCACATCAAAAATAATTTTTCCGCTAGGGTTTCTTGATAGCACATCGGCAGCGAATAACATTAGTTGTCTATCCGGATAAATAATGTTTCCATCTTTTGTAACAATACCTAAACGATCCCCATCACCATCAAAGGCAAGTCCTATTTCTGCATTAGTTGTATTAAGCGCAAGGATTAAATCATATAAATTTTCGGGAACTGATGGGTCAGGGTGGTGATTTGGAAAGGTTCCATCTACCTCACAAAATAACTCAGTAACCTCACACCCAAGTCTTCGGAAGAGAGTCGGCGCATAAGCTCCAGCCACGCCATTTCCACAGTCGATGATAATTTTAATTGGACGTGCCAGTTTGATATCACTGGTAATACAGTTTAAATACATTTCAGTTATATCTTGTTTGCTGTATTTACCTTTCCCATTAATAAAATTATTATTTTCAATACGAACACGTAAATTTTGTATTGATTCAGCTGCTAATGATTCGCCACCTAATACAATTTTCAGGCCGTTATAGTCTGGCGGGTTATGACTACCAGTAACCATTACACCGGAGTAGTTACATAGTTCGTGAGCGGCAAAATAAAGCATTGGCGTGGCAACCATTCCTACATCTAGTACATTAATTCCGCTTTTTTGTATTCCTTCAGCAAGAGAATGTGAAAGCTCTGAACCAGATAGTCTACCGTCACGTCCTATTGCTATTGATGTAAGGCCACGAGCTTTTGCCTCAGAGCCAATGGAATGACCAATAGTTTTAATAATGTCAGTATTTAAAGTTTTTCCGACAATGCCTCGTATATCGTAGGCCTTGAAGATTTCATGGGGAGGTTTATTCATAATGGATATATGTAATATATCTAATACAGTGCTACAAATATTTATAATTTCTTATATTAGTACCAGAAATAAATTTTTGTTTTACTTGGATATAGATAAGAAGACTAAGGATGCTCTGCTGATATTTTGTCTTTGAGAGCATAAAGTGTCCCGCAATATGGGCATAAAGCTTCACCAGTATCTTTTATAGGTAGGAATACTCTGGGATGCGAACTCCATATCGGCATTGACGGTGTCGGACAGTGTAGTGGTAAGTCCTCTATAGCGATTTCTACTCTTCGCTGCTTATTATCGGTAGTATGATTTTGCATAGTTTTATCCATTAGGCTTAATCAAACGTATGTTAGCCAATTTTCATGATTATTAGACTTTCCTTTTACAGAATCAAAAAACATAGTTTGTAGCTTTGTAGTAATTGGGCCGCGGCTGCCAATACCAATAATTCGGTTATCAAGCTCACGAATAGGTGTGACCTCTGCAGCAGTTCCAGTAAAGAAAGCTTCATCTGCACAATAAACCTCATCCCTGGTGATACGTTTTTCTATGACTGGGATACCTATTTCTCCAGCAAATTCAATAATAGAGGCACGAGTAATACCTTCTAAACAAGAAGTCATGTCTGGAGTATATAGTTTGTTATTCTTAATAATAAAAATATTTTCACCTGATCCCTCTGCAACATAGCCGCTCACATCTAATAATAGTGCTTCATCATAGCCGTCAATTATGACTTCTTGATGAGCCAGCATAGAATTAGCATAGGTGGTAACTGATTTAGCACGACACATGTTGACATTGACATGGTGGCGTGAGAATGAAGAGGTCTTGACCCGAATACCTTTCTCAAGACTATCTTTACCAAGGTATGTGCCCCACGGCCAAGCTGCGATAGCTACATGTACCGAGAGTTTTTTTGCGGAAATCCCCATGTCTTCAGAACCATAGAAAACAATAGGACGAATGTAGCATGACTCCAGCTTATTTTGTTTTACCACTTCAAGTTGGGCCTCCATTAAGGTGGCTTTATCGTATGGTATCTTCATCATAAAAATATGGGCTGAATTGAATAATCTGTCAGTATGTTCCAAAAGCCGAAAGATGGCAGTGCCCTGGTTAGTTTGATAAGCACGTAAACCTTCAAATACTCCCATACCATAATGTAGGGTGTGGGTGAGTACATGTGTTGTGGCATCGCGCCAAGGAACCATCTTGCCATCGCTCCAAATTAGGCCGTCTCTGTCAGCCATTGACATTAAGAAATCTCCGAGAATTATTTGAAAGATACATTTTAACTCACTTTTTTTATAAAGAAATAAGAATGTATTTGCTTTAAGAGATTAATGTAGAGAAATAAGCGCTATGTTAGTAATAGAGGGCTACTCACCAAGTATTTCCCCCCATAATTGAAGTACTGATGAACGAGCCTTTTCCAGATAGCTCATCTCAATTCTGGCAAACTTTTGTTGTCTATTCTGTATTGTTGGATTATCTGATTGAGTTGAATCAGTATTTAATCTTAGTCGATGCTGTACGCGCCGAAATTCTCTGTAAGCTTCTAATACTTCCTCAGCACTTGATTTAGAAATAAGCCCAAGTTCCCCTGAGAGTTTAAGTAATCCAATGTTGCCAATATTATTTGTAAGTGTAGAGTGTTTGTATGAATAGCCAAGAACCAAATACTGCACTATAAATTCAACATCAATAATTCCTCCCCGGTCATGCTTGATATCGAATAATTGAGTCGTGTTCGGGTGGCTATCCAGCATTTTTTTTCGCATGATTAAGATTTCATTTTTTAGGTCTGTCAAATTTCGTTTCTGACATAAGACTTCCTTACGGATCTTCTCAAAGTCTTCTCCTACTCGGGGGTCTCCTGCTACAAAACGTGCGCGAGTTAATGCTTGATGTTCCCATACCCAAGCTTGCTGTTTTTGATATTCTCTAAAAGCTTCAATAGAGCTTACTAGTAGGCCACTCACTCCATTGGGACGTAGGCGCAGATCCGTTTTATACAATAGTCCTGCTGACGTATAGCTGGTAAGCCAGGAATTGATGCGTTTGCCTAATTTTGCATAAATATTTGAGGCGTCAGGGTGAGAATCGTCATAAAGAAAAATGATATCAAGATCAGATGCATAACCAAGTTCTTTCCCCCCTAATTTGCCATAACCAATAATTGCAAAGACAGGATTTTCCTGATTTTTATTTATCAATCCTGACCAGGATAAATGTAAAATTACATCAAGTATTAGATCAGCAAGGCTAGTTAGGTGATCACTTAATTCTTCCAGAGGTAATAATTTCTCTAGGTCCCTAGCAAGTAACTTAAATACTTTTGAGTAATGAAAATGATACAGAACATCCATTTGATATTTTGTATGATCTTCATCATTGGTATTGGTGTTCTTTAGCAGTCTTAATAACTCTATTCTAGATATAGGCCAGTCAATTTTACTTTGCAGGTCGGTCTCATTAAGTAGTTCATCCAGAAGAATCGGATGCTGTGTTAAATATTCACAGGCCCATTGACTAACACTAACAAGTTTGGCTATTCGTTCCAGAGTGTAGGGGTTTTCCAGTAATAGTGAGAGGTAAGATGCTCGCCCACTAATACTCTCAATTAATTGTAAAATACGCTTTAGAGTGGCGTCTGCAGGCGGAAACTTTACAGAGGTTTCAATCAGGATGGGGATCAATTCGTTGATTCTATTTCTGCTTGAGACTGGCAATTGTCTGTAGCGAGTACTGTTACGAAACTTTTGTAAATAAACAAGAGTTTTGTCGGGATTAGAAAATCCGATATTTCCTAATTGTTCAATAGTAGCCACCGTCTTTTCTTCATTCTCATTTTGTTCATTCCATAGCCATGTAAGCGCATTATCTGGCTCTGATTTATTTGGTTTAGTAAAGACTTGTTCAAAATATCGGGTTACATTGGTTCGATGAGTATCAAGCTTTTGTAGAAAATGATCGTAATTTGAGAAACCCATTGCTGATGTAATTAAGAGCTGATCTGCTGAATTGTTCGGTAATCTATGAGTTTGTTGATCATCCAAATATTGTAGGCGATGCTCAAGATCACGTAAAAAAATATAGGCATCCGTGAGTTCTATAGTCATTTTTTCTGTAAGCTTCTTTTTCTCACGTAGATACCTTAAAACAGAAAGTGTTGGACGGATACGAAGCTCTTTATCAAGACCGCCACGTATCAATTGAAAAACTTGGGCTATAAATTCAATCTCACGGATACCGCCCGGTCCAAGTTTAATATCATCATGTATTTCTCGGCGGCTGACTTCTTGTCGGATTTGTAAATGCATCTCACGCATAGACTCATAAGCACTGAAATCCAGATATTTTCGGAATATGAATGGTTGTATTATTTGTTTTAAGGGAGTCAATTTTATTTTATTTGAGCCTGCTAATATTCGGCTTTTGATCCAGGCATAGCGCTCCCATTCGCGCCCCTGAGTAATAAGATATTCTTCTAGCATGGCAAAACTCATTACTAAAGGACCCTTCCCGCCATATGGGCGCAGACGCATATCTACACGAAATACATACCCATCAGCAGTAATGTCATTGAGACTTGAAATTAGTTTACGCCCAAGGCGAGCAAAAAAATCATTATTGGAAAGAGAATGCTCTCCATTGGTTTCTCCATCTTCTGGATAGCAAAATATAAGATCAACATCTGAGGACACATTGAGCTCCCCCCCGCCTAGTTTGCCCATCGCGATTATCAGCATTTCCTGATCTGTTCCGGATATGCTTCCCTTAGGCATACCGTATCCTTCGGGCTTAACAAGCCAACTTTGGTGGCATTTCAGTGAAAAACAGATGGTAACTTCAGCTAAATTAGTCATGCATTCCATAACTTCAGAAAGATCTGCTAGTCCACTAAGGTCCCGTGCTGCTAAATGGAGCATTACACGTTTCCGTAAATTTCGTAGAGCACTATAGAGGGAATTTTTATCGCTAGCAGCATTTGGAAAGGTATCCAAATATGTTTGCATTCTCTCCCTTTGAAAAGGCTGCTGTATATTATCCATAAGCTCTTCCCATAAATTGGGTTCGCTTTCTAGTATGCGTTGCGCATAGCGACTAAAAGTTAGGCTAGATCGGATTTTCTCTTCAATAAGATTATTGGTCGGATGCATTGTGAGGGATTCAGAGTTACAATAAATTTTTCTAAATTAGTTTATTTTAAGCCTTCTTAAAGAAACGTATTATCGTATTTGGCTATAGGTACCATATTTTACTAGTCAGTTAGGTCCTGAGCATATTTTGGCGTCTTCTGTTGAGGCAGAGTGAAGCGTACCTTCTTGGCAGAAAAACTGGAACAATTTATTGAAATTGCCAATTTTACCTCTTGTACAGCGTAGCGGGTTTTTGTTCCGATTTCTAGGGTGGTGTCTGCTCGCCTTAGTCGTTGGCATCGGATTATTGCATTTGATGTTTCGATATTGGCTATTACCTGATATTGATAATTATCGGAATGAGATCTCTTCTGCTATTACTCAGGCTTCCGGTCAGCATGTAACTATAGGTTCAATTAGTGCGAACTGGGATGGTATGCATCCTCTCCTGATACTACGTAAGGTTCAGATACATAATAAGGAAGGTAGGGCCGCACTGGTACTAAACAGATTGGAAAGTACTCCAGCGTGGCGCTCATTTCTATCTGGCGAATTACGCTTTCGTAAAATAAAGATCGATCAGCCCAATCTTACTGTAACCCTTGATTCCAGTGGGGCTTTACATGTGGCAGGCATTGCTATGGGCAGAGATCAGGCCGCAAGTCAAAGTGGTTTTCTTGATTGGTTACTAAACCAGAGAGAAGTTGATGTTGTAAATGCGCATATATTTTGGAAGGATGAGAAAAATGGAGCGCCATTATTAGAATTAAAAGAAGTTAGTCTGCATTTAGAAAAGGATGATGATAATCACCATCGTTTTAGTCTACGTGCGGCTCCTCCGGCTGAAATTGCTTCGCCTCTTGATATTCGCGGAGATTTTACTGGGGGGCAACTGAATAAAATAGAAGAATGGAATGGAAAATTACTTATTAAATTAAATTATGCGGATATTGCTGAATGGCAATCATGGTTTCCAGTGTTAAGAAAATTTGGAGTTAATCGTGGTACTGGGGCAATTAGAATATGGATCGATGTTGATAGAGGGGATATAAAAACACTGGTAGCAGATGTACGTTTAAAAAATGTTAAAACACGTTTAACACATGAGCTGCCAGAGCTGGATTTTCTATCTTTGCGAGGTAGAGTGGGATGGAAAAAAATAAATAATAAAGCTGGCAAAGGTGCTGAATTGTTTGCCCGCCAGTTAGAGGCATCAATTCGTGGGGCAGGTGTATTAAAACCAGCTGATTTTTTAGTGCAAGATATCAGGTCTCATGATGAGAAGCACAGAAGCGCAAAACTAAGTGTGAAGAGATTAGACCTGAAAACTTGGGGAGGGCTGCTGGAATATCTCCCAATTGATGAATCTGTACGTAACCAGTTTAATAAGCTATTACCACATGGTGAGATTTATAGTATGGAGGCGAATTGGGACGGTATTTGGTCAGATCCTGTGAACTTAAGCGTGATTGGAAAGTTTAATAATATAGGTATGAATAGTTTTAAGTCACTACCGGCATTCAGTGGTGTCAGCGGCAGTATAAATGCTGGTAAAAAGAGTGGCACGTTAGAAATTAGCTCGCAACAATTTGGTTTTGATCTGCCTGATCTATTCCAAGAGCCTATGTTATTTGATAATTTTACCGGAAATATTAGTTGGGAATCATTGAATAACAATGACCCTATTAAAATTAAATTTAATAATATTTCATTTGGGAATGACCATTTTTCTGGGGGCGTCCATGGAACTTATCACACGGAGCATGATGGCCTTGGTGAAATTGATTTGCTAGGTTATTTGACGCGTGGAGACGCAAGTTCTATAGGGCACTATCTTCCAATTTCAGATAAATTTTCTCATGAATGGCTTAGTAGCTCGATAGTTTTCGGAGAATTAAGTGATGTAAAAATAGTACTTAAAGGGAATTTGGATTCATTTCCTTTCAGGAATAATGAGCACGGTATTTTCCAAGTAAATATGAAAGCTACGAATGGGGTATTAGATTACATTCCAGGCTGGCCAAAGATAACAGACATATCCGCCGATCTGTTATTAAAAGGTAGTTCTATGGAGATTAATGCCTCACAAGCTTCAATGTCAGGCACCAATTTAAGAAGAATTAAAGTACAGATTTCTGACATGATGGCATCTGATGCTAGGCTACAAATTAGTGGTTTAGTTTCAGGAGCTACCAAGAAATTTTTAAAATTCTCTGCTGAACATTTAGTCGATACTTTTACTTCTGATGAAATTAATAGTTTCAATATTTCTGGGGATGGTGAATTACAGCTAGATCTGTCCATTCCTTTGCCATATTCTGAGGACATCAGAGTGGCTGGTAGTTATCTTTTTGATGATAATAAAGTCGATCTCGGGCTGCATATGCCTAACCTAGAAAAGATAAATGGGTCCTTAAAATTTACTGAGTCTTCTATTGAAACAGAAGAATTAAGAGCACAGATTTTTGGTGGAGAGGTGGCAATCAACGCTACTACCTTACAAGATGGCAGTATAAATTTGGCGGCAATTGGCGAAATAAATATTGATAACCTGCTTCGATTTAATCAAAATAAATCTACTGATGTCGCACGTTTTTGGACAAAATATATCCGTGGAAGTACTGATTGGAATGCTGCTGTCAAGATTGAAGATAAGGCTGATAAGAAACAGGCTAGTATTTTAATTGAATCATCGTTACAGGGAATTACTTTAGGCTTTCCAGAGCCTTTTTCTAAGATTGGAACCGACATAGTCCCACTGCGATTAGTAAGTAATGTTGCTGATTTAAAGCAGAATTTAATGAAAATAAATTATGGGGGAAAAATAGCCGCAGAAATCTTATTTTTTCATGACGACTCAGGTGATTATCAAATAAAAAAAGGTTTAATACAGGTGGGTTCGGGGTCTTCCAAAGCACCCGAATCAGGCATGCTGTTAGCTGGCGGGTTGCCAAGGCTACAGTTGGATAAGTGGCTTAGTTTGCTCGATCAATTCAATTCTTTCAGGGAAACTGATGATGGGAATAAGATCGATTTGGACCTATCTGAGATTGATTTAAATATTGGGGTTCTTGATTTTCTTGGTAGGCGTTTTAATGATTTGACATTAAATGCTAATTTTATAAATGGGAGATGGGATTCCAATATTTTAAGTAAAGACATCTTTGGTAAGGTTAGTTTGTACTCACAAAATAAGGGAAAGATAGTCGGACGGTTTAAAAAATTAACCATGCCTTCTGTTTATCCAGCTGAGCTACCAGTAGTTAAAAAAGAGCAATTTGAAAAGACCTTTCCGTCGCTTGATATAGTAGTTGATAAGTTTGTTTTCGACAGTAAAAATTTAGGCAAACTTAAATTAATTGCAAATCAAAAGGAGCAGGGATGGAGTATCGAGGAATTAAATATAACAAATAAAGACAGTTCATTTATTGCAGATGGAATATGGAGAAATCATTCTGTTTCTCCGCGTATTGATATGAATATCAAGCTAGAGTCTAGTAATCTTAATAAGTCTTTAACACGTTTTGGTTATCCGGATCGTATTAAGCGTGGAAGAGGGCGTCTTGATGGGAATTTGTCGTGGTTAGGAGGGCCCCAAGAAATTAGTTATAAAACATTATCTGGTAAAGTAAAAATAAAGGCCAAGAATGGGCAATTTCCTGAATTTGATCTAGGTATTGGGAAATTATTTGGTATTTTTGATCTGAGGGCTCTGCCTCGGAGAGTTTTTTTAGATTTTAGGGATGTCTTATCTGACGGGTTTGGCTTTGACAAGATTTCTGGGAATGCTAGTATCCTAGAAGGAATAATAAGTACTGATAACCTCAGGATTAGAGGGTCTGCTGCGGATGTGGAAATGGATGGAGAAGTAGACTTGCTCTCAGAGAATTTTAATCTTCATTTTATAGTCACCCCTTCATTGGGGTTAGCGGCACCTGTAGTTGATATAGCAACCATAATTGTTAACAAGGCACAAGAAGGAACAATTGAGCAGAATGAATATAATATAACAGGTTCCTGGGAAGACCCTGTTTTAACTAAATTACATTAAAAATTCTGGTGGCATAAAGTAAGTAAATTGAAATTTCATTACTGAGAATAATGTCTAAAGATTTAACATTTGCTAAATCTACTTTCGGGAGAATGCCTGAAACTGAGATTTGTATAGCCGCCGTCCAAATGAGGGTCGGCCCAGAAGTTTCTGTGAATTTAAAAGAAGCTGCAAGGCTGATTGATATAGCTGTAATGAAAGGAGCAAAACTGGTAGTTCTTCCAGAGTACTTTTGTATTATGGGTATGAAAGATGCTGATAAGGTAGTGCTGCGTGAAGAGGAAGGTAGTGGTCCCATACAGGAATTTCTGAGTAAGGCTGCCAAATCTCATGGTATATGGCTTGTTGGTGGTTCCGTGCCGTTAGTATCTTCCCGACCTGATAAGGTAAAAAATAGTTGTCTCGTATATGATGATTCGGGTAAACAAGTTGCTCGTTACGACAAGATACACCTATTTAATCTTAAGTCTGGTAAAGAGCATTATGCTGAAGAAGAAACTATTGAGGCAGGAACTAAAGTAGTTACATTGGATTCTCCATTTGGTCGTATTGGTCTTTCCATATGTTACGACCTACGTTTTCCGGAGCTTTATCGATCAATGGAGGAAGTAGATATTATTCTTGCTCCATCAGCTTTTACATCATTTACTGGAAAGGCTCATTGGGAGGTTTTGGTTCGTGCCCGCGCTATAGAAAATATGGCGTATATGATTGCACCTGCACAAATTGGCCGCCATATTAATGGGCATGAAACTTATGGCGACAGTATGATTGTCGATCCGTGGGGAGTAATACTCGATCATTTGCCAAAAGGAGCAGGAGTGGTTCTTGCAAATATAAACAAAAGCTACCAGAAAAATTTACGAAATAGCTTGCCTGCACTAAAACATCGTACCCTACATTTCTGCTAGACTTAACGCCCGTCGTTAATACTGCTTTTTTAATTAAAGAGAAAAAATGAATCCAGATACCACAGTTAAAGATTCCGTCTCTGAGCCAGCTGATCTTTTTAGTATGGCGGATCGTTGTTTACTAACGCCTTACGAAATTGATGTAGATAGATTGCAACAGATATTCGGTCAAATACTTACCCATAAGATAGATTATGCTGATCTTTATTTCCAGTACAGCCGAACAGAGGGATGGGTTTTAGAAGAGGGTATTGTTAAATCAGGAACCTTCAACATCGATCAGGGGGTTGGTGTAAGAGCAATAAGCGGAGACAAAACTGCTTTTGCCTACTCTGATGATATTAGCATGCCTGCACTTACTTCAGCAGCACAGGCTACACGTGCTATAGCAAGTCAGGGAGTGTCACGTTCAGTGCAGGCTGTGAAGCGTAGTATCGGAAGGGAGCTATATACGCCTTATGATCCTATCTCTTCTCTAAAGGATACCGACAAGGTAAAACTACTAGAAAAATTGGAAGGTTATGCCAGATCGATTGATAATCGCGTTATCCAAGTAATGGCCTCTCTTTCTGGGGAGTATGAGGTAATACTGGTAGCACGTAGTGATGGAGTAATGGCTGCAGATGTGAGGCCTTTAGTACGAGTCTCATTACAGGTAATCGTTGAAGAAAAAGGTCATCGTGAACAAGGTGTGGCAGGTGGTGGTGGCCGGTTTAATTATGAGTATTTTACCGATGACATATTACGCGATTATGCTGAGAAAGCGGTACACCAGGCACTTGTAAATCTGAATGCAGAACCTGCCCCGGCCGGTACTATGACAGTAGTGCTAGGTTCTGGCTGGCCAGGGATACTATTGCACGAGGCTATAGGCCATGGGCTGGAGGCTGACTTCAATCGTAAGGGTAGTTCCGCATTTTCCGGGCGTATTGGTGAGCGTGTTGCGGCGGATGGCGTAACCGTAGTTGATGATGGCACGATCGATCGGCGACGAGGATCATTGAATATCGATGACGAAGGTAACGCAACGCAATGCACTACGTTAATTGAAAATGGTGTGCTCAAAGGATATTTACAAGATAGTTTAAATGCACGTTTAATGAATTCCTCTGTAACTGGTAACGGTAGAAGAGAGTCATTTGCCCATATTCCTATGCCGCGTATGACTAATACTTATATGCTCAATGGTAAGAATAGTCCTGAAGATATTATTTCATCAGTAAAGCATGGCTTATATGCAGTTAATTTTGGAGGAGGACAGGTAGATATTACCAGTGGAAAGTTCGTATTTTCTGCAGCAGAAGCCTATATGATAGAAAATGGAAAGATTTCATATCCAGTAAAAGGAGCCACCCTTATTGGAAATGGCCCTGATGTGCTTAAACGAGTTTCTATGATCGGTAATGATATGTCCCTTGATCCAGGTGTTGGAACTTGTGGCAAAGAAGGTCAGAGTGTACCGGTAGGAGTAGGCCAGCCAACGTTAAAAATAGATGGATTGACAGTAGGAGGGACTGCGTGATGTTAGGCGTATTAGCAGCTTTTTATCTTTAATTAACTCTTGTATTGCTTTTTGTTGATTCAGACTACATTTATAATTTTAGTGCCGGCTAATCTGTCATATAGAAACTGACCTTCACGATCGAAGAGCGCCCAGATTATTCCACATCCGAAGAAAGATATACTAGTTACTGTAAAAAAATAGCGTGCGATTCCCTGCCATATATTCATTTTCCCCCCGTTAGTACTAATTACTCGTATTTTCCAGGTTTGCATTGCCAGGGTTTGGCCACCATGAGTCCAGAACCAAATTAAATAAATACCACCAACACTTAATAAATAAAACTGAAAAATCAGCCTAAAGTAGGGGGCATCCGTTTCATGGTAAATAAGGTGAAATATAACCCCTGCAATAAATAAGACCGCAATTAAGAGTAGAAACTCGTAAATCATACAGAGTATGCGACGCCAGAATCCAGGTGTAGAGGTTTCTATTAATTTAGAGGAGCTCATTTGGGATAATTTTTAAGGGGCTAAAGACTAATATCTGTTATTTTAGATAATAGATAAACGTGAGTTACCATGAGTTTGAGATAGATAATTGTATTTAAATAACATTACTTCAAATTATTTTTTTTGAGTCTAGATCTCTTGAATTTCTTCCATTTTTTCTTAATTGCAAGGGATTTTTCTGCAGGCATATTTTTTATTTGTTGATATATTTTCCGTGCTTCTTTTTTTTGATTTGGAGTAAGTGAGTCCAAATTTAGAATATCTTTTTGTATGCGTTTTTGCTCCAGTGGTGTCATGCTCGGATAGCGATTAGCGACCCCAATCCATTTCTGTTTTTTGACGGGATCCATCCTGTCCCAATATTTAACAAGCGGTTCTAGGATCTGTCTTTCCTGGGAACTTAGTCTTTCCCAAGAATGAGCATATCCAGATTGCGCGTAAATTGGTTGTGAAAGAAATAGACAGAATGAAATTGTTAGGAGTCTAGCCATGGATCGAACTCATTATCTAAATAGGAATTAATCGGAAGGTCATTAGCTGACAGTACTATATAAATAGTATGGATTTTATCACTATACTGAATACTGAAAAGATTCGCAATTGCCAATAAGCAGTAGGTTCTAAGATTATTAGTAGCGTGGCATATTATTGATATATTTGGCTAACCAAATATAGTCAGTTTATCTATTTTTTATTCTTTATGTGTAAATTCAAATAAAGTGGTAAACTTCTAAAGTTGGATGCGACTGATTCTTAGTTAGATTCGCAATCGTTAGAAATAACCGCTAATTTAATAATAAATAAGCGTGAATTTAATAATCAGCATTGATTAGATTAAGTATGCAGTATGCAGTATGAATGAGTGAAATGACATGCGGCATTCGTCATTTCCTACATATCCTAACTAACTGTTATATTTAACTATTAACCATAGATTGTTATCAAATTTGCAGCTTCCGTTGATAACATAAATATATTAGATCTGGGAACAAATTTGTAATGAGGCATCTATTCCTTTTATTATTGCTAACTTTTTCAACTGCTTCCAGTTCAGTTGAAAGCTCTTTGGATCGCAATAACGAGTTAGAATTAAAGCGGTATTAAGAATGGTAGTTAAGTACAATCCCGCTTTTATACCAGGCATGCTGTTTGTATTGGCATTTCACGGAGCACTATTTTATGTGCTATGGAATCAACGGCTTATTCCTCCTCCTGTAAAACTTTCTAAGATTCTCGTTAATTTTATAACAATGCCGAAAGTAGAAGAGGTAAATAAAGTCGACTCGCCACTACTTCCTTCAAAGCCTAAAATTAAACCCAAGCCTAAGCCCAAGCTTGAGCCTAAGCCGCTACCTAAGCCTAAGCCTAAGCCTAAACCGAAGCCGAAGCCGAAGCCGAAGATTGAATTAGTAGAGAAGCCGCAACCGCAGCAGCTTATACCGGAGGATCCTGTTTTATCTGAAGAAGAGGTTATTAAACCACAACCTCCTCCTGTTGAAATGGTAGAAACATCGGTATCCGAGCCCGCACGAGTATCGGCGCCAACTGCTCCTGTCGCTCTGTTAACTGAGCTGTCAGTTACATGTCCGGTGTTATCTCCGCCATCTTATCCGTCTCTTTCAAGGAGGCTTGGTGAGGAAGGAAAACTAGTATTACGGGTGGAATTGAATAAAAATGGTCACGTGAGTAGCGCAAGTGTAATTGAAAGTAGTAGTTACAAACGCCTTGATGATGCAGCATTGGCTGTAGTTAGAACTTGGCGTTGCAACCCAGCTATGCGTAACGGACAGCCTGTAAGGGCTGTTGCATTACAACCTTTTAACTTTGTATTACAAGGGCAATAATATCATGGAACATGGACTAGGTTATTCTAATTTTCTTAACCAAATTGATGGTGTTGGAATCAGCGTACTTGTATTGTTGCTTTCACTTTCTGTGGCGAGTTGGTATCTTATTCTTACCAAGAGTGTTGCTAATTTTTTAGAAGGAAGACGCACAGAGATTTTTCTGAAACAATTTTGGAATGCTGATTCACTAGAGGAGGTTAGCACCACTTTAAGCAGTGACTCATCTAATAACGCTTTTGCGAAACTCGCTCAGTTAGCACTGCATGCTGCAGAAGATTCAGAAAAACATGGTCTGCAAAAGCTTGAGGCAGCAGGTGGTGCAAGTGAATTTATAACTCGTGTATTGCGAAACGGTATTGACCAAGAAACTACTCGAGTAGAGAACGGACTGACAATTATTGCCTCAGCTGGTTCTGCAGCACCATATATAGGCTTATTTGGCACAGTGTGGGGTATCTATCATGCGCTGGTGCAGATTGGCCTCTCTGGTCAGGGTACGTTAGATAAAGTGGCTGGGCCAGTAGGAGAGGCACTTATTATGACGGCGTTGGGGTTAGCCGTAGCGATCCCGGCAGTCTTGGCATATAACGCATTTATACGCCGTAACCGTATATGGTTGGCACGATTAGATTCATTTGCGCATGATCTTTTCGCATTAATCTCAGTTGGAGCTAAAACCAATAGCTCAGCAGGTGAGGTACGTCCGTTACGCGTTGTATCTAAAGCGGAAGGGGACAAGTAATGTCATTTGGTAGCATGGATAGAAATGGGAGTCAGGCGCCAATGGCTGAGATTAATGTCGTGCCATTGGTAGATGTAATGTTGGTTTTATTGGTAATTTTCATAATTACTGCACCATTACTTACACATTCAGTTAAGGTTGATTTGCCTAAAGCTTCCAGTAGTCCAAATATTACAAAACCAGAGCATGTCGAGCTTGGAATTAAAGGTGATAAGAGTCTTTTCTGGAACGGAGAGCCGATAGCGCTAGTGCAGCTAGCAACACGTTTCTCTGGGATCATAAAACAGGATCCAGCTACAGAGTTACATATACGTGCTGATGGCCAGGTCCCTTATGAACATGTTGCACAAGTTATGTCAATTGCTTCTAAAGCTGGGATGATGCGTATTGGATTTGTCACAGATCCATCTAAGTGAGGCACCTCTGAGACCATTTAAATTGAACTGTCTAAATACTAGTTACACTAGTATCTTTTTTAGCCATTCACTTATATCAGCAATCTCATCCTTACAAACGGAATGCTCCATCTGATACATATTCCAATTAACGCCATAACCTAATTCAAGTAATTTTTGCTTTGATGATATGGCCAGATCTGGAGATATAACGGTGTCTTTATGACCATGTGCCATAAAGATTTGGGTGGATGAATTAGATTGATGGGCACCAGTTACAAGCATATCTGCCAGCGGCAGATAACTTGACAGTACCAGGATGCCAGCAAGTTTATCAGAGTAGCGTAGACCAGTATGAAGTGCTATTGCTCCTCCTTGGGAGAATCCTGCCAGTACAATATTTTCTGGCTTGATACCATTTTGTTCTTCTCTTTTGATCAGTTTTTCTACTGCAGACTGTGAAATTCTTATTCCAGAGGCATCTTCGTCACTACTTAAATTTTGACCAGATATGTCATACCATGCACGCATCACTGCTCCGTTATTAATACTAACCGGCTGCATCGGGGCGTGAGGAAATACGAAGCGGGTGTGTAAATCAGATTGCAGATTAAGTTTTTCTACAATGGGAACAAAGTCATTTCCATCTGAACCAAGACCGTGCAGCCATATAATAGAGTGAGTTGGTTGATCACCAGTTTTAATTACTATACTGGGTAATAGATCGGCGGGTATATTGTTCATATATATAATAAAAAAATAGGTGGTAAGTTTGTGACGAACAGATTAAGGCTACATCTATTTTGAAATACTAATTAGTTTTGATTATTTATTCTATAGCGATGTCTTTTTGTTCTTTAATTTTTGGAATGCTTAGTTGTAATTCTTGAAATAGGGCACGAAAACTTTTAGGTGGTTTGCTGGATAGCGTTTCTTTATGAGTATTTCTCATAAGTGTCCTTATACGTTGCAAATTAGCGCCCGGGTGTAGTCCAGCAAATTCAGAGAAAGAATCTTTGTCCTCAAGCAGGCTTTTTCTCCAGCGCTCTATTTGATGTATCCATGCAGCATGTTCTTTAGATAGCCCGTCCCAGGTAGATATTTTTTCCTTAATCTGGCTTATATCTACCTCACGCATCAACTTGCCGATATATTGTATCTGGCGCCGGCGCGCTCCATTTTTTCGTATTTGTTTAGCTTCAATTATTGCTTCAAATAATGTATCTGGTAAAAGACATTCTTTCAATTGATTGGAATTGAGCTCAATTAAGCGCTCACCAATCTTCTGTAAAGCATGCATTTCTTGTTTAACGCGTGTTTTGCTGATCGTAGTATCTTCTTCCAGGTCACTAGTCTGAGTACTTTGCATGATTACTACCTGTTCATTATGGGATTAAGAAGCTGCTATCATATCGTTTTTTTAATTTAAATCCCATTTGGACTTGTCATTATGAGATTCAGAAGCTGCTATCATAGCGTTCTTTAGATTTAAATCCCATTTAGACTTACCTGGAAATAAATCTCAGGATATAAAAATGGCATTATTATCTATTTTTTTGACGGAATTTCCTTCCTTTTAAATATATTCATAGGCGATATTATTATGTCCTCTCCAATTTTTTCTTATCAGGCCGATACTCTCAAGCAGATAGCAGATGATATTTTGTGTTGTGCAAAAAAAGGTGGAGCAAGTAGCTGTGAAACTGATGTTTCAGAAGGTTTTGGCCAGAATGTTACAGTACGAAAAAGTGAGGTGGAGACCATTGAATATAACCGTGACAAAGGGTTATCAGTGACAGTCTACATAGGTCAAAAGCGAGGGCATGCTAGTACCTCTGATTTTTCTAAACAGGCTGTAAATGATGCTGTAGCTGCTGCACTTTCAATAGCTAAGCATACAGCTGAAGACGATTGTGCTGGACTGGCAGATACTAATCTATTAGCACAGAAATTTCCTGACCTTGATTTATATCATCCGTGGAACCTATCGATAGATGAGGCGATACAGCTTGCCCAGACCTGTGAGGATAATGCTTTTGGAATTGATAAACGTATTAATAACTCTGAAGGGGCTTGTATTTCGCTAAGTGAATCACAATTTATTTATGCAAATAGTTCTGGATTCATAGGTGGATACCCAACTTCCCGTCATAGTATTAGCTGTGCAGTAATTGCCGGTCAGAATGACGCTATGCAGCGTGACTATTGGTATAGTGTAGCAAGAGATGCGAATGATTTGGAATCGGCTGAGTATGTTGGTAAAAGAGCAGGAATGAGGAGTGCGGCACGTTTGGGAGCAAAGAAATTAGCTACTTGTGAGGTCCCTGTTTTATTTGAGGCTCCTGTCGCGGCTGGATTAATAGGTCATTTTATTGGTGCTATAAGTGGTGCTAGCCTTTATCGGAAGTCATCTTTCTTATTGGACAGCATTGGTAAAAAAGTATTTTCTCCAGATATACAGATACATGAGTTACCCCATATAAAAAAAGGACTGGCTAGTAGTGTATTTGATAACGAAGGAGTTTCAACACAAGAGCGTAAAATTATCGAAAATGGAATAGTACAAGGTTATTTTCTTGGCAGCTACTCATCACGTAAACTTGGGTTATGTACCTCTGGAAATGCTGGCGGGAACCATAACATAACTATAAATAACAGCAGTCCTTTAGAATTTTCTGACATACTAAAAAAAATGGGCAAGGGGTTATTAGTGACTGAGCTTCTTGGCCAAGGAGTTAACCCCGTCACAGGTGACTACTCTCGTGGTGCGGCAGGTTATTGGGTAGAGGGTGGTGAAATATGCTATCCGGTAGAAGAGATTACTATAGCGGGAAACCTTAAAGACATGCTAGGAGATATCTCGGAAATTGGGAGCGACGTAGCGGTGCATGGTTCTAAACAGAGTGGTTCATTGCTAGTCAAAAAAATGACCGTTGCGGGGGGTTAAGCAGCACGCTGAAAAGTATTGGATTTATTTAATTGCTATGAATTAAAAATACTTCATAGATATTTTTTATCTGTTCAAATTAAAATTTTGTTAGTGGTATCTCTAAATGAATTTACATCTTTTTATTCCAAATTTGTTTTGGCCAGACTCTACGTTTCATGAGATCTACCAGGACTTATCATTACCTGCTATCGAGACTCTTTTTGCAAAGAGTTTACGAACTAAGGATGAATCGAAAGGAGTAGAAGATTGGCTATGTAAAGCCTTTAGTGTAGAAAAGCAGCAGGATATACCGGTAGCACCCCTTACATTATTAGCAGATAAAGCAGGAGACACAGAAACAGGTGATGGTTATTGGTTAAGAGCCGATCCAGTACACTTACGGGTTGAGCATGAGCAAGTGTTATTGGCTGATAGTCGTACTTTCTCCATTTCATTAGAAGAGGCTTGTCAATTTGCTGAGGTCATAAACAAGCATTTTGCTGAGGATGATCTTTCTCCGTCGTGTGGAGTGGATAACAGGCGGAAGTTAATATCATTAGTGCCATTATGTGCTGATCGTTGGTATTTATATATGCAGAAGACTCCTCTTATTCAGACTCATTTGCTAAGTGAAACTGCCGCAAAAAATATTAATGATCATTTTCCATATGGCACTGAAGAGATGTTCTGGAAAGGAATACTCAACGAAATTCAAATGTTATTGTATGAGCATCCTCTCAACCAGGCTCGTGAAGAACGTGGAGATTTGGCAATAAATGGAATCTGGTTTTGGGGAGGTGGGGTTATACCTAAACTCGCAAATTCAATTTATGCGCATGTATGGAGTAATGATGTTTTCCCTCGTTCTTTAGCGAGGGCTTGCGGTGCTAATCATACGGAACTTCCAGTAAATTTTGATTCATGGCAGCAACAGAATAAATCTGGCAGACACCTTGTTTTTTTGGATTCCTTGTCTGGAAAATTTGAATATGGAGATGCCTATGGTTGGCGTGAGAGCCTTAAGGAGTTAGAAAAAGAATGGTTCGAACCTGTACTTAACATGCTAAAAAAGAATGCCATTAATCAGGTAACCATAACTACCATAAATAAAGGCGTAGCTATAAATTTTTCCATAACAAAGAATAATCTTTATAAATTCTGGCGCATGGGAAAACCATTTTCAACATATGTTAACTGATAGTTGCCAATTTAATATATTCTGACGATTCGCAATATCTTATATAATAGAGATATAGGACTTTCTCTCAAAGAGAGACATTGTAGAAATATTCCAATACTTCTGTTTTTTGGTACTATTTTTTAAAGAGCAGAAATTAAATTCGTTTTCCGAATGACAAATATTGTTACCCGAAACTATACTTCTGGCGCTTTGGAATTACTAGTCAGAAATGGCATTCATCCAGCTTTAGCTCGTGTTTATGCTGCTCGAGGAATTATTGAGCCTAAGCAAATCACAGAAGATCTGTCTCAGCTTATTCCATTTTGGCAACTTAAGAATATCTTGATAATGGCCGCAATTCTTGCGGATGCAATAACTGAGAAAAAGCGTTTACTGATAGTAGCGGATTACGATTCTGATGGGGCAACGGCATGTGCAGTAGGAATACGTGCGTTGAGAAAATTTGGTGCAATTGTGAATTATCTGGTGCCAAATCGTTTTGAGCATGGTTATGGTTTGACTCCAGAGATTGTGCAATTAGCTGCTAATCCAACTGATGGAAGTAGGCCCGATATTCTCATTACAGTAGATAATGGGATCGCTAGTGTAGAAGGTGTAGAAGAAGCTAATCGCCTTGGTATACAAGTTCTTATTACAGACCACCATTTGCCTGGGGATAGTTTGCCAGATGCAGCTTCCATAGTGAATCCCAATCAACCAGGTTGTAATTTTCCTAGTAAGAATATAGCTGGCGTAGGTGTAATGTTTTATCTAATGCTTGCGTTACGTGCAGAGTTCCGTTCGCGTGGAGCGTTTGCCTCAGAGAAGGAACCTAACCTTGCTAGCTTACTTGACCTGGTAGCGCTAGGCACTGTTGCTGATGTTGTAAAACTAGATATGAATAACCGTATCTTAGTGCAACAGGGACTGTATCGTATTCGGAGTGGTCGTGGTTGTGCAGGCATAAATACTTTGCTTCGTATAGTGCGAAGAGACTTTAGGCAGGTATCAACTGATGAGCTAGGATTCATGTTGGGGCCAAGATTAAATGCAGCAGGGAGACTTAATGATATGTCTCTTGGTATTGAGTGTCTTATTACTGATAATGAGTCACATGCCATGAAACTTTCTCAGCAGCTTGATGCACTTAATCTTCAGCGTCGAGAAATAGAAACTGATATGCAAAGTAGCGCGGAAATTCTGATAGAGAAGATTCTTATTGCCCCGAATTTGAGTCAGAAAGATCAGATCCCAAACAGTATAGTTCTATTTGACTCTTGTTGGCACCAGGGGGTAATCGGAATTCTTGCATCTCGTATTAAAGATAAATTACACAGGCCCGTAATTATATTTGCTCCTGGAAATGGTGATGAAATAAAAGGTTCAGGAAGGTCTATTCCCGGATTTCATCTTCGAGATGCATTAGATATAGTCTCAAAACGTAATCCCGGATTATTATTAAAATTCGGTGGTCATGCGGCCGCAGCAGGGTTGACTATACATCTCAATGATTTTGATAAATTTCAGAATGCTTTCGAGGAAACAGCACAGAATTTGCTTTCCTCCGGAGATCTCTTGCGCATTATTGAGACAGATGGTGATTTACGAGAATCAGAGATGAATCTGGATTTGGCTCATAATTTCGCTGAGAAAGTGTGGGGGCAGGGTTTTCCATACCCTACATTTAATGCTCTCTTCAGAGTGGAAAATCAGTATGTGGTAGGGGAGAAGCACCTAAAATTGAAATTGAGAAAATTTTATTTAGATGATGACGAACACAAGTTAGGTCATCTTTATGAATCGATGTTGTTTTTTCATGAGGATCCTCTTCCTGAAAAAATTGATGCTGTTTATCGCCTTAATATAAACAAATACGGCGGTAATGACAGTTTGCAACTTATATTGGAACATTGGGTCTCAGTATAAGAACTATCTAGAACCTATATAGATTAAGAGTATTTTTTTATATCTTGCTCAAAAATTCAGACATAAACTGGCAACTAACCTAGTTAGAAAATTTACATAATATGATTATATTTAATGAAGATATTAGTTTTTTTTGTTTTAACAATACTTCTAGTATGAGTTCAGATGAAATTTAAGTTTAAGCCTCCTAAGTTAGGTTCAATTACCAATTATTCTAATTTTGATGGATCTGGAGACGCCTATGTTCTTGCAAAGATAGCACAACAGGAAAGGCCTATTGTCATCATTGCTTCCAGCGCGTTAGAAGCTCAAAGATTGTTAGAAGAAATTCCTTTTTTCTCACCTAGTTTGAAGGTGCACCTGTTGCCGGATTGGGAAACACTCCCCTACGATAATCTCTCGCCTCATCACGATCTGATCTCAGAACGACTTGCTACTCTTTATCAAGTTATGAACAGTTTCTGCGATGTATTGATTGTTCCTGTAACCACAGCGCTCTATCGCATGTCACCACGTGAGTATCTTGCTGCGTATACATTTTTTATTAAGCGCGGAGAAGTATTCGAGTTGGAATTATTTCTTAGTCAGATGACATTAGCAGGTTATACCCATGTATCTCAGGTAATTTCGCCAGGAGAATATAGTGTGCGTGGTGGGCTAATTGATCTATTTCCAATGGGCAGTTCTTTGCCTTATCGTATTGATAGAATGGATAAAGAAATAGAGACTATCAAAACGTTTGATGTGGACACGCAAAGAAGTATTTATCCTGTAGATGAGGTTCGGTTATTACCGGCACGTGAGTTTCCATTTAATGAGGATGGTCGTGCATGTTTCCGGGGGAATTTTCGTGAGAGATTTGAAGGTGATCCTACAAAGTGCCGTATTTATAAAGATGTTGGTAAAGGAATTTCGCCTGCAGGGATCGAATACTATCTCCCGTTATTTTTTGAGCAGACTGCAACGTTATTTGATTACCTTCCAGAGTCTGTGTTGCTATGTCTGCATCACGATATTCAATCAGAGATAGAAAATTTCTGGTGTGATACTTTATCTCGTTATAAATTATTACGAGGTGATTCTAGTCGGCCTCTTATTCCACCAGAGGATTTATTTCTCACTTCTGAAGATTTTTTCAGAAATCTTAAGCCATATTCAAGAATCAAAATTCAACCGGAATTGAAAGAATCGAAGTCAGGAGTCCAAGGTCTTACTAGCCTCCTGCCGCCCGTGCAGATTGACCGACGTGCCACCAACCCTGTAGAAAAACTGGCGATATTTGTAGATGAATTTACTTCATCCGGTAAGCGAGTATTACTTCTAGTAGAAAGTTTAGGAAGACGTGAGCTGATTGTTGATCATTTAAAGCAATATGATCTGTTTCCTAAAATTTGTGATAACTATGTCCAATATTTGGAAAGCACAGAACCCTTTATGCTCTGTGTGTCCCCATTACATAATGGATTTGTTCTTAATGAAGAAGCTTTCGCTTTTATTACTGAAAGTGAGCTTTATGCTATACACCTTTATAAGAGGCGTGAGCGTGACTCGAGAAATTTAGCGTCAGTAACAGATACAATATTTCGTGATTTGTCCGAAGTAAAAATTGGAGATCCTGTAGTACATGAGCAACATGGAATAGGCCACTATTCAGGTTTAGTGAATATGGACCTGGGAGATGGTAACGATATACAGCTGAGCGAGTTTCTCTTACTTGAGTACGCAAGGGGAGATAAACTTTATGTTCCAGTCTCACAGCTACACCTTATCAGTCGGTATAGTGGAGCAGCGCCAGAATCTGCTCCTTTACATAAACTTGGTAGCGGTCAATGGGACAAGGCTAAAAGTAAAGCAATTAAACAGATTCGTGATACTGCCGCTGAGCTACTAAATTTATATGCGCAACGTGCAAACCGAGTAGGTTATAAATTCGAAGTTATTCAGCATGATTACGAGGCTTTTTCTGAGGGTTTTGGTTTTGAAGAAACACCTGATCAGGCTTCTGCCATTAATGCTGTGATTCAAGATCTGAATTCAGATAAACCAATGGACCGATTGATCTGCGGAGATGTCGGTTTTGGTAAAACAGAAGTAGCATTAAGAGCTGCTTTTGTCGCCGCTTCAAATGGGAAACAGGTGGCGGTGCTAGTGCCTACGACTTTACTTGCAGAACAGCATTTCCAGAATTTTTCTGATCGTTTCGGCTTAATTGCTGACCAATGGCCAGTGGTAATCGCAGAGATGTCCCGTTTTCGTTCAGCTAAAGAGCAGGCCAAGGTGATAGAAGGGCTAGCTGAAGGCAAAGTAGATATCGTTATTGGGACTCACAAATTAATTCAAAAAAATGTCAAATTCAAGAACCTAGGACTGGTTATTATTGATGAGGAACATCGGTTTGGTGTCCGCCAGAAGGATCAGCTTATGAATCTTAAATCTGAGGTGGATATATTAACGCTAACTGCCACACCTATACCTCGTACACTTTCTATGTCATTAGAGGGACTTCGTGATTTTTCTGTGATTAATACAGCACCGCAGCGACGGCTTGCCATCAAAACTTTTGTTAATCGTTACTCTAAAGGTATTATTCGGGAAGCATGTTTGCGGGAAATAAAGCGGGGTGGGCAGATTTATTATTTACATAATTCTGTTGATACCATCCAGTCTACATACAATAGTCTCAAACGGTTGTTGCCGGAAGTAAGTATTGAAATTGCTCATGGACAAATGCGTGAACGCGATCTTGAGCATGTGATGAGGAATTTTTACAGGCAGCAATTCAATATGCTTCTTTGCACTACAATTATTGAGACGGGGATTGATATTCCAAGTGCCAATACAATTATCATTGATCGCGCAGATAAATTTGGTCTTGCACAGTTACACCAGCTCCGTGGACGTGTTGGTCGTTCACATCATCAGGCCTATGCATATTTACTTGTACCAGAAGAGGAATCTTTAAGTGCAAAAGCTAAGAAACGTATTGATGCGATCCAGACAATGGAAGGGTTAGGTGTGGGGTATTATCTGGCCATGCATGATCTAGAGATTCGTGGCGCAGGTGAAGTTCTCGGGGAGTCTCAGAGCGGAGAGATGTCTGAAATTGGCTTTAATCTATACAGCACCCTGTTAGATACTGCTATAAAATCTTTAAAGGAAGGTCGTGAACCAGATATGCAGAACCCATTAGGTGTTACTACTGAAATAAATCTGCACGCGCCTTCATTGCTTCCAGATAATTACTGTCATGACATACATGAACGCCTAGTATTATATAAACGGATGGCGAATTGTGAAAGCAGTGATCAGTTAGATGATATGTATAAGGAGCTTGTTGATCGTTTTGGAATTTTTCCTGATCCAGTCAGAACATTACTGGAATGCCATCGATTGCGTATTGCAGCAAGACCTTTAGGAGTATCACGCATAGATGCTACTGCTGAAAGTATATTGGTGCAATTTATTGCTAATCCTAAGGTTGATGCAGGAAAAATTATTAGCCTTGTTCATGATAATGCTGAATACAGCTTTGCTGGTCCTGACTCCCTGAAAATTAAAGTACAAATTGAGAGTGTTCCCGAACGCGTAGTAAAAATAAACAGTTTGATTAAAGAATTAAGCGGATCGAGAATTCATTAAAATTCATTTTTTATGGCTATTCAGTAAAATCATAAATAGCATATTAATCCTGAAAGGATATAAAGTATGGATTTAATTATTCAGGGAATTGAGATTGAAACAAGTGATTTAAGGGAGCTTGCAAAGCTGTCTGGTGCCAGTCAAATTGAACGTATAAATAGGAATGCATTTCGTCTTATTGATGCTAGTCGACAGGACTGTATATCAGAACTTTGCCTGGAAGCAGAGCTTGATTTCGCATTTTTAGATGAACATGAAAATCTTAATCATTTTCGTTTGATGGCCATGGATATGGACTCCACTCTTGTTGGTATTGAGACTATAGATGAGATTGCTGATATTCATGGTATCAGGAAACAAGTGGCTGAGATTACAGAAAAAACAATGTATGGAGAGGTTGATTTTTCTGAAGGCCTTATTCAGCGTGTAGCACTATTTAAAGGGTTGGATCATAGTGTTCTCCAGAGAGTTTACGATGAAAGGCTAATGTTCAATCCAGGCGCAGAAAAGATGCTAAAGCAGATGAAAATTGCTGGCATTAAAACAATGCTTATTTCAGGAGGATTTACTTTCTTCACTGACAAATTAAAAGATAGGTTAGGACTAGACTATACTTTTGCTAATACGCTTGAGATTGTAAACGGCAAGCTCACCGGCAGGCTTGTAGGTGAGGTCTTTGGAGCGAAGGGGAAAGGTCAGGTGCTTAATAAAATTTGTAATGAGCTCGGTTTTAAGAAGGAAAATTTAATAGCTATTGGTGATGGTGCTAATGACCTGCCTATGTTTGCAGAAGCAGGAGTGAGCATAGCCTATCACGCTAAGCCAATTGTTCAGGAAAATGCTACATATTCAATTAACCACGTTGGCTTGGATGGGGTTATTAATATTCTTCAGTAGATAATAGAAAAAAATTATTTAACAGGCCCGCTACTGGAAAATCGATCCAGATAAAGATAAATTACTGGTGTAATAAAGAGTGTAATTAATTGTGAAAAAAGTAGCCCCCCAACCACAGCAAGCCCCAACGGTTGCCTGAGTTCAGCGCCTGCACCTAGACCGAGTGCTATAGGAATTGCACCCATTAGGGCTACTAATGTTGTCATCATGATTGGCCTGAATCGCAATAAACAGGCTGTCCGAATAGCTTCGTATGGTTGCATGTTACTGTTACGCTGCGCATCAAGAGCAAAATCAATCATCATGATGGCATTTTTCTTAACTATACCTATGAGCATTAAAATACCAATCATAGCAATTATTGAAAGCTCCATATTAAATAACCACAGCATTCCTAATGCGCCCACTGCTGCTGAAGGAAGGCCGGAAAGAATTGTTATTGGGTGGATATAACTTTCATATAACACGCCGAGTAATACGTAGATTACTAAAAGTGCGGCTACAATTAAAAATATCTGGCTGGTTTGCGAAGACTGGAATGCTGCTGCATCTCCAGCATAGTTTGTTAGTATACCCGCCGGTATACTAAGTTCATTTTTAAATAGTTCTATCTGACTGGTAGCATCACCTAGTGAGGCGCCGGGTACAAGGTTAAATGAGATCGTTTGTGCCTCAAGTTGTCCGGCATGGTTGATTGAGATCGGTCCTGCTGCACGCTCTACAGTTGCAACGGTTGATAATGGAACCAATGTATCATTTTTACTGCGAACATATATCTTATCAAGATTGCTTTCATCTATACGATAATCATCTGCGACCTGCATGATAACTTGATAACTATTACTTGATGTGTAAATTGTTGATACCTGACGCTCACCGAAAGCACTATATAGTGCCGAACGGATATCAGCAATTTCTACGCCTAGTAGGTTAGCTTTGTCACGGTTGATATTCATGCGGGCCTGCAAACCTTTCAACTTGGCATCACTAGTTACATCACGGAATACATCTTTCTTCTTCATCATGAGTGACATGATTCCTGTGGCGGCCACATTTAAATTATCAGTGTGTACGCTACGCATAACATATTGGTATCTACTTTTACTGGAACGACCTCCTAATCTAAGGTTCTGGAGAGGAATAAAGTAGGCTTTAATGCCTGGTATGATTTGAACTTCATTACGCAGATCCTCCAGTACTTTCTTCATGGGAAGACGCTCCCCTGTTGGTTTAAGCTGCATATACAGGGTCGCATTATTGGTATCATCAGCGTATGCAACAAGAGTTTCTACTGATGGATGGGAGCGTACTACATGTATGGTTTCTTGCAATAACTTAGTCATGGCAGGAAAGGATATATCCTCAACTGTTTCGACAGATACCCTAATTCTTCCAATATCTTCTTCAGGAAAAAAACCTTTTGGTAGAACGGTAAATAATGCGCCTGTAGCAATAAATGTACCAATTGCTACACCAAGAGTTATCCTTTTATGGAGCAAAGACCAATCGAGTGCATACTCATACAAGGACAATAGCTTATTAAATCCTTTTGCGAACCATCCGGTTAACTTCATGCTTTGTTTTTCTGAATCTTGCCGATCCAGATAGCGGCTAGCCAACATCGGGATCAGTGTAAGCGACACTATAGCTGACATCAGTACCGCAATTCCTACCACTGCAGCAAATTCATGAAAGAGCAACCCAATTACACCAGGCATAAAGAAAATAGGAATAAATACAGCTACCAGAGAAAGTGAAATTGAAATGATAGTAAAACTTACTTCCTTAGATCCTTTTAGTGCTGCTTGTAATGGAGATTCACCTTTCTCAATGTGGCGAACGATATTCTCAAGCACTACAATGGAATCATCTACTACTAGACCAACTGCAAGAGTAATTGCGAGTAATGAAATATTATCTAGGCTGTAACCAAAAACATGCATTAAGGCAACTGCACTTAATAATGAAATCGGTAATGAAAGTACTGGAATAATGGTGGCTGTAGCTTTGCGCAGGAACAAGAAAATTATCAATACAA
The DNA here is from genome assembly GCA_905612245.1 of uncultured Nitrosomonadaceae bacterium. Lineage (GTDB taxonomy): Bacteria > Pseudomonadota > Gammaproteobacteria > Burkholderiales > Nitrosomonadaceae > BJGV01. The sequence continues at coordinate 4,301 of CAJQRL010000030.1, read as the reverse complement.
CTAAAGCAATAGTAATTATCAGTGTGAGTTGGGCATCGTGAATGGCATCCCTAATTGAGGTTGAGTAATCACCAGTTATTTTTAGGTCAACTGATTGTGGCATTTGTGCAATAAGCCCTGGCAGTACTGACCTAACGGCATTGACAGTTTCAACAGTGTTGCCTCCTGGTAGGCGCTTCACAGCTAGTGTGATAGATCGTTCATCATCGGTCCAGCTAGCTGTCCTGACAGATTCCACACTATCTACAACCTTCGCCACATCAGAAAGTCTTACCGGCGCACCAGTCGGAGATATAGACACAACTATATTTGCAAAATCATCAGCATTACTAAGCTGTCGGTTTGCCTTAATAGTGAGTGACTGACGCGGTCCATCCAGCGTTCCGATTGGCGTGTTAGGGTTTGCATTACTTAGCGCTGTAGCAATATCATCGATACTTAAATTACGTGCAGTTAATGCATTTGGGTTAACTTGAACGCGAACAGCATATTTTTTTGATCCATAAATTCCAATTTGTGCGACACCAGGAAGATTTGAAATGGCAGGAGAAATAAAATCCTCGGCAAAGTCATTCAATTTTGAAAGTGACATTGAGGGCGAAGATAAGGCAAGATAGAGAATAGATGACTCGGCCGGATTTATCTTGCGATAGGAGGGTGGAGAGGTCATTTCAATGGGTAGCGTTTTCTGCGCTCGTAATAGAGCGGCCTGCACATCAATAGAAGCGCTGTCAATATCCCTATTTTGCTCAAATTCCAACGTAATTGAGGTGTTGCTTAATGTGCTGGCTGAGCTAATTACCTTAAGTCCAGAGATGATAGAAAATTCTCGTTCCAGCTTTGTAGCCACCGATGAGGCCATGATCTCAGGACTGGCACCTGGAAGGGATGCTCTAACAGAAATAGTAGGGGAGTCGTAACTCGGTAATGCAGCAATAGGTAAATTACTATAAGCAATAATTCCGGCAATAATGGCTGAGGCTGATAACAGCACTGTCATAACCGGTCGACGAATACATAGCTCTGAGAGGTTCATTTTTTCTACTACCCTGCCGTTTTATCAGTGGAGTAGTTATCTTTAGAACTATTTATTATCTTATTAGCAGAATCGGTCTTATTTTCTGATGATTTTGTCTCTATCACGGTGCTCCCTGGTCTTAAATTCTGGGCACCTTCCACAACAACCCGTGTTCCCAATATGGCACCTTCTACTATAGCGAGTCCGTCCTGGACTAAACGTACAGTGATGGCTTGTGACTCCACCTTATTATCTTCATCGACTACATAAAGGAATTTGTTTTCTGGTCCGGTTTGGACTGCTTGTACAGGTACTGTGAATGCATCAATAAGTGTTTCAGGTGTCAGAATTACTGTAACAAACATGCCAGGCCAGAGTTTTTTATCCTGATTAGGAAACTCTGCTTTAACCAGAATACTTCCGCTCTGCACATCTACCGTATTATCAATAAATACTAATCGTCCTTCTATTAATGGCTCTCCGGCAGTATCCAGTCTTGCACTGACAGTTATGTCTCCTTTAGCAAGCGCTTGTTGAAGTATTACTAATTTATTTTCTGGTAATGTAAATTTGACATTAATAGGATTAATTTGAGTGATACCTACTAAAACAGCACTCCGAGGTTGTGTCACGCTTCCGGGAACAGCTATATTAGGTTGTACTAGGCTACCGGTATGCACTGGAATCAATCCGGTGCGCCCTGAAATAGGTGCAGTGATTATAGTAAAGCCATGTGTCACCTGATTTGCTTTTACGGAAGCCTTGTCAAAATCAAGCTGGCCCTTCAGGCTGTCTACCTGATTCTGGGCTATATCAAGAGCAGCTCGCGAAATAAATTTTTGTTCAAATAATTTTTTCTGACGGTTAAGGCTGCGTACTGCATTTGAAAAATCTGCATTAGACCTAGAAAGCTGTGCTTCTGCTTTATTTAGATTTGCACTCTCTGTACGTGCGTCAAGTGTAAATAGTTTGTCACCCTTACGAACGAACTGTCCTTCTTTTATATGTACTGTCCTAACTATGGCACTAATTTGTGGACGTACTTCCACTGTTTGCTGAGGAACAACCGTGCCGTTAGCTTTAAGTTTTATCGGGATATCATTTTTTATAACTACTGCACTTATAATTCGAATCTTTTGCTCTCCAGTAGGCTTTATACCGACTGCTGTTTCTTGGTTGTACCAAAATGAGGTGGCGATAATTACTATAATAACTATAAAGCAGAGAAATATGATCCATATGTTCCGCTTTGCATGTGTAGTTATTTTCGTCTGGGGAGTATTGTCCATAGGTGCTAGGTCTTTTCTCTGCTTGGGTTACTCTATTTTAGATGAATATATTATTTATAGAAACTAATACAGCCTTTATAAGGCATTGAATTATTTGCTTCTAATCTCGTCTTATTAATATATTAATTGTATAAAAATATCATATACCTTGTTGCGATCATTTTTTATCTTAATTGTCGGCTATACAGCTTGTTATATTGTGCTATATTTATGAGGTGCGACAAATTGTCGCACCTTGAAAGCTACCTTTATTAGCCTTTTGTTGCCTTTAAGTAAAAATAAAGACATAAAATACTATAAATCCTGGTCAGCTAGAATAGTACAAAAAAGTATAAAAATTAATTATTATTACTAAGGAGTAAACGTGATGAAATTACTATCTTCTATTGTTGCAATATCCTTCGTGGCATTTACCGGTGCCGCATTAGCCAGTAATTGTCCAAATGAACTAAAAACGATTGATGCAAAATTGTCTGCGGTTAAATTAGCTCCTGAAGAAATAATCAAAGTTAAAGCTTTGAGGAATAAAGGTGCGCAGGAACATATGGATGGCAAGCATGGAGACTCAATGAAGTCTTTTGCCGGAGCTAAAAAAATGCTAGGTATTTAGTACTTCTTATTTTAAATCGAAAAATAAGTGGGTAGTGTGGTGCGATAGTAGTAAGAGTGATTCTTTCTAACCGCTAATTTTGGTTGGTATCACTCTCTACTACCTTTTGCACCACCAGACTGCCTATCATATCTCCTTCAACATTGACTGAGGTGCGAAAAGCATCAAGTAATCGGTCGATGGGAAGAAGAATAGCAATAGCTTCAACTGGCAGGCCTACAGACTGTAGGACTAGAAGCATAGTTACCATTCCTGCGCTTGGAATTCCAGGTGCGCCCATAGCTGCAAGCATGGCCGTGAAGAACACGATCATTTGTTGCATGAGATTAAGATCAACTCCCACCAAATTTGCAATGAATAATGCGGCGGCAGCTTCATATAACGCTGTGCCATCCATGTTCACTGTAGCTCCAAGAGGTAGAACAAAACCGGCAATATTACGTTTCACATGAAGGTTTTGTTCGGCACACTGTAGGGTAACTGGTAAGGTTGCTGAGCTAGAACTAGTAGCAAAGGCTGTTATAAGGGCCTCGCGTGCGCCACGCCAGAATTTAATTGGTGTCATACCAGTGACTAGGTAAAGAATCATAGGTAGCACTACTAGAGCATGTAGTAAGATCGTACCTATTACCAGACTGATAAATTTTATTAGAATCATTAATAAAGAGAAGTCTTGCGTTACTACCAGCTTTATCAATAGCGCCATGATGCAGATTGGCGCCAGTTTCATAATCCAGCCTACTAACATCAGAACTAATTCTAATAATTCCTGTAGGAATACACGGATATTCTGAAATTTTTCGCCTCCTATCACTAAAGCAATTCCCATTAGTAGTGCAAAAATAACTACTGCGATTATGTTGGCCTCAGCCATAGCTGTGACAGGATTTTGGAACAGTGAGTGCAGGAATTGAGTAAAGAATTCAGGTAGGGTCATTTCATGTGCCTGAAAATTTTCCATGGCGTCCTGGAACATGGGTAACTGTAGCCCTTTCCCAGGTTTAAATAGATTGGCGGCTGTTAGTCCTAAGGTAATTGCTACGATAGCAGTCAAGAAAAAGTACGCTAATGTTGTCTTCCAAACACGGTGTATTTTCTGATGTGTGCGTAAGTTAGCTACTCCCACTGCAATAGAAGTGAATACTAATGGAATCATAACCATCTTCAATAAATCGACGAATAACATTCCGAGTAATTCGGCAATATATAGGCTGACTTGTGATGTCGCAGATTCTTTATCCAGCATCGAAAGTGCTGCCCCTAGAAGAATTCCGGATAGCGAACCGATAAGAATTTGAGAATTAAGAGAAATCTTTTTCACTTATTAATTCCAATATTTTTAGTATGGCTCTCGATAGAGTGCACAAGCTTACTTTACATTAAT
>CAJQRL010000029.1 GCA_905612245.1 uncultured Nitrosomonadaceae bacterium | reverse complement strand
AGGCTTTGTTAATATTTTTTCTATATTTTTTAGCTAGAATCAAAGCTAAGGTTTTAAGAATTTAAAAGAATATTTATAGGATATAATGTAGCTAATAGAGATATACAGCGCATTTAAATCCACAGAAAGAATAATTTATTCTTCTATACTATACGTATGAATCAGAATACTGATTTCATTCAGAGTGACTGGCTGCCTCCTGACGACCCACAACGCGTTTTGTTGCATAACGTGGTGCATACCCGCCAAAGTCAGCGCATCCATCTGCCTGCGTTAGTTGTCTATATCGCAGTAATTAGTAATGACATTACCCTTGAGCAAGAGTGTGAACACCTGCGTCGTCTACCCGGACAGGAGGGGATCATGGTCGATCATCTGCAGCATAACTTTCTCCGCCTACGGTTACAGGGATATACCCTGAGGTGGGAGCGTCACACTGAATTTACAAGTTATTCGCTTGTACAACAATTGCCAGAGAGCGCACAGCTGGGCGCGACAGATCCTGATTTACTTTCATCCTTAGTCTTGCCAAATGGTTGGTTAGCTGGAATTCCTGGTAGAACATTTGCTGCTATTAAATTGGTTATGGTGCATGGAAATCTAAAGAGTCCGGAGGACATGTTACTGTCAGCACGTAACTGGTTTGGTGAACGCCCCGTAGTGGCATCTTTGGTCGGAAGAAATAGTCGCTCGCTTGTAGTGACAGATTTCATGCTTCGAGACAGTGGCTTTGAAAGAATGTTGGTGATAGCACCACCTAAAATATCGGTGACTCGGGCAGGGCGCATTGCCCAGCGTCTGCTAGAAATAGAAACTTACCGTATTATGGCGTTGCGTGGTCTACCAGTGGCCAAGAAGCTTGATTCTGAGCTAGCGAATTCTGAGCAACAGTTAGCTAGTATCACAGACCAGCTGAAAAATAAAATCACTTCTGAGCAAGAGTTACTGGATAGATTAGTTGCACTAGCAGTGCATATGGAGCGTATCACTATAGAACACATGTACCGATTCACTGCTACACGTGCCTATGACAAGATGATAACCCAACGTATTAATGAATTAAAAGAAAAAGCTATACCTGGCACGCAAATCATTGGTGAATTTATGTGGCATCGTCTTTCTCCTGCTATAGCAAAAGTAGAAGATACTGCACAGCGTATGGGTTCACTTTCTGAACGGATCTCTCATACGAGCGCACTACTGCGTACGCAGGTCAATATACTGACTGAAGCACAAAATCAGCAATTACTTGAAAAACTTACGCATGGCCAAGAACTACAATTGCGGCTTCAACGAACTGTGGAAGGTTTGTCGATTGCGGCCATCTCGTATTATGTAGTTAGCCTAATATTGTATTTAACAAAAGCTGGCAAGGCCGCAGGTTTACTGGTCCACCCTGAGTTAGTTACCGGAGTGGCGATACCATTGGTATTGTTAGTAGTCTGGCGTATCACGCGTCGTATTCAAAATAAATTTCTCAAATAATTTGAATTGATAAGGCTTGATTTAGGAAGACAGAATTAAAGGATTATTGTTCTATTTGTGTCAAGAATAGGTGACTGTAGCTGACAGACTAAGCCGGCTATCATTTTTGTACTACCGATCAGGAAAAGTAATGATACCGACCCCTGTTAGCGCAAGATCTACTATAAGCTGCGGTGCATTTTGTAAATAAGCTAAAAATGTCTGTGCCACAATAGACAATTTTTTTCCTGATGGGTAGGCGTAATGCCACTGACAATCAAGGGGAAAATCATTTACATCAAGTATGGCTAGCTGATTCTTGTGCGAATCTAGAGTTAATGTGTGTCGTGACAATACTGAAACTCCTAAACCACCAAGTATGGCTTGCTTGATTGCCTCATTACTCCCAAGTGTCATTCTTGTTTTTAGTTTAAAACCCTGTTTAGAAAAAAAATTTTCTGTCTCAATACGCGTTCCCGATCCACTTTCTCGGAATATAAATGGCTCCTCAGCTATACGCTCTAGCGTGATTTTTTTCTTCTTGGCAAGTGGATGATTCAGAGATGCAAGGACAACCAGAGGATTTTGCATAAAGCCCTGGACTATTATTTCCTCATTCTCCGGCGGGAGATCAAGAATGTAGAGATCATCCATATTATTAGCTAAGCGGTCTAATATATGCTTACGGTTAGATACCTCTAGGGAGACTTCAATTTCTGGATATTGCTGACAAAACATTCCGAGCAGACGTGGAGCAAAATATTCAGCAGTAGTTACCACCCCAAGCCTTAATTTTCCTGCCTTTAGGCCCTTCATATCTGCTGCAATCATCTCAAACTGAGATAGATGCTCAAAAATACCGTGGCAAGCTTGATGTAACTCTCGTCCGGCCTCAGTTAGATACATTTTCTTGCCGATTTGCTCGAATAGCGGCAAGCCAATTGCATCAGTTAATTTCTTTATCTGCATTGACACCGTCGGTTGAGTCACAAATAGTTCTTCTGCGGCGCGTGTAAAGCTTCCTAAGCGAGCAATGGTTTCAAATACCTCAAGTTGGCGTAAGGTGCTATGTCGCATTAGGGGCTCCTTTTATATATAGATTGATATCAATGGTATCAATAACAAGAATTGATTATTATTTATTATAATAATATTACATAATGTGAATCGTGATGTAAAAATTATTTTTTATTTTTGAAAAATAAATATCAAGGAGGAATTAAAAATGGCCGCGA
>CAJQRL010000028.1 GCA_905612245.1 uncultured Nitrosomonadaceae bacterium | reverse complement strand
CCCTAAAGAAAGTTGTCTTGCATGATAATTTTGGCCAGACAACAGTTATCATCTTCTCAAGTATGGAAAAAAATCCCTATCTAGAACCAGAATTGTTCAAATTTACCCCACCCAAAAATTCGGATGTAATTAGTGACTGACCTGTTCGAAACACAAAATATTTTTACCCCTTTAGCAGAACAATTACGTCCCAAAAAAACCGAAGATGTAGTTGGTCAGGATCATTTACTTGGCCCAGGCAAGCCGTTGTATATTGCATTTAAATCTGGAAAGCCCCATTCAATGATCCTATGGGGACCTCCTGGAACTGGTAAAACTACGCTAGCAAAATTGATGGCCCTCAAATTTGATTCTAATTTCATAGCATTATCAGCAGTACTATCAGGAGTTAAAGATATTCGTGATGCAATTGAATTAGCTCAGATGACGTTGCAACAATCGAACCGACACACCATTTTATTTGTAGATGAAGTACATCGTTTCAATAAGTATCAGCAAGATGCATTTTTACCATACGTTGAAAAAGGGCTTGTAACATTTGTTGGTGCCACTACCGAAAATCCTTCATTTGAAGTTAACAGCGCACTTCTATCACGTGCTCATGTTTACGTACTTAAAGCACTATCAGAAAATCATCTTAGTACTTTATTTAATAAGGCGAGAGAATCTGCCTTACAAGGATTAAATTTTTCTAATGATGCCAAGTGTCTACTAATAGGATTTGCTGATGGAGATGCCAGACGTTTACTAAATTTACTGGAGCAAACAAAAACTGCAGCTGAGACTGAGAATATTGTAAATATTAATGCAGCCTATATTCGTAATATGCTTACCTATGCCTCGCACAATTTTGATAAGGGCGGCGATCAATTTTATGACCAAATTTCTGCACTACATAAATCTACGCGCGGATCTGACCCAGATGCTGCACTTTACTGGATGTGCCGTATGCTTGATGGTGGGGCTGACCCGCTATACATAGGGCGGAGATTAATTCGTATAGCAACTGAAGATATCGGACTTGCTGATCCTCGTGCCTTACAAATAGCATTAAATTCCTATGAGGTATACGAACGACTCGGAAGCCCAGAAGGCGAGCTTGCTCTTGCACAGGCGGTATTATATTTAGCTTGTGCACCTAAGAGCAACGCTACTTACCTCGCGTATAATAAAGCTCGGGCCCTGATAAGCGATAATAAGTCATATCCAGTACCCAATCATTTACGGAATGCGCCAACCGATCTGATGAAGAAATTAGATATTGGATCTGAATACCGCTATGCTCATGATGAAACAGAGGCCTACTCTGCAGGAGAAAATTATTTTCCTGCAGATATGCCAGACGTAACATTGTATATGCCTACTTCTCGTGGATTTGAAGAAAAGATTTCTGATAAATTAGCGCATTTACGAAAACTAGATAAGAAGGTAAGAAGGTAAGAAGGTAAGAAGAAATTCATGTTAGTAAGAAAGCACTACTTACTCAAAGTAAAAAATTAGAATGATTTATATTTAGGAAACACCTCCATGTTAGATACCAATTTGTTACGCACTACTCTAGATGATACGGCCAAAAAACTTGATACGCGTGGATTCTCATTAGAAAAAAAATACTTTGAGAAATTGATTAATGAGCGTGGACTTATACGTACTGAAACACAGAACCTAGAAGAAACAAGAAATAAGATTTCAAGAAAAATTGGTCAGCTTAGTATGGCAGGAGATAAAAGTGGACAGGAAGAAGCTCAGTCTCTAAAGAGTAAAATGAAGGGGGTACATAAAGAGCTTAGCGAAATTAAAGTCAAGCTAGATATAACTGAACATGAGTTACAAGAATTTTTAGAACAAATACCAAATCTTCCACACAGCACTGTCCCAGTGGAAAATGAGAATAAAGAAGTACGAAAATGGGAAATAAAAAAAATATCTACTCCATTAAATTTCCCTATAAAAGATCATGTAAGTATTGGTGAGGACCTGGGGTTATTGGACTTCAGCACCGCAACAAAAATTAGCGGTGCTCGTTTCAGCTTAATGATTGGCGGGCTTGCCCGGCTGCACCGAGCACTGGGACAGTTCATGTTGGATACACATACTCAAGAACACGGTTATACCGAAACTTATGTGCCATATCTAGTAAATTCAGATAGCCTTTATGGAACCGGTCAACTGCCTAAATTTGAAGAGGATCTTTTTAAAATAGATCAGAAAAAAAATGAGAGCGTAGAAAATAAACATAAAGAGGGATCACAAGAAGAAAATTTTTATTTGATCCCTACTGGAGAGGTCTCACTAATTAATTCTGCACGTAATGAGATTTTTTCTTTAGACTCTCTACCGGTCAAACTTACAGCACTCACACCATGTTTTCGTTCTGAAGCAGGAAGCTACGGTAAAGATACACGTGGCCTGATTCGCCAACATCAATTTGAGAAAGTGGAACTTGTGCAGCTTGTTAATCCTAACAAATCGTATGAAGCGCTAGAGCAACTTGTTGGCCATGCTGAAAAGATTTTACAAAAATTAGAATTACCTTACCGAGTGGTATTATTATCTTCTAAAGATATGGGTTTTGCTGCAGCTAAGACCTACGATATTGAGGTCTGGCTACCAGCTCAGAATACTTATAGAGAAATTTCTTCATGTAGCAACTGCGAGTCATTTCAGGCTCGGCGTATGAAGGCACGCTTTCGTAATGAAAGTGGAAAAACAGAACTGTTACATACTCTCAATGGGTCAGGTCTAGCAGTGGGGCGCTGTTTAGTAGCAATCTTAGAAAACTACCAAAATTCTGATGGTAGTATCTCTATACCTGAAGTTCTGCGCCCTTATATGGGGGGTATTACTCAACTTAGCGCAAAGAAATAATAGTATTATATTTAATATAGTACTATTGTATTGCCAATAAAATATTCAGGCCTCTATAGTTACCTCTAAAAATTTCTCTGAAACCAGTTTCCTATTCGTTCAAGAATAAGCTTGAATGAGCTCCCCTGTAGTCTGGCTTTCTGATGATGCCGATGCTGCTCAATACCAGCAATAATTAGTCCAACACCAGTAGAAAATCTTGGAGTACGTACCACCTCCGCCAAACTTCCACGATAAAGTGGGAGTCCCAATCTGACTGGCATATGAAAAATCTCTTCCCCTAGTTCAACCATGCCCAATAAGGAACTACTGCCGCCTGTAATAACTATTCCGGAGGAGAGAAGTTCTTCAAAACCGCTGCGACGTAGTTCTTTCTGTACAAGCAAATAAAGTTCTTCCACTCTTGGCTCAATTACCTCTGCAAGCGTTTGCCTAGATAACTGGCGTGTGCCACGCTCACCTACACCCAATACCTCTACCATTTCTTGACTATCTGCCATTCCTTTTAAAGCACAACCGTAACGGCACTTAATATCTTCAGCATCTTTTGTCGGAGTACGTAGTGCCATTGCAATATCATTTGTTACCTGATCTCCGGCAATTGGAATTATTGCTGTATGACGGATTGCTCCTTGAGTAAATACGGCAATATCTGTAGTACCCCCACCAATATCCACTAAACAGACACCTAGATCTTTTTCATCTTCGGACAAAACTGCCATTGATGAAGCTAGCGGTTGTAATACAACATCTCCCACCTCTAGCCCGCAACGACGAACACATTTCATAATATTTTGTACGGCTGAAATAGAGCCTGTAACAATATGTACTTTTACCTCAAGTCGTATTCCGTTCATACCAATTGGCTCACGGACATCTTCCTGGCCATCGATAATAAATTCCTGATTGAGAATATGTAGAACCTGTTGGTTTGCAGGAATATTTACTGCTTTAGCAGTTTCCATTACACGCTCGACATCTAACTCTGATACCTCCCTGTCTTTAATCGCCACCATTCCATGCGAATTGAAACTCTTAATGTGATTCCCAGCTATACCTGTATATACATCATGTATTTTACAATTTGCCATTAATTCAACTTCTTCTAGTGCGCGTTGAATTGCATTGACTGTAGTTTCAATATTAACTACTACACCTTTTTTTAAACCGCTAGAGGAGTGACTCCCCATGCCAATAATTTCAAACGTACCATCAGGGCTAACTTCGGCAGCAATGACAACAATTTTTGAAGTCCCGATGTCAAGGCCGACGATTAAATCTTTATTTTCACTTGCTCTATTCATTTTATTTTATGAGTCCTAATTCTCATTATCCGATCTTCTTAAGGATCTGATCATGAATCTTTTTCTGAGTAGAATTTATTTCACGTACAGAGAATCCATTTGGATAGCGCAAATCTACATATGTAATTTTTTCTTTAAACTGTGAAACTATATGATCATATGCAGATACATAAACCCCTAATCGAGCTTCAACTTTCTCCCGTCCTAATTCCAACACAACTCCATCCTCCATATATATGCGCCAGGCTTGGCGAGGTGAAAAATTTATCTGTACAATATTTTTCTGAATCGGCTGCAACATTTTCAGAAAAGCCACATACTTCTTCGATACTTCATACGAACCTTCTGCTGGCCCAGTAAATTCTGGTAGTCGTTTGTCAGTTGTAGCTGTAAATACTTCTCCATAAATATTCACAAGTTCTGAATTACCTCTCCTTGCAAGTACCACGTGCTCTTCTAATTTTATCTCTAGGCCATGCGGCCAATTCCTACGCACACTTACAGCACGAACCCAAGGCAGTTTTTGAAATGAATTACCTATCGCATCTAGTTCTACTGTAAAAAAACTTCCAGTTACCTTGCTACTTATAAGACTACTTATTTGTTCTCTGGTTATATACCTTAACCTTCCATCAGTTTTATTAGTTCCAGTAATATTCACCTCTTTTATTCCAAATACCGGCAAATTTATTACCGAAGGGCTAATAGCAGCAGCAGTTGCTAATACAACAAGCGTAAAGAGACAGTTTGCCAATATATTTAGTAACCGATAGTTATCCCACATGGGCTAACTCCAGTATCTTTATTACAAGATCGTCAAATGATATTCCTGCAGTTTTTGCTGCCATTGGCACAAGACTATGACTAGTCATACCTGGTACTGTATTAGTCTCAAGAAAATAAGGTTTATCAGAGCTATCTAGTATTAGATCTACTCTCCCCCAGCCCTCACACCCTAGAATCCTATGCGCCTGTAAGGCTTGAGCCTGTATTGTTTTTTCCAATTCAAAAGGTAGGCCACTTGGACAAAAATATTCTGTATCAGGAGAAAGATATTTAGCTTTGTAGTCATACAACTCGCCTGATACCTCAATGCGAACCAGAGGTAGTGGGCTATCCCCAAGAATTGCAGCGGTTAACTCCATACCCTCTATAAACTGCTCAGCCAAAACCACCTGATCATGTTTTGCTGCTGCTTGATATGCATCTCGTAGATCTTCTGCCGAGGTTACTTTACATAGACCAATTGTTGATCCCTCTCGTGATGGCTTAATAATCAGCGGCAGCCCCAGTTCCTTTATCACTGTATCTAAGTTACTTTCTGCATTAAGCATCATATAGCGAGGAGTATTGATACCTATTGATTGCCATAACAATTTGGTTCTCCATTTATCTATAGCAAGAGCGCTTGCCAACACACCACTGCCCGTGTACGGCAAGCCCATGAGCTCCAGTCCACCTTGTACAGTTCCATCCTCTCCATAGCGTCCATGAAGGGCTATATACGCTATATTAAATTTCTTCCTTAAAAGATCTTCTATTGGTTCTTTAGCCGGATCAAATGGATGTGCATCAACCCCTCTTCGTTTTAGTGCTTCAAGGACAGCACGGCCACTCTGGAGTGAAATTTCACGCTCGTTAGAACGGCCTCCGAGGAGAACCGCAACTTTTCCAAAATTATTTTTACTCACAGCTCACTATCCGTAGAAATAATTTGAACTCATAAGAATTCACTTTGCCTCTCCTATGATCCTAATTTCTTGTACCAATTTAATACCTGTCTTTCTCTTTACTTTCTTACTTATCTCTGCAATTACAGCCTCAATATCTTCTGCCATGGCATTACCTGTATTAACAATAAAGTTTGCATGTTTGCTTGAAACCATAGCTCCGCCAATACTAAAACCCTTTAATTCACATAATTCAATTAGTCTAGCGGCATAATCTCCGGGTGGATTGCGAAATACTGAACCAGCACTGGGCAAGTTTAATGGTTGACTGTTAATTCGCTTAGAGAGTA
>CAJQRL010000027.1 GCA_905612245.1 uncultured Nitrosomonadaceae bacterium | reverse complement strand
TTTTTCCTGTTTTTTCTTAATTACAGCTATCAATTCATCACGGTTTACCTTTCGTTCTGTAGTCGTCAATGCAAGATCACGTATTGCTAAGCTTTTATCAGCCTTAATAATCACCTCCAGGGGCGCAATCGCTGGCTTCAGAGACTTGCCGATCTGAGGCAATTCAATCTGGCCAGAATTAACTAACGGCGCTGTAATCATAAAAATGATCAATAACACCAACATTACGTCAATATATGGCACAACGTTAATTTCGTTCATCAAGCGTCGCTTTGTTCGGCGCATACTCATGAAACTGTTCCTATTAATTTAATCTTATCCATTAGCTTGGCGCTGCAATACATTTGACAGCTCTTCCATAAAACTTTCAAAGCGGGTTGCAAGTCGATCAATATCGGTGGCGTAGCGGTTATAGGCAATAACTGCAGGAATCGCAGCAAACAATCCCATTGCTGTTGCAATTAATGCTTCAGCAATGCCCGGCGCAACATGGGAAATGGTTGCCTGCGTAACATTTGATAGGCCACGAAAAGAGTTCATAATCCCCCACACGGTACCAAACAAACCAATGTATGGACTTACTGACCCTACTGTGGCAAGAAAAGACAGCTGTGATTCAAGCCTGTCCATTTCACGTTGATATGTCGCTCTCATTGCGCGGCGGGTACCATCCATTACTGCGCTTACATCTGCCCCTGGCTGGCGATCATGCTTGATAAACTCTCGGAATCCCGCTTCAAAAATTCTTTCCATGCCACCTGTTGTATACCTTGCACTTAAGACGCTTTGGTATAGTTCATTTAGGTCGGCACCCTTCCAAAAAATATCCTCAAACTCATCGCTTTGCTTTGTTTCTTCCCTGATGGTATAAAATTTTCTAAAAATAAACCACCAGGATAAAAAAGAAGTAACTAGCAGCATTGCCATTACTAGCTGTACCGGTATGCTAGCAGAGCTAATAAGTGTAAATATAGACATGTCCTGAGTAACAGTTGCATTCATGATTGATTTCCAAATTTATTTCGTAATGAAGTGGGTAAACTTGCTAACTTAAGTGTATCAGCGCCTACACATACCACCTGAGTAGTTGCGCTGACTAGTGTAGTTTGTCCGCGGATAACATGCTGAGAAATTGTAATACGGGTTTTGCCAAGATCAGCATCCTGTACTGTTACATCGAGTAGATCATCCAGTATCGCAGGCTTAAAATATTCAATATTCAGCGAACGTATCATAAATATCACCTTATGAACCTCAGCTAATACTTTTATATCCAAGCCCAGTCCGCGCATCCATTCGTAACGGGCACGCTCCATAAAGTTTAAATAGGTGGAATGATAGACCACGCCCCCCGCATCCGTATCTTGATAATAGACTCGGGTAGGGAGAGTAAAAGCAGGATCTGTTTTCAGATTAGTTCTAATATCTATCTCCATGTTTTAGTGTTTTTCTTCACTCATATCGCCGCTCAACCCATTTTTCAATGGTATTCCAAAATGTTGGTAAGCAATGCTCGTGGCCATACGTCCGCGTGGCGTACGTTTCAGGAATCCCTGCTGTATCAGGTATGGTTCTAGTACATCTTCTATAGTATCCCGCTCCTCACTAATGGCCGCTGCAAGATTATCAACTCCGACGGGGCCACCATCAAATTTTTCTATTACTGATAGAAGTAACTTTCTATCCATCACATCAAGACCAATGCTGTCTACATCCAGCATCGTCAGTGCAGAATCTGCCACAACCTGACTGATGGTCCCTTCTGCTTTGACCTCAGCAAAATCCCGTACCCTGCGTAAGAGTCTATTAACAATCCGTGGCGTTCCGCGTGAACGAATAGCAATTTCTGTTGCGCCATCAGGAGAGATCTCTACGTTCATCACCCGGGCTGAACGAGTTACGATTCTGGTAAGTTCATCAGAAGAATAGAATTCCAGCCGTGAAACAATACCAAAGCGATCGCGTAGAGGATTAGTCAGCATACCGGCACGGGTAGTGGCCCCCACTAAAGTAAAAGGAGGCAAATCAAGCTTAACTGAGCGTGCCGCAGGACCTTCACCAATCATGATATCAAGTTGATAATCCTCAAGCGCCGGATAAAGAATCTCTTCTACCACCGGAGAAAGGCGATGTATTTCATCAATAAATAGTACGTCGTTGGGCTCAAGGTTAGTCAAAAGTGCCGCCAAATCACCAGGGCGCTCCAGTACAGGACCAGACGTATGGCGCAAACTTACCCCCATTTCTCTTGCAATTATATGAGCAAGTGTAGTCTTGCCTAATCCAGGAGGACCATACAACAGCACATGATCAAGCGCTTCCTTCCGATTCCTTGCAGCCTCAATAAATATCTCCAACTGTCCGCGTATCTTTTCCTGACCAACATATTCATCTAGGCGCTTTGGACGCAGAGCTAACTCTACGACCTCTTCTTCAGAGGAAACGGGAGCTGCAGCTATTAATCTCTCAGTTTCAATCATTCAACTGTATAGGGTGAATATTCACGCTATCTTTCCTTTGAAAGAAATTTAAGAGCCTCTCGTATCCCTTCGGATACGGTAACATCTAAAGACAGTTTTTTAATTGCCCAACTAGCCTCTCGCTCATTATAACCCAATGATAACAAAGCATTGAGCACGTCATTAGTTATTTTTGAAGAGGATGCATGACCATCAGTACCAATCATGTCAGAACTAAGTTTGTCCCGCAATTCCAACAGTAAGCGCTCAGCAGTTTTTTTGCCAATTCCCGGAACCTGAATGATTTGTCTGCTATCCTGATCTACCACCGCCTGGTATAAATCAGAGACGCTTAAACCTGACAAAACTGCTAATGCAGTTCTTGCTCCCACACCGGAAATTTTTACGAGTTGACGAAAAGCCTGTCGCTCAGTGTCAGTTGCAAAGCCGAACAACAAATGTACATCTTCCCGCACTACAAGATAAGTATGAAGAATAATTCTCTCTCCAGTATCTGGCAGGGTATAAAATGTACTCATCGGAACATTTACTTCATATCCCACGCCCTGCACGTCAAGCAGCACTAAAGGCGGCTGCTTTTCTAACAACAAGCCCGTTAATCTCCCAATCATGCCAGTCTTCCGCGTTTCATACTGTACCCTTCTGTTGATGTCTTGCCTAAGCCTGAGCCACCATGAGCATGACAAATAGCACAAGCAAGCGCATCCGCCGCATCCGAACCTGGCTTAGAAGAAAGGCCTAATAAACGCTTCACCATTTCCTGAACCTGCTCTTTCTTTGCATGACCGTTACCGACAACTGCCTGTTTGATTTGCAGTGCAGTGTATTCAGCAACAAAAAGATCGTTTAATCCAGCCGCACAAATTGCTGCACCTCGCGCCTGCCCAAGCATCAGCGTTGACTTTGGATTAATGTTAACGAATACCTGCTCCACTGCAACCTGATCGGGATGATATTGCGCGATAACTTCATTGAGGTTATCCATGATTGATTTTAGACGTAATGGCAGCTCGGCATCTAAAGTTTTGATGCGACCACTGCTGACATAAGTTAATTTATTGCCAGTTTTATCGATGACCCCAAAACCAGTTATGCGCAAGCCTGGGTCAATACCTAGAATGCGAATATGTCACCTGTCAGATAATAAATTAACTATCAATTACTGCTGAGGTAAAAACTTCCTGAACATCATCTATACTTTCAAGAGCATCCAATAACTTTTGCATTTTTACTGCATTTTCACCTGTTAATATAATCTCATTGCTTGACTTCATGGTCACCGCAGCTAACTCTGATTTGAAACCAGTTTTCTCCAAAGCAGCTTTAATAGTTATAAATTCATACGGCGGGGTAATAACCTCAATACTACCGTCATCGTTATTGATTACATCCTCGGCGCCTGCTTCTAAAGCAGCTTCCATTAGTTTGTCTTCGTTAGTACCCGGAGCAAAAAAGAGCTGACCGCAATGTTTAAATAAAAACAGAACCGACCCATCAGCACCCAGGTTGCCGCTATGTTTAGTAAAAGCGTGTCGTACGTCTGCAACAGTTCGCACGCGATTGTCTGTCATACAATCTACGACTACAGCTGCACCTGCAATGCCATAACCTTCATAACGAATTTCTTCGTAATTTACACCTTCCAGATCGCCACTACCACGTTTAATTGCGCGCTCTACATTATCCTTAGGCATGTTTTGATCATAGGCCTTGTCAACCGCTAACCGTAATCTCGGATTACTTGCTATTTCACCACCACCCAGTCGTGCAGCAACTGTTATTTCCTTAATTGCCCGAGTAAAAATCTTACCGCGTTTGGCATCTGTTGCTGCTTTCTTGTGCTTGATGTTTGCCCACTTACTGTGCCCTGCCATGACGTCTATATTTTTTGTTGAGGTACGTTAATATTACCACTCCGTTCTCTGTGGATAAAGCGGGGACATCAGAAATAATATTTCCTAGTATTTATACGTGCCATTTATAGGGGGCAACATCAAATGGCTGAGGATTTTTCATGATCATATTTGATAAAAGATGCGCACTCCCGAGTGCCATAGTTACACCATAGCGGTGATGGCCGCTATTTAAATAAAAATTATCAAAAGTAGGGTGACGGCTAATAACCGGTATATTTTCAGGAGATCCGGGGCGAAGCCCTGCCCAGTGCCCAACTAAAGTTCTTTCAGTCAGTTCGGGTAAAAACTTATGAGCCCTTTCAAGTAATTGCTTACGTGCATCTGTAGTAATATTTTTATCAAATCCGGCATCCTCTACAGTGCTCCCTGCAAGTATATATCCGTCTTGACGCGGTATCAGGTAAAACCCATTCTGCAATACAACTGCATCAAGCAAACCAGTCTCTACTTTAAAAAGCAGCATCTGTCCCCGCACGGGATAAATGTTAATTTTTAAAGCATATTTATCAAGTATTTCACGACTCCACGCTCCAGCTGCAACAATATAATCCGTGCCAGAGTATTCCCCCCCGTCGGTAATAACGGACTCGACCCGACCTTGGCCCATCCGCCAACCTGTAACCTTAGTATGCTCTATGATAGAACCGCCAGATAATTCTACTGAGATTTTTAGCGCCTGTAATAATCTGGGGCTACGCACTTGTGCAACTGAGGGGAGCCATAATGCTGATTTATCTGCAAATTCGCCAAATGTGAGCTTTGGAAAAGCTTCATTCGGATACACTTCCTTCAGAGGGAAAGTGTTGCGTGCACACCAATTCTTAGCTCCGATAAATTTAGTGCCTTCCTTATTATTCATATCAGGAAGAGCAAGCATGCCACAAGCTCGGTATTCTGGATCAACCCCTGTTTCTTGTCGGAGAGTTTCAGCCAATCCCGGTAATAATCGGTTGCTAAATTGTGTTAATTCTGTCACTGGGTCCGGATAATCCCATGGCAACAAAGGTGAAAGTATGCCGCCACCTGCCCAAGAAGATTCTTTTCCGCAGTAATTTCGTTCTAGGATCCGTACTTTCGCACCCAGCCGCAAAAGCTCATTCGCTACGGTAAGCCCGATTACCCCTCCGCCTATAACAACAATGTCATCTGCCAAAAAATTATTCCCCGCTTAGAACACTTTACATTTTAGACAAATGAAAACAGATTTTTTCTGACAAGCTACTCAGCGGTTTCGCTGCAGATATTCGCTCGTCATAGCGAATACTTATTCATCCGGGTATCTCTTAGCTAAGGCTGTACGCTGTAAATAAGCTTCACGGGCAATGGAAATGTCTTCCAAAAAATGTGACAACTCATTCATTTTCAGTGCTTGTGGTCCATCCACCAAGGCTTTACTTGGTGCCGGGTGAAAGTCCACTAGAATCATATTTGCACCGGCAATTACGCCCTGAGCAGTAGCCTGCATAATATCCAGTATCCCTTCTGGAGAACATGTGCGAGCACCGACCGAATGCGAGGGATCAATACAAACTGGCATACGTGTTAGACGCTTCACTACAGGCACATGGGCAAAATCTACAAAATTACGATGAGGATCAGCACCGTTAGTCTTCATCCCCCGCAGACCAAACACCACCCTACTGTTTCCCTCAGATGCCAGGTATTCTGCAGCATTTAGTGACTCATCTAACGTGATACCAAAACCACGTTTGATAAGTACCGGAAAGTCCTGCTGACGTCCAACAATTTTCAATAATTCAAAATTCTGTGTGTTTCGAGTGCCAATCTGTAACATTACTCCCGTAGGGTTACCGGCCTGCGCCAGTGCTTCACGGATTTCGTCGACATGGGATTCATGTGTGACTTCCATAGCAATAACTTTGATTCCATATTTTCCTGCTAAATCAAATACATAAGGCAGACATGTCTTGCCGTGACCCTGAAAGGAATACGGACTGGTACGAGGCTTGTAGGCGCCCATTCGGGTACAGTTTAAACCGTTATCCCTCAGAGCTTTCATCATTAATTCCACATGTTCTGGCGTATCAACTGCACATAATCCTGCAAATATGTTTAATGTATCTTGCCCAAAACGTACTCCGTTATAATCAAAGTGAGTAGGACGATCATCATTCTTGTGCCGCCCGAGAACAAGATATTCCTCTGAGATCCGCACTACCCTGTCCACACAAGGCAAACTTTGCATGTCTTCTAAAGGTAAAGATTTAGTGTCGCCAATCAAATATACTTCTGTTAGCGTCTGTTCAACACCGGCTTCAGCATGCACGCGGGTAGAAATACCGGGAAGACCGGCAAGATGCTCCATTAACTGCTTGTAATCAGGTTTGGTCGCGCAAGCGTCCGGCGTCAGGATGAGGATCATAGAATTTGATGTAAATTAGTTATATAAGTTATACAACACAAGTAATTAGGTTGGCCTGAATTTTAACTGAAATGACCGCCACTTGCCATGTAATTGAATATAGCGTTTAATCGCAATTTCTGGCGTACAAAGCTTTGCAGGGAAAATCTTTATTTATTATTGCCCTATGTTATCTAAAAGAGCTTTATCAGGCAGCAACAGGACGGATAAAATTATTTCTTAACTGCGGGCACCTCACACGTGAACTTACCCGTATAAATATTCATTCTTTTATAACGCGCCACAGGAATCATAATCGCAAAATACAATTCTTCTGATGGCAGAAATTTTGAGCTACTGTGTGTTTATAATCCGCTTGCCGAACTTAAATCTTTATTTAAAAATAGATTTCTGTAATAAATGTGAAATTGACTGCTTCATTATCCAAAAAAAATTCTGCATTAGCACAAAAAGATAAGAGCGCCTTGGACTACCCGCCCGCTATTTTTTTGATGGGCCCCACTGCAAGCGGCAAAAGCAATATTGCATTAGAAATTGCCAGACATCTATCTGTAGAAATAATTAGCGTGGATTCCGCTCAGGTATACCGGCATATGGATATTGGAACCGCCAAACCAAGTGCAGAAACAATGGCATCAATACCACATCACCTTATCAATCTGATTGAACCATATGAGCGTTATTCTGCAGCACAGTTCAGAAAAGACGCTTTAATTGCGATGAGAGAAATTGCCGGGCGGGGGAAGATTCCGCTGCTAGTTGGTGGCACCATGCTTTATTTCCGGGCATTACTGGAGGGCATGTCTGAGCTTCCGTCGGCTGACAACGGCGTGCGTATGGAAATTGACAATAAGGCAAAAAACATTGGCTGGCTGGCGATGCATAAAGAATTGCAACAATTTGACCCAGTCATCGCAGCGCGTATCAAACCCACTGATAGTCAACGCATTCAACGTGCATTGGAAGTATATTACCTTACTGATGAGCCTATGTCAGAGTTGCTGAAAAAACCAAAGCATGTATATCTTCCTTATCATGTAAATAGTCTTGCCCTGATCCCTGATGACCGTATCACCCTTCATAAACATATTGCCCTCCGTTTCGAGAAAATGCTAGAACTAGGGCTAATCGATGAAGTTCGTGCTGTACGGAATAAATTTAGTCTCGATACTGACGCTACTTCAATGCGATGTGTCGGCTATCGACAGACATGTATGTATCTAGACAATAAAATTAGCCTGACCGAATTGCGCGAGATGGGCCTTGCTGCCACGCGCCAGCTAGCAAAAAGACAGCTTACCTGGCTCCGATCAATGCAAAAATCTAAAGAATTCAATTGTTTTGCAGAAAATTTACCGAAACTGATTTTAGATTTCTTACAAGAAAATGGATTTGAAGATAAAAAATACAAATCCAGTTCGGATTAAATATACAGACCAATCAAATAAACATGGAAAATATAATTCCAACAGAAATAGCAAAAACACTAGATGGTTTATTCAGTGAACGGGTGCGGCGCTCACCCCAGATGATAGCCTATCGTAGTTATGATCAGGTTGCCGGAAACTGGTATGACCATACTTGGGAACAGGTAGATAGAGAGATTGCACGATGGCAGATTGCTTTGACTAAAGAGGGTTTAGTAACCGGTGACCGTGTAGCAATAATGTCAAAAAATTGTCCGGAATGGGTGATATTTGACCAAGCCGCGCTAGGTTTAGGGCTTGTGGTTGTGCCTCTTTATACAGATGATCGAGCTGAGAATGCAGCATATATTTTAGGAAACTCTGGTGCCAAATTGTTACTACTTGAAGACCAGAAACAGTGGCAGCCACTAAAAAAATTACATGCCCAAATGGGTGATCTATTTAGAGTCATAACGATTAATCCATTTGAAGACCTTACCAAAGATGCAATGAGTGTTGATTTGAGCGCACTTTGTGACTGGCTGCCGGAAGAGGCTGGAGAAGTACAGCACGCGAATCATAAACCAAATGATCTTGCTACGATTATGTACACCTCCGGGACTTCAGGTCGGCCTAAGGGGGTAATGCTCAGCCATCACAATCTGCTAACTAATGCAAATAGCTGCTTACAAATTGTATCGGTCTCGCAGGATGATCTTTTTCTCTCTTTTCTACCACTTTCTCACGCATTTGAACGCACAGTAGGTTACTACCTTCCTGTAATGACTGGGGCTACAGTTGCTTATGCGCGCTCAATACAACAATTACAAGAAGACCTGATAAGTGTTCGCCCCTCAGTTCTTATTTCGGTCCCACGAATTTATGAGCGGGTTTATGCTGCAATTCATGCCAAGCTAGAAAAAAAATCTGCACTCAGTCGCCTTATCTTTAATTATGCTGTTGAGGTGGGGTACAGTCGCTTTGAATTTCAGCAGCAGAGAGGGCCTAAGAAAATATCTCACCTGCTATGGCCTCTTCTAAATTTACTGGTGGCAAAAGAAGTAATGGGCAAACTGGGCGGCCGACTACGACTTGCCATGGGAGGGGGTGCTCCGTTGTCAATTGAAGTTTCACGTATGTTTATTGGTCTAGGGTTACCACTCCTACAAGGTTATGGCATGACTGAATGTAGCCCGGTAGCCTGCGTTAATAGTATAGATAATAATGTGCCGTCAAGCGTAGGTCATGTTATTCCTGGTGTAGCAGTAAAACTCGATGAAAATAATAGCCTCCTGATTCATGGCCCAAACGTTATGCTGGGTTACTGGAATAATCCTGATGCTACTGCAGCAATTCTAGCCTCGGATGGGTGGCTTAACTCAGGTGATATGGCCCGTATCGACGGCGGAATAATAACGATAACCGGACGGTTGAAAGAAATTATTGTCATGTCAACTGGTGAAAAAATTCCGCCGGCTGATATGGAAGCAGCAATTTTACGTGACCGGTTATTTGAACAAGTAATGTTAATAGGTGAGGGGCGCCCGTATCTTAGTGTGTTGGTGGTTATAGATCCTGACTGCTGGGGGAAAATATCGCTTCAGCATAACCTTGATCTAAAAACAGACCACTCGGAACATAACAAAAAAATAAAAAAAATTCTTCTAGAGCGAATTACACAACAGATATATGAGTTCCCAGGCTATGCCAAAATACGCCGTGTAGCATTGGCGCTGGAACCGTGGACCGTTGAGAATGGTATGCTAACCCCCACCCTGAAACTTAAACGGACAAAGGTATTAGATCATTATCAAACCGCCGTAAATAAGCTCTATGAAGGACACTAGAATATAGCTTACTACTGCCCGACTAAAAACAATAAGGTATAGCTAAAATGGATAATAACAAAGAAATTTATACTTCATTACCAAAAGACTGTGATCCAACGCTGAGGATAGTTCCCATGCCAACGGACACTAATCATGCGGGGGATGTGTTCGGGGGCTGGATAATGTCACAGGTTGACATAGCCGGTAGTATTTTAGCAATCCGCCGTACAGGTGGGCGGGTAGCCACAGTTGCAGTAAATAATTTTGTATTTAAACATCCTGTATTTATTGGTGACCTTGTCAGTTTCTATACTGAGATTACTAAAATAGGGCGTACTTCAATTACAGTAGATGTTGCCGTGTATGCACAACGGGGACCTCGCGAAGGAAATAAAGAGATATGTATTAAGGTAACCGAGGCCCTACTAACTTATGTAGCGGTAGATGAAAAAAGCAGGCCTCGTATAGTGCCGCAGGAATAATATAAAAACCGAATCAAACAGAACGAACCGAAACGCTAATGTCGAAGATATCCTCAAAAACCTTTTAAAAACAATAATATACTACCTATTTTACGACGACACAATAGGCTTACTACGGCATAAGAGAAAGATACGGGATGGTCACAACGTGTACTGGGGCCGGGGCCGGAACAGAGAAATATTTAAGATATTATGAAACTTAATATGAATATCCACGTCTCATAATTAAAGCTGCATGGGTGCGACAATTTGTCACATTTTTTCGATAAATTTTGTATGCTTAAGACTGGTGCGACAAAGCGTCACTTTTTTTCTAGACAAACTTTATATGATTATGTATATTACGCGTTGCTTCTTTTAATTTTAAAGTTGATTTTGCTTCAGAAGCCAGTTCTTTTTAGTAAAGTTAGAACAAGCTCCCCTCTGAACCTATTGAGGCTTATTAGTTGCAATATCTAGATACATTTAACAGATTTTTTTTTGGAGAAAACATGAACAAAACATTACTTAAATCACTTGTAGGCGTGAGTCTTCTGTGCTTTGGAGCGACTCAGGTTATGGCTAATGCCCCTGCAGGAACTCCTCGCGTAGTACAAGACTTAGTTGCTCCTCCATTTCTACCTAAGCATAATCAGGTAGCTAAAGGAAAGCCTAAGGTTGTTGCTATTCGTTTAGTAGTAGAAGAAAAACTAATGAAAGCTGATGCCAATGCAAGCTATTGGGCATTAACATTCAATGGTTCAGTACCTGCTCCTATGATTGTTGCACATGAAGGCGACTGGGTTGAAATGACTCTAGTTAATCCAAAAAGCAACACAATGTCACATAACCTAGATTTCCATGCTGCAACCGGTGCATTAGGTGGCGCAATGAAAGATAAAGTAGCTCCTGGTGAAGAAGTTGTTCTAACTTGGAAAGCAATGAAAGCAGGCGTATTTGTCTACCATTGTGCTCCAGGCGGAACCATGATTCCTTTCCATACCATTTCTGGAATGAACGGCGCTATCATGATCCTTCCTCGTAAAGGACTGACAGATGCTAAAGGCAAGCCTTGGCATTATGACCGTGCCTATTACATAGGTGAACAGGATCTATATCTTCCTAAAGATAAAGATGGAAAGTACAAAGAATATGCACAGCCACTCGAAGGTATGGCCGACATGCTAGAAGTATCAAAGGGACTCGTTCCAAGCCATGTTGTCTTCAACGGCACCGCAGGCGCGCTAACGGGTGATAATGCACTCAAAGGCAAAGTGGGCGAAAAAGTTCTTTTCATCCATTCTCAAGCTAATCGTGATTCCCGCCCGCATCTGATCGGTGGTCATGCTGACTTAGTATGGCAAGGTGGTTCATTCGCTGATACTCCTACCACTAACTATGAAACTTGGTTCGTTCCAGGTGGATCTGCTAGTGCAGCCGGATACCAGTTTGTGCAACCAGGCCTATACGTTTATCTCAGTCACAACCTGATTGAGGCAGTTCTGCTAGGTGCAGCTGCTCATATGATGGTTGAAGGTGAATGGGACAACGAAGTAATGGAACAAACCAAAGCACCAGGTCCTATATCTAAAAAATAAGTAAAGACCTTTGCTTTATAAAAACGGCTTCAGCCATATGGTTGAAGCCGTTTTTTTATATGGACACAATACACATACCGACTACTAGAAGCTAAATTTTAGTTCTTACCAACAGGCTGTAGAGAAGCCAAGATTAGAAGTAGGAATAGGGCAAAGGGCTTACAGCTGAAAGGATAAGGGTCATGATAAAGACAAATGGTTCGTCAGAACAATTTCTAGCAAACCTTTTTATTTTGCTAACTTCTGCTCAACAAAGGAAGCAAGACTACCCAAGGTCTCGAAGGTCTTAGCACTAATTTCATCGTCGTTAATCGTGATGTCAAAATGCTCTGCTAACGCAGTAATCACACTAACAACTCCCATCGAGTCTAATTCAGGAATACTTCCGAGTAAATTTGATTCAGCCGTTATAGAATATTTTCGCTCACCTAACCCGAGCGCATCAGATAAAATATCTCTCACTTTATCAAGATTATCCATAATTATTCCGCTGTTTTAATTTTTTAGTCAAGCGCCGGCCCATCTTTACTATTCCTATGCAATGCTCTAAAAAACAATACTTCCATTACTTTGTCTTTTGGCAAATTATTCGTAGAAATTTGTTACGAAATACCAAATAATGGCTTAACCATCGATCGTGTGTAGGCCTATGTTAGCGCGTTACTATCAGCTCCCGCCAAAATTAGAACAAGGAACAACTTATTAAATATCAGGAAATGAAACTAGAATGAATTCAGAACAGTGACCCGCCTAAAAAGGCGTTGTAAATTTTAAATAAGTATACAAGATATCTCTATTCCATTTCTCACGAAATTTTATTTTTGATTATTTCTGCCCAAAATAGACATAAGATTTCTGCGAAATACTTGAATCTTTGAAACGTTTGCGCTCCTCTTTATCAAGTTTCTTATCCCACCAAATAGCGCGCGCTTCTTTCTGTTTCTCAGCTAATTCTGGTCTTTTATTGAAGAGCTCCCGCATAAATTTAGTATGCTCAGATTCGTACATATCCATAATGTATTTTTACATTTTAATAAAAAGAAAGAAAACTGTAACATAATTAAGATAATTATCTTACAAGTTCTAAAAATAGAAGCCAGCATAATGGTCCATATGAATTCTAGTATGCTAATTTCTGACTAAGGTTTTTTTATCGATCCTTATAATGCGGGTACTTTTGAAAAATCCCATTACGTTTATTAAGCAATAAGACTAATGAGCGGTTCTGTATTTATTGCTTTCATTAGGCAATTTTACCATGACCTCCCGTCCCCAGCTTCTCCTCGTTATATATTCAAAAGGCTTAACATAACCCGTATGAATCCCTACAGAACTAAACAACAATTAATGTTAATATTATAAGCTATGGATACATCATCTTATCCTCAAAGTTTGACAAAAAAACCAATTCTCAATTCTCGGATAATATAAACTGGCCTATAGAAAATGAAAAAAATATCTGTAATCTTAGTGAGTTGTGCACTTATTACTTTAGCTGGCTGTTCAAAAACTGATACCTACACTCCATCAAGTACGATTAGTGGGGAAGAAATATTCAATCTTAACTGCACTAAATGCCATAAGCCAGAAGTTGATGCTGTTATACGACTCAGCTCAAATAAAGCAAGTAAAGAGGCTATTCTAAAACAAATCCAATCTGGTAGTATGTCTATGCCTGCCTTCCCAAATATTAAGGGTGAATCAGGGGAGCGGCTAGCTAAATATATATTAGAGAACAGTAAGCCCAAGTAAATCCTTTCTGAAGCTGCCTGCCCAGGAGTTATTTTATTCTACAGATACCTGAGATGCACTTCTTAACCTAAGAACTCTCAGGAAATGATATGGATATAAGAAAAATACAAATTGGCACCGCGCCCCCATGGGACATTAATGTAATCATCGAGGTCCCGCTGGGCAAAGAGCCCGTTAAGTATGAGATGGATAAAGAGTCAGGTGCCCTATTTGTAGATCGTATTATGCATACTTCGATGCGCTATCCTTGTAATTATGGTTTCATACCACATACACTTTCAGAAGATGGCGATCCGATTGATGTAATAGTGGCTAGTAACGTGGCATTCATCTCTGGCTCTGTTGTGCGTTCACGCCCAATTGGGGTGCTAAAAATGAAAGATGAGAAAGGCCTCGATGAAAAAATCCTTGCTGTTCCCATAGATGCGCTGCATCCGTACTATACCAGTGTAAAACAATATTCTGATTTGCCAGATATCCTTCTGGAGCAAATTTCACATTTCTTTACCCATTACAAAGATCTAGAAGCAGATAAATGGGTGGAACTAGATGGGTGGGAAAATGCGAGCGAAGCTGTCAGGTTTATTGAAGAATCTATCAACCGCGCAAAAACTGTCAAATTATGAAGCCCAAAAGTAAAGAAGAAATTCAGGAAGACTTGGCTAGCGTAGGAACCTTTTTAAATATGCAATCCTCATTATTACCGGGAGATGATACCTTGTCCTGGGCCGCCGATTGTATCCAATCGTATGTTGAAGGTAAGGAGAAAAGCCTTGACCTAGCATTCGGTCTTCATGGTACCGAAGAGGTAAAGCCAGGGCTGGCTGGCACGCCATCAGGCGAACATGACGATTGGATAGCGACTGCGTTACGATTGGTTATATCAAAAACACCGGCTGACAAAGAATGGCCTGTCACAAAAGACCTGGCCGATATAGGGCGGTTCTGTGGCTTGGGAGAAGAAAATAATGATACAGACGACGAATTTATAGCTACTGAATTAAAACGTATACTCGCTCTGTATGACTCAATTGCTATTGAGCAGCTAGGTAAGAAAATAGAAATAACTGAGATTTTGAATAAGGCAAAAGATTAATAACGCCTACTCTTACTAAATTACCTTCTTATTTATTCAGTGCCAAAAACTATCCCCATATAATCCATACTTAATTTCAGCTTATTGCTGGGTGCGCAGCGCTGAGCGCTGGATCAGAGCGACCGTCAGTAACGGTGCCAGCAAGGAAATTATCGCGACTATGATCATAAGCCAGCCTAGTTCACTGTAATCTGCTACGGACTTGATAACATCAGTGGCACGATCACGAACTTCCCGAGTAACTAGATAAATCTCATTTAAATACTTGGTCCCGAGACTAGAGGCCGATAATGCGAGATTAACGAAGGATGCCATCACCGCAAAAAATGTGGCTTTAAGATGCGGAGGTGCATTTTTTGCAATCCAAGCTAGCATCGGGATCATAGCGATTTGGCCAAGCGGAGATTCCATCGCTGTATCGATAACGGCTATAAATCTCGCATCGACGACACCCCCAGTGTGCGCGGCTGTCCACTCATGTACCCCGTAATAAAGACCGATGTTGGGTAACGAGAGAATGCCCCCAGCGATCGTTAGGATCACAACTACGAAACCAATAGAACGCTTTGCCATCATTGGCCGTAGCAATACCATGCCGAGAAGTGCGAGGACCGAAGCAATCAGAGACAATATGGAAAGAAAGTGTTGATCGAATTTGAGCACGTCGACCTCGAACCAAAGAAGGCCAGGACCATGTAAGGGAACTGCGCGAAATACAAAGATAATTACTGCTGTTCCTACCAGCATCTTACGTACGCCAGGATCAAGTTCGAGTAGCAACCGATACATCACGAATAAAATTATGCTCATCGATCCCAAAAAGATGATTTCTTGTGCCAATGGCACCTCGCTGATGCCCATGATCAGCGTGAATGCAGCAAAGATAATGCTGCCACCAAGTATCCACCAGTTTGGATGTGTTTCGCCAGCGGGAGCAAAAAGTATTTTATCAACACTTTCACTATCGTGACCTTGTTCATGCAGCTCGCGGGCACGACGTTTAAGCAGATAGGCGGCGAGAATAACGCCAACGATCGAAACAGCCGGAATAATTAGTGCCAGCAAGTATATGTCTGCATAAATGGCGACTTTCATCTCCTCGGACATGTTCTCGACACCCTTAAACATAGTGATGTTTAACAAGGATACTGCGATCAAGCCACCAATGATTGCAACGCGTCCAAGGGTCTGCATCGTGGTGTGCATCATCTTGATTTCGCTATCCGAGTAAGGATTTCCATGCTCGTCTATTGTTGGTACAGCCTCTACAGTCATTGCGTCTGCAACTACGTCCTGCACGACGTATCCGGTCGGTGCGAGCAGGGTGGCAATCACGAACCAGACCTCAACTTTCATGATCTCACCCATCATCTCGGTGTGAGCGATGATCCCGTACATGATCCCTATACTGAGCGCGATCAGGCTCGCGCCGATATAGACCAGGATTGCTTTTTGGCGCCAAATCAGGTCAACCAGATGGCCAAGCGGCATTTTTAGTGTCCATGGAATTCCCGCCCAAAATGCTAGTCCGGCGAGGAAAGCGGCGGAAAGATCAAGATAATCTTTGATAAAAAAAGTGCCCACGATGGCCGTCAGCCCGGATACGCCTGCTGCAAGATACACCATAAGTGGGGGCAGGTAAGTCCAGCGGAACTGTCTCCCAAGGTCAAGAAACGTATCGTCGATCCATCGCCAAATGGGATTATTAGTCATACACTTAACCTTTTCATAAGCGCCCATTATATCGATGAATTCTTTTTCCCTTGTACGGGAAACTCTCAATTAATGATTCACTACCTAACACTCTTTCAGAATCCAAATTAGATAGAAACTAATGACCTATTATTGATTTCTATCTAATTACTCGTATTGAAAGTGTAAAGTATATTTTGATGAGTAGCATTGAATTTTTTCATTGGAAGAACAGGGCCGCATGGACCCGCATCTTTTTATAGACTGCCAGAATAAAGGGTTCTCTGAATTTCTGAATTTCAGGTTCTAAATACGGACACTAAGAACCTAAAAAAATATTGGCAGCTTAGACTATTTTCTTTCGCTCTTTTATTTTTAGCAACGACATAACTTTTCCATTTAGGTTACCTGTTGACCATGCAGAGGCCATAAAGGAGAAAAGAAGTGTACAGACTACTACTAGTGCAGTTATCACCGCAGATACATCTATTGGGAATATATCGTGAATTTCGTGCGCAGCTAATCCTATGATACTAACTATTAAAAGAGGCATTAATACATCATAATCGTATCGTTTTCTTATATTACCTTTGAGTATTCGTTTATGCATTATTATAATTTCAACAATCAATAATCCCAAATAAAGAAAAATCAGTACCCAAGCCGCTCCAATACCTTGGTACATTTGCACCGCCCACAGCATTGATGGGACGATAATAATCACAGCGACAACATTTTTATAAAATGCTAATTTAGTCCACCCGTGTGCAAGCTGTAACGTATAAGGCAATGTCATATAAGCTTTAATTGTAGTTCCAACAATTAATAAGCTTAACAACATATGAGTATTATTAACTACTGTTGGGTCTCCAATCCAAGTAGAAAGAATTTCTTTCGAGAAGAAGATCATCGTAATTGAGATAGGCAATATGATGATTGACGCCAACTGACATCCTCTATGATATAAATCTGATATGCCAGCTTCATCTTTCTTTACGACAAGCTGTGAGAGCCTTGGAAATAATGCAGTGTGAATAGGCGACACAAGGCCCATAGTTAAAGTTGCCACAGTCGTCGCCAACATATAGCAGCTAAATACTTCTAGTGTAAGCATTTTACTGAGAATTATTTTATCCATTTGAGTCAATAGAACAGTCCCTAACGAAATGCCCATCACTCCTGACACAAATTTCCAGTTTTTTACAAACAGATTTTTATCAAATTTACTCCGACTATTAGATTCAGGAAGTGATTTCCAGAGATATACTGCCAGTACTATTGTGGTGATTAATGCAACAAACGCCTGCCAATAGAAAAAATATAATATTGAGGGCGAAATAAAGATTAGTACTAATACAGCCCCAATATGGCGCGCCAACATTGACAAGGTTTTAATTACGTTATACAAAACCTGTCGTTGAAGTCCCTCTAATCCACCAATATAAATGGCCCTTGGCCACTGAAATGCAAGCAGCATCCCCATGATAAGTAGCGTTTGTTCAATTATTTCAGTACTGATGTTAGCTGAATTAATCCAGTATTCAGCAATTAAGGGGGCTAGAATTATCACGGCTGCCCCAATTACAATACCAATCAACCAGTAAACAACCTCAAAAGTCCGCACTAAATTACGCGACTCCTGTACGGAATTTTCTATTACAGATAATCTAGACAATTCGCGACTCAAAGTAGTACTGAGCCCCATGTCTAATAGAACAAATAAGGCGCTTAATGACATGAAGACGCCAAGAAGTCCGTATACTTCTACTCCCATCAATTTGATATAAACTGGAATGAAGGCAAGATTAAATATGCCTCTCCATACATTGCCAGTAAAATTAGCAATGATATTATGTCGCACCGATGGGGTTAATTTCATTTACAACGTGGCCTGCTGAACCATTAGATTTATTGGAATAGTTAGGGAACGTACGCAGATATGAGAGAAAGTGCTTAAAGTACTTAGATAACAGATCTAGCCTGAGCATTATATCAGTTTTAGATTAGGCCAATTATTACTTATTTAGTAGATCACGTATAAACTTATAGCGTATTTTACGGCTATGCGACAAACTGTCGCAGATTTGTGATACATAAAACTGCATTGATTGATCCATCAAGCATAAAGCACGAAATTAATACTTGTTACTAGGCTGATTCTGCTGTGTTAACAATGTTAAGTTAAACGTATCTGTGCCAAGACGGACAGCCAGAGTGGAATTTGTGGTACATCGATTGAGGAAGCTAAACAATGAATAAATTGCTAATAACATTAGCGTTAACGTTAATCAGTAGTAGTGCAGTAGCAGCAGAGTGGATGCAAATACCCAATGCTAGTGACAATGCTTTTAACCTCCATCTTAATATGGAGGAAGTTACAAATTCTGGTAACAAAGCAAAAATGTGGGTTATGTATGATTCAACTTCGGCCCAAGCACTTGCCTCTGGTGAAAAATACTTGTCAGTAAAGATGCTAAACGAGTACGACTGTAAAGAAATAAAGAGTAGAACGATCTTTTATTCTTGGCATTCTGAAAATATGGGAGCGGGAATATCTATTAGTACAAAAGATTCTCCAAAAGCCAAGTGGAAACCAATTCTTCCCCGAAGCGATGGCAAGATCAGTCAACGGATAGCGTGCCTGAAGAATGCAGGACAAAAATAAAATAATGACACCGTCACAAACCTAAAAAGGTCCAGTTTATCTGCTGTTTCTTTAATGATTGTATCGCCTTACAAAGTTTTCCCTGTGCGCCTCCTAAAATAAAAAGGGGCCGGCTTACTACACCAACCCCTTATTTATATGGTGCCCTGGGCAAGAATCGAACTTGCGACCTACCCCTTAGGAGGGGGTCGCTCTATCCACTGAGCTACCAAGGCTTTCTGCATTTTACGTTAAAATCTCTCGGAAGAAAGAATTGAGTAGCTGACCCGCTAGATTAATAGCTTGTCAGGGACTATTGTTATATCTTAAAGTACAGAGCATAGTTTGCCCAATATATACAAAGGGGATATGCCATGAGATGGTTGGCAATAGCTGCAACATTAACAGGAGTAATTATGTTTTTCTCAAGCCAGATTGCACAAGCTGACGCTCCTGAAGTTGGGCAACCTGCGCCAAACTTTAAACTACCAGACCAAAACGGTAAAATCCATACATTAAATAATTTCCGTGGGAAATGGCTAGCACTTTATTTTTATCCTAAGGATGATACCCCGGGCTGTACAGAACAGGCATGTAAGTTTCGTGATGATCTCCACAAACTTGAGGCCTTAGGTGCTAACGTGGTTGGCATAAGTGTAGACAATACTACCAGTCACGCTAAATTTGCTAAGGAATATAATCTTCCGTTTCCACTTCTTGCTGATAACAATGGCGAAACCGCCGCTCAATACGGTTCCCTGTTAAATCTTGTAATCATAAAATTTGCCAAACGAAACACATTTCTAATTGACCCAGATGGAAAGATCGCAAAAATTTATTTATCTGCTAGCACTTCACGTAATTCGATAGAAGTAATAGAAGATTTAAAAAAATTACAAAATCTGTAAGTTATGACTATTTAATAAAGCTTACCTTGTTCTCTTTGTTGCAGATACTTTGAACAACACCACTGCCGCGCCACTACCGCCATCAGCCGGACCCGCCTGACAAAAAGCCAGAACATAATTGTATAGTTTAAGCTGATTCCAAACTAGAGTTTTTAATACCGGCTCTTGGTTTTTTGAGTTCAGCCCTTTTCCATGTATTATCTGCACGCAGCGAAATCCTCTCATGCTACAAGTATTAAGAAATTCGTCCAGCTCCCGTAACGCTTCGTCTCTGGTAAATCCGTGTAGGTCTAACTGATCATCAGTATTCCAATAACCTCTCCGGAGTTGCTTTAAAGTCTTTCGGGATACCCCAGAACGTAAAAAAGAATGTTCGCCACCTGGTTCCATTTCTGATGCCGAGCTATAGTTGGCAAACGAATTGTCCGGTGTTGATATACTTCGTTGTTGTATGTTGGGTCGTGGAAGCTTACGAGAATGAATTGCCTTGTCAGCTGCCGGCATTGGCTCTACGTCCCGAACGGCATCTCGAAATAATGAGGCTTCATCACTTCCGTCCACAGGAGTCTTGTCGCGTGGTTTCATATGAAACTCTGGCCTTATTTAGCTAGCTCAAGTCATCAAGATATTTTTCTGCATCAAGTGCGGCCATGCACCCAGTACTCGCACTAGTCACTGCCTGACGATATATATGATCCTGTACGTCACCTGCTGCAAAAACACCAGGAATACTGGTAGCAGTTGCATTTCCCTCGTTGCCACAATGCGTAATGATGTAACCATTTTTCATTTCGAGCTGCCCCTGAAAAATGTCGGTATTCGGTTTGTGGCCAATAGCAATAAATACTCCATGTAACTCCAAATCTTTTTTAGAATTATCCTGAGTATTTTTTATGCGCATTCCTGTCACACCAGAATTGTCGCCAAGGACTTCATCTAAAACACAGTTTAGCTCAAGCCTCACATTACCGTTTTCTACCCTCTCCATCAGCTTATCTATAAGAATCTTTTCTGAGCGGAATGTTTCTCTCCGATGCACCAAAGTAACCTGGCGTGCAATATTTGAAAGATATAGTGCCTCTTCCACTGCCGTGTTTCCCCCACCAATGACCGCCACATCCTCGCCCTTGTAAAAAAAACCGTCACAGGTTGCACAGGCAGAAACTCCTTTCCCCATGAATGCTTCTTCTGAAGGTAATCCTAGGTATTGGGCTGACGCACCGGTTGCAATAATTAATGCATCGCAAGTATAGGTTCCCTGATCACCAATCATAGTAATAGGTTTGTCTGAAAGACTAACAGTATGAATATGATCGAAAATAATTTCTGTATTAAAACGCTCTGCATGTTTCTGGAAACGCTCCATTAGCTCTGGGCCCTGAACACCCATTGCATCAGCAGGCCAATTATCAACATCGGTGGTAGTCATTAGCTGTCCACCCTGAGCTAATCCGGTAATAACAACAGGACTTAGATTGGCGCGCGCAGCATAAACAGCTGCGGTATAACCGGCAGGACCGGAACCAAGAATTAATAAACGGGAATGTTTGATTGTCATAAGATTAGTATATAAGGTGCATTATTTAAAATTAAAATTTCTATAACTTTTGCTCAACCCAGTCTAAAACACTGTTCAGTGCTTTTTCCAAGTTTTCAGGTTGTGTTCCTCCTGCTTGTGCTATATCAGCCCGCCCGCCACCTTTGCCTCCTACTTGCATCGCTACAAAGTTTACAAGCTCTCCTGCCTTTATTTTTGTCGTAAGGTCTTCTGTAACCCCCGCAATTAATTTTACCTTGCCGGCGCTCTCTGTTCCAAATACTACAATACATGTTTTTAGTTTCCCCTTGAGTCGATCTAAAATTTCACGCATTGTTTTTATATCTACACTCTCTAAACTGGAAACCAATACCTTAATGCTTTTAACCTCTCGCACCTGCTTAATAAGGTCATCCCCCTGCGAACCGGCAAGCTTTGACTTCAATAGTGACAAATCTTTTTCAAGGCGTCGGATACTGTCATTTAGCTGAGATAATTTTTGTGTTGCATCTTCCGGTTGCGTTTTTAACACTTTGGCAACTTCCGTTAAATACATTTCATTCTGTTGTACATAAGCCAGCGCCTTGTCTCCTGTGACAGCCTCAATTCTCCGGACGCCGGCAGCTACTCCACTTTGCATGCGAATTTTAAATAGACCAATATCCCCTGTGCGATTAACATGTGTTCCTCCGCATAACTCCTGTGAAGAACCAATTTTCAGCACACGAACTTCATCGCCATATTTTTCTCCAAAAAGCATGACCGCCCCAGTTTTTTGTGCCTCATCCATTTTCATGACACTTGCTTCAGTCTTAGTATTGGTAAAAATCTCAGCATTAACTATCGCTTCTATCTGATAAATCTCTCCATCGGTTATCGGCAAATTATGTGCAAAATCAAATCGTGTTTTATCAGCATCTACCAGCGAACCTTTTTGCTCAACATGGGAGCCAAGCACCTCCCGTAAAGCTTTATGCATAAGGTGAGTCACAGAGTGATTACGTTCCGTACGGGCCCGCGTAACTGGATCAACTTTTGCTAAAATCGTATCGTTTACCGATAGCTTTCCGCTTTGCAACTGACCCCTGTGTCCAAATACCTCGGCCTGAATCTTTTGTGTTTCTGCGACAACGAATTCTCCGCCATCAAACAACAACACACCTCGGTCTCCTATCTGTCCTCCTGACTCAGCGTAAAACGGCGTGTGATCCAATACAATTAAGGCCTCATCCTCGGCTTCGATAAACCCGACCGAGTCGCCCGTCTTGTAGATTGCTACTACCTGACCCTCATGCTGAAGACTATCGTAACCATGAAAATGGGTCTTGCTTCCGTTGTATTCTATGCCTGACTCCATAATAAATTTGCTGGCCTTACGTGCACGATCACGCTGCGCCCCCATTTCCTTTTCAAATTCTTTTTCATTAATAGAGAGCCCCCTCTCACGACACAGATCCCGTGTTAAGTCTTTAGGAAAACCAAAAGTATCATACAAAGTAAATACGTCTCTACCCGCAAAAGGCACTGAGCTTTCATTAAGAAAATGAAAGACTGTCATGCCCGCTTCTTCCAGTTCTTCTTTCTCATTACCAATTATTATTGCGTGACCAGAAACTGCTATTTTATTCTTCTGTGAAAAATTATTTATAGCAGCTACAAAATCTTTTTTAAATTTAATTATGCTATCTTTATCAGATAATATTACTGTTTGTACCGCAACAGAACCACCTTCAGCTAGATCTAATTTCCCATCAAAAGGAGCGCCGCCTGTTGTAATATCTGAAGACTTAATTTCATATTTTTCTCGTATGTAACCTATGCCACGATTTTCTAATCTAACCAGCCTCTCAAACCACTGCATTCCTCTCCCTAACGTTTCTCCGAAACGCTCTTCTTCTTGCTTCAACACTGAAGCTACCCGCACCTTTGCTTTGTCTAATTCCGGATAGTGCTTTCCCATAACATTTACAAGTTCTTCTACCAGTAAATTAAAGAACTCCTTCTTCTGCCCCAGCTGATAGCCATGACGGATAGCACGACGAATGATGCGACGAAGCACATATCCACGCCCCTCATTGTCAGGAATTACCCCGTCAGTGATGAGAAAAGAACATGCCCGAATATGGTCAGCAATTACTTTAAGTGAATTTTCGTTAAGATCAGCGGTATTAGTTATGTCTGCCGCCTTACGAATAAGGCTCTGGAATAAGTCAGTTTCATAATTAGAGTCCACATGTTGCATTACAGCAGAAATGCGCTCTAACCCCATCCCCGTATCTACTGAGGGTCTCGGTAGCGGATGAAGTGTGCCATCACTGTCCCGATTATATTGCATAAATACCAGGTTCCAGATTTCTGTATAGCGATCCCCGTCCTCATCCGGCGAACCAGGTGGGCCACCTGATAAATTCGGACCACGATCATAGAAAATTTCAGAACAGGGACCACAAGGACCCGTGTCTCCCATCTGCCAGAAATTATCCATGGAAGAAATTCGTACCAACTGCGAGGAATCAATGCCTATTTCCTTAAGCCAGATTTCAGCGGCTTCATCATCCTCAGCATAGACCGTCACCCATAATTTTTCTTGTGGGATTTTTAATATTTCGGTAAGAAATTCCCACGCATAATGAATAGCTTCCCGTTTAAAATAATCTCCGAAACTAAAATTACCCAACATTTCGAAAAATGTATGATGCCGAGCGGTATACCCTACATTCTCAAGATCATTATGTTTTCCACCCGCGCGAATACAACGCTGTGCGCTTGCAGCACGAACATATGAGCGTTTGTCCTGCCCAAGAAATACATCTTTGAACTGAACCATGCCCGCATTGGTGAATAATAAAGTCGGGTCATCGCCGGGAACAAGCGGGCCTGACGGCACGATTGTATGCTCACGCGCCTTAAAAAACTCTAAAAATTTTTGTCTTATTTCGTTACTTTTCATATCAACTTTCTTGATACAAAGAATTTAATCCCAACTTAATTACTCATCCCGGGGATCCAGCACCTTCGTGATGATCTCTGTACCAAACCCTCTCCCCATTAAAAACCGTATTTGTTTTGCTCGCTCTGTTGCACTACCCGGTGCTGCACCAAATTTTTTCTGCCATACCGTTCTAGCAGCTTTAAGTTCAGTTTCTTTAAGGCGCGGTAACACTGCTGAAATTAACTCTTCGTCGATACCTTTTTGCTGTAATTCATATACGATACGGCGGCTTCCAAACCTGTTCCTTCGGATGTGTACAACCTGCTCAACCATCCGCTCTGCCGACAAAAAACCACAGTGTTCCAATGAATCCAACATAGAAGACAGCTCTTCAACAGTCGAGGCATAAGGTGTAAGTTTTTTTTCCAGTTCTAATCTGGAGTGCTCGCGTCGTGCCAGATAGCCGAGGGCACGGCCTCTTAAAGTCGGCCCGGATGACATGTTTTTTAATCTGCAGGCACTATTTCAGTCTGGGAGGCTACCCCTACGATGGCGCGAATCTTTAATTCAATTTCATTCGCAATGTCAGGATTCTCCTTAAGATATTCACGCGAGTTATCCTTGCCCTGACCAATTTTTTCACCGTTGTAAGAATACCAAGAGCCAGCTTTCTCAACCAAGTTGTGTAATACACCAAGTTCGACAATCTCACCCTCGCGTGAAATACCTTCCCCATAAAGAATATCGAATTCTGCTTTCTTAAATGGTGGCGCCACCTTATTTTTAACTACCTTAACCCTGGTCTCATTACCCAAGATTTCATCACCTTTCTTAATAGCACCAATACGCCGGATATCAAGGCGAACCGATGCGTAAAATTTTAGAGCATTCCCACCGGTAGTTGTTTCTGGATTACCAAACATAACTCCAATTTTCATACGAATCTGGTTAATAAAAATTAGCATTGTGTTACTACGTTTGATGTTAGCAGTAAGCTTTCGCAATGCCTGCGACATCAGCCTCGCCTGCAGACCCATTTGATGGTCTCCCATTTCGCCCTCAATTTCTGCGCGTGGCGTTAATGCTGCAACTGAATCAACTACCACCACATCCACCGAACCAGAACGTACGAGCATATCAACGATCTCCAACGCCTGCTCTCCATTGTCAGGCTGAGAGATGAGTAATTCCTGAACGTTGACACCAATTTTTTGTGCATACAGCGGATCTAATGCATGCTCCGCATCAATAAATGCTGCCGTGCCACCTATTTTCTGCATTTCTGCTATTACTTGCAAAGTGAGTGTGGTCTTACCAGATGACTCTGGTCCGTAAATTTCTACTACTCTGCCGCGCGGCAAACCCCCTACACCTAACGCAATATCAAGCCCTAAAGAACCGGTGGAAACCACTTCAATATCTTTAATGGCATCGCTATCGCCAAGGCGCATGATCGAGCCTTTACCAAACTGTTTATCTATTTGGGAAAGTGCAGCTGCCAACGCCTTGCTTTTATTATCATCCATGACTAGATCCTTTTATAGTTTCATTGAATTATCTCACATGTAAATCAACGCAGTCAGGCTACTGAGTAATCCGTATCGCGAAGAAGAGTTATCAGACCTTGCATAGCTACAGCAACTGACTGCTGCCTAACTGCCTCACGGTCTCCGCTAAAATGCCTAGTTTCACTTCGCATATGGTTATCCTTCATCTCCCAAGCAAAACATACCATGCCTACTGGCTTCTTCGTTGTCCCACCTCCAGGGCCGGCAATTCCGGTAATAGAAACTGAAACTTGTGCACCACTTTTGGTAACCACACCATGCGCCATTTCCCGCGCTATCTGCTCAGATACTTCACCATATTCTTTTAGTGTTTTAGTGCTTATGCCTAACATTTTCTGCTTAGAGTTAGCCGTATAAGTAATAAAGCCACTCTGATACCAGGCTGAACTCCCCGGAATAGAAGTAACTACTTGTCCTAACCAACCACCCGTACAAGATTCTGCGGTTGCAAGCATCAACCCTTGCCGCGTAAGCGCCAGACCAACTTGCTTCGCAAGATCATGAAGTGTCTGGTCATCTATAGCATTTATGATTCCACCCAAATTTATACTCCGCCTGTACTACTACAATACAAATGCTTTCCATGCTGCCAAACACAGTAAGGTATAGAATGCTGCCAGCATATCATCAAACATTACACCAAATCCGCCTCGTAATTTCTTATCATAGTATCGAATTGGCTGAGGCTTATATATATCAAACAAACGAAATAACAAAAAAGCAAATGCTTGCCACATTAAATTATCCGGCGTAAAAAATAACACGAGTAGAAACGCAACTATTTCATCCCATACCATTCCACCATGATCATGAGCGCCGAGAGCTCTACCTGTCAGAGCGCAAGCCCAAATGCCAACAAAGAACATCACGTATATGAGAAACAAAAAATGAAGCGGTTCCAGGTATTGATTTAATCCCCAGAATAAAGGGAATGCAACAAGAGTCCCTACAGTACCTGGAGCAGCCGGGCTTAATCCAGAGCCCCCGCCAAAGGCCAGGAAAAAAGCAGGGTGCTGAAATATGAATTTTATACTAGGAGTCAAATATACAGGGGTGACTTTCGTCGTCAATAACGGGCCAGATTCCTGCTCAACTACTTCCTGAGACTCAGGTGGTGTGGAAGTGGTCATAGCCTGTTGTTTCCAGCATTATTGGTTTCTCTGTTGAATCTAACACTACCAACCCTTCCCCCATAATAATTTTTCCGATGCGGGTTAAAGGGATTCCCGTTTCTTGTGAAATTTTATCAATTTTACTACGCCTCTCTTCTGGCACAGTAAAACAAAGCTCATAATCATCTCCGCCCGCTAGCATGCAATTGATAACCTTTGGATGAGAAAAGTATTTTTTTAATATTACTGAGCAGTTTATCTCTTTCAAACTAATGGTGGCAGCGACATTTGAGCGCTCCAAGATATGTCCTAAATCTGCTAGCAGGCCATCTGAAATATCAATTGCACTGTTAGCTAGGCCAACTAATCTCTGCCCCAGATCGACCCGTGCAACAGGAAGAAGCAAAGCGTTTAGACATTCAGCAAACTCATTGGGCTCAAGCTTAATTTCGCGACGCTCATGTAGAAGTGCCAGTGCGGCATCGCCCAGTTTGCCTGATACCCAGATGTCATCTCCCTCCCTGGCGCCACTGCGGTGCAAGGCACTTCCTTTTGCCACCTCACCAATAATTTGTATGCAAATGGTAAGGGGGCCACGTGTAACGTCTCCGCCAATAAGTGCTACCTGATGTGAGCCCGCAAGCTCCAAAAGTCCTCTTGCAAATGACTCTACCCATTTCGTATCAATTTTTATCAATGATTCTGGTAACGCAAGCGCCAAAGTCGCCCAACGTGGGTTCGCACCCATTGCAGCCATGTCGGATAGATTCACAGCAAGAGCCTTATGTCCTAATTTGTAGGGATCAGTATCAGCAAAAAAATGCTGCCCAGATACCAACATATCAATGGAAACTGCCACTTCCATTCCGGTTTCGGGTCTAAATAAAGCCGAATCGTCTCCTGGCCCCAAAACAACGTTGGGGTCAGAGCGAGTAAAAAGACGAATTATGTCTGCTTCGGAAATCATTTTTGCTTTCTGTAAAAGGTTGACAGTTTTTTGTAGTACGCCTGAATTGTTAGTCACACAAAATACAGACTCCTGCTTATAATCCCTGGCCCCTATGTGTCCTTATATAACTCACAACATATTTTATTTCAGATCTTCCGCGACTTAGCCGGTAGTGCCAACTCCTCTGGACGTAACTGTTTAGCCAGCTTGTCCAATACACCATTTACATATTTGTGTCCGTCCGTCCCGCCATAGGTCTTAGCTAACTCTACTGCCTCATTGATAATTGCCCTATACGGTATTCCTGGATAGCTAGTAAATTCGTGGGCGCTTAGTAAAAGAATGGAAGCCTCTATTGGACTAAGCTCTTTAAAGGGACGGTCCAGACATATTTGAATATGTTTTTCCAGCTCCGTTAGATTTGTTAGCGCTCCCCTCAACAGATCAGAAAAATATTCCTGATCTGTCTTAAGAAACTCCTTCGTCTCATGTAGCTGCTCTGTGATAGCCTGAATCGTTCCCCCGGCTACAACCCATTGATATAGACCTTGTAAAGCTAGCTCACGTGATCGACGACGACGACCCTTACGTTTGACTTTCTGTTCCGGTCTAATTTCTGTTTGTGCTGCCGGTATCTTCTCTGTCATTGAATTTCTTCGTCAAGCTTTCTGAGTATATGAACCATTTCTATTGCTACTCTTGCAGCTTCAGCTCCTTTCTGACTCATTCGCTCTAGGGCCTGATCATTAGTATTAGTTGTAAGTATGCCGTTAGCAACTGGAATGCCTGTATCAAGCTGTACAGCAGTTATTCCGCCAGCAGATTCTGTCGACACAACCTCAAAATGATAGGTGTCTCCACGAACTACTGCACCCAATGCTACCAATGCATCAAACTGATCGGTTAAAGCCATTTTTTGTAAAGCCAAAGGGATTTCCAGTGCGCCCGGAACTGTTATCATCACAATATTCAGCACTCCGTTTTTTTCTAACTCTGCAGTACAGCTATCAAGAAGACCCTTGCTGACATCAATATTATAACGGCTCATGACGATGCCTATATTTAACTCAGCCCCATTTAGCTCTGATTCGAGTTCATGAATCTTCTCGTAACGCCCCATATACTCTCCTGAAATTATTAACTGGAAAAATGAAAAGAATGCGGCTTTTAGCTTCGCTCTGTATTCTCAGGCTCTAGGTATCCTGTAACCTGTAGACCAAAACCTGTCATACTTGGCATTTTACGTGGGACCGCAAGTAAACGCATTTTTCCTACATTTAGATCTTTTAATATCTGCGCACCAATCCCATAGTTACGTAAATCATTTCTCGTAGAGGGATGAGGATCAGTTTTTTCCCACGTAACATGCTCAATTAATTCTGCAGAGTTTTCCCTGCTATGCAATAAAACAACTACCCCGCGCCCGTCATTAGAAATTACTCGAAGTGCATCATTAATGTTCCAGGAATGAGACTTGTCGTTCATATCCAATAAATCAATAACGGACAGAGGTTCATGCACCCGCACCAGAGTATCATCATCAGGAGTAATCTCACCTTTAATTAGCGCAAGATGCGACGCATTAAAAGTCTTATCAAGATAAACAATGAGACGAAACTCACCATGCACTGTTTGGATAATCTTTTCTGCCACACGCTCTATAAGGCTTTCCGTGCGACTACGATGATGAATAAGGTCAGCGATTGCTCCTATTTTAAGCTGATGCTTTGTAGCAAATTTAATTAGCTCTGGCAGCCTTGCCATACTCCCGTCATCCTGCAGAATTTCACAAATTACTGATGTAGGTGTAAGTCCGGCCAGATTAGCTAAATCACACCCCGCTTCAGTATGACCCGCACGCGAAAGTACTCCGCCTTTCTGAGCCATTAATGGAAATATATGCCCAGGTTGAATAATATCCCCCGGCGTTGCGTCCGGGTTTGCTGCCATCTTTACAGTATGAGCACGATCAGCAGCAGAGATACCAGTAGTAACCCCGGTTGCGGCTTCAATAGAAAGTGTAAAATTTGTTCCCAGTGGGGAGTGATTAGTTGCAGCAGATACCATCAGCGGAAGGTTCAGCTGCCGGCAGTGTGCTTCAGTTAACGTTAGACAAATAAGCCCGCGGCCGTGCGTGGCCATAAAATTTATTGTTTCCGGTGTGACAAAATCTGCTGCTAACAACAGATCCCCTTCATTCTCGCGATTTTCTTCATCGACAAGAATTACCATTTTTCCATTCTTAATGTCATGGATGATATCTTTGATGGAGCTGATGACCATGTCGTTACTCTTTAATTAATAATTAGTAATTCAAATATATGCAAATATTATCTAGGAGCCGAAATTAAAAATCTCTCAAGATAACGTGCAAGCATGTCTACTTCTAAATTTACTTCCATATCCTTCTTCAGCTCTTTAAGTGTGGTCACTGCCAAAGTGTGGGGAATAAGATTAACTCTGAACTCATCCTTCGTAATTAAATTTACTGTCAAACTCACGCCATTCACAGTAATGGAACCCTTTTTTGCAATATACCTCATCAGAGAATCTGGGGGCTTTATAGCTAATATATAACTTTCTCCCGCTGGCTCCAATTTTATTACTTTTCCTACTCCGTCTATGTGGCCACTTACCAGGTGTCCGTTTATTCTATCGGATAATTGCATGGCTTTTTCAAGGTTGACTTGCCCGCCCCGTGTACCCAGGCTCTGGGTGCAACTTAGAGTTTCCCCTGACACTTCCATGCTAATTGTGTCACCCATTAAAGTTGTTATGGTGAGACATACTCCGTTAGTTGCAATGCTGTCACCAATACGTAGATCGCTTAAATCTAGTCCGCCTGATGTAATCTCTATACGTATACCACTTTCCAAAGGTATGATTTTTTTTATCTCACCAACCGCTTCGATAATTCCCGTAAACATTAGTCCCTTTTATCCTCTGATCTTTGTGCGCTCATGTTATATGGTAACAAGTTTTAGTAAAATACTTAGATCACATCCTTTACTAAAAAATATCTTTCCTAATTCGTAATAATAGTTACGGCTAAT
The DNA here is from genome assembly GCA_905612245.1 of uncultured Nitrosomonadaceae bacterium. Taxonomy (GTDB): domain Bacteria; phylum Pseudomonadota; class Gammaproteobacteria; order Burkholderiales; family Nitrosomonadaceae; genus BJGV01. The sequence continues at coordinate 10,156 of CAJQRL010000027.1, read as the reverse complement.
ATCAGTTTATCTCTCTCAAGAGGATATCACGAAGGGTTCTAATTCTGGATCTAGAGTAGAATTCAATAGGCTAGTCTAACTTTATGTGCCATAACTCTGCGACAATTTGCCACATAGCTAGGAAATACGATATAAGCTAATGTTTGGATAAAATAAAATTTTTGTAATAAATTCACGATGAACTATTGAAATGTTCAGTAATCTTAGTCAAACAACGTTAAATAAAAATTTACATCGCCTGTTTTTTCTCAGGTGCATAACTATTGTTATCCAGTCCCTCACTTTTGCCTCAACATATTGGATACTTAATATACCGTTGCTCTGGACAGAAATAATTACGACGTTATCTCTTCTTTCTATATTAAACTTTGCGACCTGGATCCGTTTGCGCCGAAATTTTTCGGTATCAAACATTGAGTTTTTTCTCCAAATCTTAATAGATGTTTTTGCATTAAGTACATTGCTATATTTTAATGGCGGCTCGACCAACCCATTTGTTTCCCTCTATCTGTTACCCCTGACAATTACTGCTGCTGTTCTACCGTGGGTATATACATGGTTGATGGCAGCAACCACTATTGGATTTTATTCTTTGCTAGTATTTAAGCATGTGCCATTGCCACATGATCATAACGAACATATGAGTGAATTTGATCTGCATGTATCCGGAATGTGGCTCGCATTTGTTTTAAGTACTACACTGATTTCTTGGTTTGTTGTTAAGATGAGCGGCTCTATACGGGAGCGCGATAAGGATCTTTCTGAGATTCGTGAGCAAGCCCTACGTGACGAACAGCTTATCGCACTTGGAACTATGGCTGCTGGGGCAGCACATGAACTTGGAACGCCGCTAGCAACTATGGCCATCGTAAGCAAGGAAATACAAAACGATCATATTGAAAACCAAGATCTTCAAAAAAGCATGAGTATCTTACGGAACCAGATTAATCAATGTAAGCATACGCTGACTGAACTACTTGCCGATGCTGGCCAATCCCGTACCGAAGGTGCCAGTGGTCAAGCTGTTGATCTCTTTCTACAAGACATATTAGAAAAATGGAGATTGATGCGCCCTACAGTCAAATTTACTTATGTCTGCAATGGCGGTCTTCCGGCACCTAGCATAATAAATACACAACCACTGAGCCAGTCAATTTTAAATCTATTAAATAATGCAGCGGATGCTTCAATAGAAACTAATATTATCAACAGCTCAACAGGTATTTCAGTAGAAAATATTATTATCAACAGCGACTGGAATAAAAAGGAACTACGCTTGGAAATTCTTGATTTTGGTAAAGGTCTTAGTGAAGAAGCTCTAGAGCGGGCAGGGCAAGCTTTTTTTACCAGTAAGGATGAGCATGGCTTTGGAATTGGATTATTCCTAGCAAATGCAAATATTGAGCGATATGGTGGAAGTGTCCATTTAACTAACTATGAGAAAGGTGGCGCTTGTACTCAGGTTATATTACCTCTTATTAGGACTACGATATGACCGGACTGAAACCCCTCAAACATTATGCAAAATCGACTCCTGATCGTCCAAGTTTATTGCTTGTTGATGATGATGAAGTTTTTTGTAGCGTGCTTGAAAAAGCAATGATAAAACGTGGATTTAATGTTACTTGTGCGCATTCTGTCCCCCACGCATTGGAGTGTACTAAAACATTTTCACCTGAGTATGCAGTTATTGATTTGAGATTGCCCGGCCCATCTGGTTTGGTTTTAGTTGAAAAATTAAAAGAAATGGACCCTGGTACCCGTATCATCATGCTAACAGGCTATGCAAGCATCACTACAGCCGTAGAAGCAATTAAACTTGGTGCGATACATTATCTTGCAAAACCTGTTGATGCCGACGAAATTATGATGTCTTTCGGGCGCATTGAAGGCGACCCTTCAACTAAAATTAATACTAAATCGCTGTCGGTAGGCCAATTTGAGTGGGAGTATATTCAACGTATATTACTTGAAAATAATGGTAACGTTTCAGCAACCGCAAAAAAACTTAATATGCATCGCCGTACATTACAGCGCAAACTTAATAAGAGCCCTCATTAAATCATAAGATTTCTTGTTATTTAAAATAATCATAAAAATCGGCTCATAATCCGAATATCTTCTCCTACCATACGCAAATCTTTAATTTTAAGATTATATTTTTCCGAAAGATCAGTTAATTCCGGCAACTGTAGCATGCCCATTGCCCTGTTACCTATTAGGTGTGGGGCAAGATATATTACCAGTTCATCTACCAGACCTGCCCTGATAAATGCACCATTCAATCTGTTTCCTGCCTCAACTAATACCTCATTAATTTCAAAATCTGCAAGTATTTGCATCAGCTTTGTAAGATCCATTTTTCCTTTTTCATTCGGCAATATAATTGGACGAGCACCTACATCTTTTAACGCAGCTATTCTTTCTTTATTATCATTTGTAGTAAAAATTAATTCGCCCTCACCCCTGAGAACTCTAGCCGTTATTGGGATTTCCAGTCGACTGTCTATTATGATACGTAGCGGTTGTCTGGATGTCTCAATAAAGCGTACGGATAGCTGTGGGTCATCTTCAAGTACAGTACCAATCCCTGTTAGAACTGCGCAAGAGCGGGCACGGAGCCTGTGCCCGTCATGTCGCGCCGCCTCTCCAGTAATCCACTGACTAACGCCATTATTTAGCGCCGTTTTGCCATCAAGGCTTGCGGCAATTTTCATTCGTACCCAAGGACGATTGTTTGTCATTCTAGCAACAAAGCCAACATTAAGGTCTTTGGCTCTCTCTTCCATTAAACCAAATAGCACGTCAATTCCGGATTGTTTCAGAAGTGAAGCCCCTTTTCCTGCAACTAAAGGGTTAGGATCCTGCATTGCAATTATTACTTTAGCAACTTTAGCTCTAACCAGCGCTTCTGCACAAGGATGCGTACGACCATAATGACTACAAGGTTCCAGCGTAAGATATACTGTCGCACCTTGTGCTGCCTCTCTGGCAACATTAAGTGCATTGATTTCGGCATGAGGTTGCCCCGTATGAACGTGCCAGCCACTTCCAGCTATCTTGCCATCACGAACGATTACACAGCCTACACGGGGATTGGGGCTTGTACTATACAGGCCTCTTTCGGCTAGCTGTAACGCCTGAGACATGTAAGCATGATCATCAGATGAAAACATAATTCTATTTTATTTTTTTTTACGGCGCGGTCTTTGTACTTCTTTAATTGCGTCATGAAAATCATCTACATCCTGAAAACTTCTATAAACAGAAGCAAAACGGATAAATGCCACTTTGTCCAAGTTATAAAGCTCCTGCATTACCATTTCACCTATCTTACGCGATGCTATCTCTCTCTCTCCTAAACTTAGAAGTTTTTGTATAATCTGGTCTATCGCCTTGTCTACATCTTTAGTCGGCACAGGACGCTTGTGTAAAGCGCGCATAAAACCTGTAAGTAATTTGTCACGACTAAATTCAGAACGAGTACCCCCCTCTTTTACTACTTGCGGCAGACGCAGCTCAATAGTTTCATAGGTAGTAAATCGTTTGTCACAGCTCAAGCATCGACGACGACGACGCACCTTGTTTCCCTCTTCACTAACACGGGAATCAATTACGCTAGTGTCATCCGCATTACAGAAAGGGCATTTCATAATTAAAATTTTAGAAAAAGTGGGGTGTTCTTATCTGCTATCAAAATATTTCAATTTAAAAATAAAACGTGCTGATTAAATTGCCAGGTAATTAGGTTCCATAAACCGGATATCTTGCACACAAAGCTTTTGCCTCATTAGCCGTTTGCAATAAAACTGTATTGTCTGTAGGTGCTTCTAATACATCGGCGATCAGGTTTGATAGATGCTCTACCTCTATTTCCTTGAAGCCACGCGTGGTAACTGCAGGGGTCCCTATACGAATACCACTGGTAACAAACGGCTTCTGTGGGTCATTAGGAATAGCATTTTTGTTTACAGTAATATTCGCGCGTCCTAGCGCTTCCTCTGCCTGCTTGCCGGTAAGGTTTTTTGCCTGAAGGTCCACCAAGAACATATGACAATCAGTGCGTCCGGAAACTATACGTAGCCCGCGCTCTGTCAGTACTCTTGTCATTACACGTGCATTATCAATTACCTGTCTCTGGTAATCCTTGAATTCCTCACTAGCCGCCTCCTTAAAAGCAACCGCTTTGGCAGCAATCACATGCATCATTGGTCCGCCCTGAGTCTGTGGGAAAATCGCTGAATTGAGCGCCTTTTCATGCTCGGGCTTTGCCATAATAATGCCGCCCCGTGGCCCACGTAATGTTTTGTGTGTAGTGCTAGTAATAAAATCAGCGATTCCAACCGGGTTAGGGTAGAGTCCTGCGGCTATCAACCCAGCATAATGAGCCATATCTACAAATAAATAAGCCCCCACGTCATCGGCAATCTTACGAAAAGCCTCCCAATTTATTACTAAAGAATAGGAAGAGGCACCTGCAATGATCATTTTTGGTTTGTGCTCATGCGCCAACCGTTCTAGCTCGCAGTAGTCAAGCTCCTCAGTATCAGGATTAAGTCCATATGAAACGGAGTTGAAAATTTTACCGCTAAGATTGACTGATGATCCATGAGTCAAATGTCCCCCATGAGCAAGTGACATACCTAGAATTTTGTCGCCAGGCCGCAGCACGGATAAATACACGGCAGCATTTGCCTGTGATCCAGAGTGTGGCTGCACATTGACATATTCTGCTGCAAATAATGATTTTGCTCGATCTATTGCATACTGCTCAACTATATCAACGTACTCACAACCACCATAATAACGTTTGCCAGGATATCCTTCTGCATATTTATTTGTTAATAAAGATCCTTGCGCCTCCAGAACAGCTGGGCTGGCATAATTCTCTGAGGCAATTAACTCAATGTGGTCTTCTTGACGCCCAATTTCGCTTTTAATTGCCTCCCATACTGCAGGATCAATGTTTTGAATAGTTTGCTTAGATGAAAACATGTCAGTATCGCCATTGTATAATTGTCAGAAATCAGATTTTACCATTATCAATTGAAAACCGTGGGCGGATTCAAAAAACATCACTTTCTGTTAACTACTTTGTTTTCCACAAAAACCACATTATCTTTGTAACCCATTATAAGTATTCTGTTTTATCCTTTTACATAGGTTAAATATAGGTTATTCCTCTTCATTTTAGAAAAACCCGCACATTGCAATTGCTTACCTGACTAGTTAACATCATTGCTATATAGCGTATTTAAGGGCCATAAATTAAACAAACTTCTAAATTGTTTATATATTCGAATTTATCAGACTATGCTCATCTTAAAATTTGGAAAACTTACCTATAAATTTTCGCTGGATAAAACTTGAAAAAAAAACTCAACATATATTTCTTATATTGAAAGGCTAGCACATGCCAATCGATATCAATGAAATTCTCAACCAAACTCATGGTAAAAATTTTGAGCTTTTCGAAAAACATATAAACCCTGTTCTTGTCAAAGTATTACGCATAACGGGATTCAACCGTTCCTGGGTACGCGGTGAAGGTTCATATTTGTGGGATGAATCCGGCACACGTTATCTTGATTTTCTTACCAACTGGGGCGTGTTTAACGTTGGTCGTCGGCACCCAACTATTCGTAACGCACTACAACAAGTATTGGATTCTGATTTTCCCGGGTGGATTGGCCTTGATGCGCCCCCGCTTGCAGGCGCTCTTGCCCGCGAGCTTACGAAACGTACGCCGGGAAATCTCGATATAGTTTACTTCTGTAACTCTGGAACAGAGGCTGTAGAAGCTGCCATTAAATTTGCACGTGCTTCAACCGGTCGGCCTTGTTCAGTACATCTTACAAAATCTTTTCACGGCTTAACTACCGGTGCATTATCTTTGAGTGGCGAACAAAATTTCCGCAAAGGATTTGAGCCTCTTCTTCCGGGTAACTTAGAATTAGCCCCAGGCGACCTTAACGGTCTGGAAGCACGGCTTGCACAAGGTGACGTTGCTTCTTTTGTTTTTGAGCCAATTCAAGGAAAAAGAGTTAATATTCTTAGTAACGAATATCTCTTATCAGCACAGAATCTGTGTCGTAAGTATAAAACTCTTATGATTTGTGACGAAATTCAGTCCGGAATGGGTCGATCTGGTCGCTTTTTAGCCTGCCAATGGATTGAAGGATTGCAACCCGACATTATCTGTCTTTCTAAAGCTCTTTCAGGTGGGTATGTTCCACTGGGCGCCACTATCACCCGCCGAGAGATTTATGACAGCGTCTATGATTCAATGGATCGTGCTACTGTTCATGCGTGTACTTTTGGGATGGGAAATCTTGCAATGGCAGCAGGACTGTCTACGCTTGCCGTCTTAGATGATGAAAACCTTCTTACACGTGCGAATGAAACCGGCGCTCGTTTTCGACAGGGTATTGAGGCAATGGTGCCCCGTTTTGAGTTTTTAAAGGGTGTTCAGCAGCGAGGGATGATGATCGGCATTGAATTTGGAAAACCTAGCTCACTTCCCCTAAAAGCGGCTTGGGCAATGGCCAATAAAATAGATGAAAACCTATTTGCTCAGGCGATAGTCATTCCTCTTTTAGAGGATCACCACATCCTTACGCAGGTTGCTGGACATGCCGTACCAATCATAAAAATATTACCTCCCCTTAATATTGAAGATACTGATGTTGATTGGTTTCTAGGTGCGTTTGAAGACGTGATGGTGAAACTCCACAAATTTCCAGGGCCCGCCTGGGAGATCCTAATGAAAATTGGTAATCACGCACTTACTGCAAAACAAAAAGAAAACCGGTCTACCACTATCTAAATATTTATTCACCTTCTTCTTTTGGTGCCTTTATTAATGGCTGCCTATACATCTAAATTTCGAACTCGTAATGCATTATTCTCAATAAATGCCCGGCGCGGCTCTACCACATCTCCCATTAAGGTAGAAAAAATATTATCGGCTGCAACGCCATCTTCTATCATAGCTCGCAATAATATGCGGTTCTTCGGATCCATGGTTGTTTCCCATAATTGACCTGGATTCATTTCGCCCAAACCTTTATATCGTTGCGTGCTAAAGTCTTTTCCAACTTCAAGTAACAGCCAATCAAGCGCTTGTTTAAACTCTTTTACAAGGTGCGTCTGTTCGCCCCGTTTAACATAAGCCTTAGGGCCGAGTAATCCTTCAAGTAATTTAGAGGCTTCTTTTATATGAAAAAAATCTCCGCTATTCAAAAACTCTTGGTCTAAGTAGCTAACCTGCTTGTTCCCATGATGCATACGAATTATTTTCAAGCGATAATTCTCGTTTTCAGAATCATAATCTGGAATAATTTCTACTTCGTTAACACGTGCTGCTAATTTTGCAGCTCCTGTCGTAGCAGACCCCTCACTACTTAAGTCTATTTCAGGATGATAAAACAAAGCATGCATTACTTCGCTATCAATAAGTCTGCTCATTCGATCAATTACAGCTTCTGCCAACAGATACCGGTCAGCTAGCTTTGTTAAGCTTTCTTCTGTGATTGGTGGCTTACCGTCATGTGTATGTAGCTCAGCACCCACTAGTGCCTGTTTTAGCTGATACTGTTTCAGCTCATGATCATCTTTAACATAACGCTCTTTTTTACCCTGCTTAACCTTGTAAAGAGGTGGCTGGGCAATATAGACATAACCACGCTCAATCAATTCTTTCATATGCCGATAAAAAAAAGTAAGTAACAGTGTTCGAATATGCGCTCCATCTACATCAGCATCAGTCATTATAATAATACGATGGTAGCGCAGCTTATCAGGATTAAACTCATCTTTACCAATGCCCGTTCCAAGTGCCGTAATCAGTGAAATAATTTCCTGTGAAGCTATCAGCTTGTCGAAACGAGCTTTTTCTACATTAAGAATTTTTCCTTTCAAAGGCAGAATTGCCTGAAATTTACGATCGCGCCCTTGCTTGGCAGATCCGCCCGCAGAATCTCCCTCCACAAGATAGAGTTCGCACAGAGCAGGATCTTTTTCTTGGCAATCAGCAAGCTTACCGGGAAGCCCCATCCCGTCTAAAACACCTTTTCTTCTAGTTAATTCTCGAGCTTTTCTGGCTGCTTCACGAGCTCTGGCTGCATCGATAATTTTGCTACAGATGGTTTTGGCATCATTCGGGTTCTCTAGTAAAAATTCTGAAAGTTTTTGAGCAACCACCTCTTCAACTACCGGACGGACCTCAGCTGAAACTAATTTTTCCTTTGTCTGAGAGGAAAATTTTGGTTCAAATAGTTTTATCGATAAAACACAAGCTAGCCCCTCGCGCATGTCATCGCCCATTGTTTCAACTTTAGATTTTTTTGCTAGATCATTCTTATCAATATAATTATTAAGTGTTCGTGTCAAAGCGGCACGCAAACCAGTTAAATGTGTTCCTCCATCCTTTTGAGGAATGTTATTTGTAAAACACAAAACTTGTTCAGCGTAGCTATCATTCCATTGCATAGATAACTCTACTTCAATGTCGTTTCTTCTCCCGGAAGCATAAAATAGATTAGGGTGTAGCGTAGACTTCGCCCGATTAATATATTCTACAAAACTTTTAACTCCACCAACAAAGGCAAAGCTTTCTTCTTTATTGCTTCGCTTGTCAAGCAAGTTAATCTTAACGCCGTTGTTAAGAAAAGAAAGTTCACGCAACCTCTTTGCGAAAATATCATAGTGATATTCTATATTTCCAAAAATTTCTTTGCTGGCTAAAAAGTGTACTTCTGTACCACGACGCTCTGTTTCGCCAACCTTGCTTAATTTGGTGGTCGGAGAGCCCATACCAAATTCCATCTGATATTTGTGGCCATCCCGTCGGACAGTAAGACGAAGCCATTCTGACAGAGCGTTTACCACTGAAACGCCTACACCATGAAGTCCACCAGATACTTTGTATGAATTATCATCAAATTTACCGCCTGCATGTAATTCTGTCATAACTATTTCTGCTGCAGATCTCTTAAACTCGTCATCTTGTTTAATGCCAACGGGAATACCTCGTCCGTTATCTTGCACGCTAACAGAGTTATCCGAATGAATAATTACTCCAATTTCATCACACTCTCCTGCTAACGCTTCATCGATGGCGTTGTCTAATACTTCAAAAACCATATGATGCAAACCCGTCCCATCACTAGTATCACCAATATACATTCCTGGTCTTTTTCGAACAGGATCCAACCCCTTTAGGATTTTTATATTGTCTGACCCATATTCTTCTTGAGTTTTATTTTTTGATTGTTTAGAAAGGGGTTTTTCGCTCATAGTAAATTTTTCTTTATTTTAGTTTAGTTTGGATTTTATCGTTTTCCAAAAGCGGGCTATATTCTCATTGGCATTACTACGTACTTAAAATTATCATTTCCCGGAATAGTGATTAGGGCGCTACTGTTTGAATCGCCGAATGAACATTGTATTGTTTCACTTGTTAGATTATTTAGTACATCTAATAAATAAGATATATTAAAACCTATATCTAACTCTTCTCCCTTATAACTTACTTCTAGTTCTTCTTGAGCCTCTTCTTGCTCATTATTACTACAAACTATACGTAATTTTCCTTCTGTTAAAATTATACGTACCCCACGAAATTTTTCGTTAGATAAGATAGAAGCTCTTTGTAGAGTCTGTAAAAACAATACCCGGTTTAATTCAATATGTTTTTTATACCCGGATGGGATCACCCTATTATAATCCGGAAATTTTCCCTCTACTAGTTTTGAGACTAAAACAACATTCGCAAAGGTAAAACGTATCTGATTTTTAAATAGTTCAATCGTTACTGGATCTTCGTTTTCTTTTAATTGTTTTGTTAGTTCTAATACTGCTTTTCGAGGAAGAATAATTTCTTTTTTTTCTTGTTTTTCTTCAAGAGCTAGAAAAGAAAATCCTAATCTATGTCCATCTGTTGCGACAGCTTTTAAACTATGCTCTTCCTTTACCAAAAGAAGACCGTTTAAATAATATCGAATATCTTGCTGGGCCATCGCATATTGTACAAGTAACAAAAGTTTTTTTAGTTCCCCTTCCTTTACTATAATTTTATCTTCGATTTCTGTTTTTTCTGGAAGCTTTGGAAAATCTTCTGTTGGAAGTGTTTGTAAGTTAAATCTACTTTTACCTC
>CAJQRL010000026.1 GCA_905612245.1 uncultured Nitrosomonadaceae bacterium | reverse complement strand
GTATTTGGCACTATTACGGCAATTGCCGAGATGAAACTTCCCATAAACGTGGTCGCCATTATTCCTACTACCGAAAATATGCCTGGTGGTAAAGCTACTAAACCCGGAGACATTGTTACCAGCATGTCTGGGCAAACTATTGAAATACTTAATACTGATGCAGAAGGAAGACTAATACTATGTGACGCATTAACCTACGCTGAACGCTACAAACCTGAAGTAGTTATAGATATAGCAACCCTTACTGGGGCCTGCGTAGTTGCATTAGGTCACGTAGCATCCGGATTACTCAGCAACGATGATAAGCTGGCAACTGAACTATTGAGCGCCTCTGAGAAAGCCTCTGATCCTGCATGGCATCTACCGCTATGGAGCGAATATGATGAGCAACTAAAAAGTAATTTTGCTGATATGGCAAATATCGGAGGGCGCGATGCAGGAACTATTACAGCTTCCTGCTTTCTGTCACGTTTCACAAAAAAATATCGCTGGGCACACTTAGACATTGCTGGTACCGCCTGGGAGTCTGGGAAAAAGAAAGGCGCAACCGGCCGACCAGTACCGCTGCTTACACAATTCGTAACAACACGCGCAACTAAAAAAAGTTCTGAGAAGAAATCATGACCCTAATCGATTTCTACTCTGGTTCCAATGATAGGCTACACACTGCCTGTCGTCTGAGCGCTAAGGTGATGCAACAAAATCTAAAAATAACAATTTATACTCCTGATACTAAAATTGCAGATCAGCTCGATAATTTGCTTTGGACTTTTTCTTCTACTGCATTTATTCCACACTGTCGTGTAGAAGATAAACTTGCATTTGAGACTCCGGTGACAATTAGCCAGAATGAAGAGCCACCCCCACATGACAATGTTTTAATTAACCTACATGACAAACACCCTCCTTTCTTCAGCCGATTTCTTCGGTTAATTGAAATTTCCGGGACTACAGATGAGGATACCGAGGCAGCACGAATACGATACCGTTTCTACAAAGACAGAGGATATGAGATCCGCCATCATAAACTTCAAAATGCCTAGATAAATTAAGCTAAATATTTAAGCGCCATTCAACGCGGGTTGCCTTCTCTATGAAAAGAAAAAATAGATCTTCATCAAAACCTAACAAAAATAAAAGCTCAAATAAACCGGATACGCTATCACATGCGAATCAAGATAAGCCCAAGGTTATTGATAGTATCCCTACGCTTACTGAAAAAGTATTTCTGTCTCCTAAGACCTTATCAAGCCAATCCGGGCTCTCACTACCAAGAGAAATATCAGATTCCATTCTTAAAGAAACAGGAACGGTTTCAGAATCTGGTGCACAGGGTTCACTTACTAATACACCGAAACAGAATTTACAAAATAAATCTTCTTCCACTAAAAAAAATTATGCCAAACCGGCAGAACAACTACAAACATCAACAGATAAAATGCCTGTACCTTCCGATATAATAGAAAATCCTCCAGAATCGCCAGACTTAGCTCCAACTTTAATGGACCTACCTAAAACCTTTGAGCCGCAACCAATAGAAGAACACTGGTATCAGGCTTGGCAATCAGCTGGTTATTTTGAACCTGACCCTATTCAAGCCACTGATAGAAAAGACAATTCGTACTGCATAATGTTACCGCCACCAAATATTACTGGCACTCTGCATATGGGTCATGCATTCCAGCACACTATTATGGATGCGCTTACTCGTTATCACCGAATGCTTGGAGATAACACTCTCTGGCAGCCGGGAACTGATCATGCAGGAATAGCCACCCAAATTGTGGTTGAACGACAACTGGAAAGCCAAAATATAGACCGACATGATCTCGGGCGTCAGGAGTTCATCAATCGGGTATGGCAGTGGAAAGAGCAATCCGGTTCTACCATTACTCGACAAATGAAACGTTTAGGCACCTCCTGTGACTGGTCGCGAGAACGATTTACGATGGACGAGGGGTTATCACGAGCCGTAACAGAGGTGTTTGTGCGACTTTACAAGGAAGGTTTAATCTATCGTGGCTGCCGACTTGTAAACTGGGATCCTGTGTTACAAACGGCAGTATCAGATCTGGAAGTAGTATCAAATGAAGAAGATGGTTTCCTCTGGCATATTTTCTATCCGCTCGAAAATGGATTGAATAAAACTGATGGGCTAGTTGTTGCCACTACTCGTCCAGAAACAATGTTGGGTGACATGGCTGTAGCTGTACATCCAGATGATGTACGATACCAGCATCTTATTGGAAGCCGCGTATGCTTGCCACTATGCCAACGTAGTATCCCCATCATTGCAGACACTTATGTAGATCCAAGCTTTGGAACTGGTTGTGTAAAAATTACCCCGGCTCATGATTTCAATGATTATCAAATAGGTCAGCGTCACGGACTTACTACACAAAGTATTCTCACACTAGATGCAAAAATTAATGATTTTGCACCTTCTGAATACCAGGGTCTTGACCGTTTTGATGCCCGAGAAAAAATTATTACAGATCTAGAAACACAGGGGCTGCTAGTTGAAACCAAGCCACATAAACTTATGGTTCCGCGTAGCGACCGTACAGACTCTATTATAGAGCCGATGCTCACTGACCAATGGTATGTAGCAATGCAAGAGATGGCTAAAAGTGGTCTCGATGTCGTAGCAAATGGAGAAGTAAAATTTGTTCCAGAAAACTGGACCCATGTTTACAATCAGTGGCTGGAAAATATCCAGGACTGGTGCATCTCCCGCCAATTATGGTGGGGGCATAGAATCCCAGCTTGGCATGATGAGGATGGCAACATTTATGTAGCTCACAATCTGGAGGAAGCTCAACAACAAGCGGGAAACCGTACTCTTATACAAGATGAAGACGTATTAGATACTTGGTTCTCATCAGCTTTATGGCCATTTTCTACCCTAGGATGGCCAGAGAAAACGCCAGAACTAAAAACATTCCTACCAACCTCAGTACTGGTTACCGGGTTCGATATAATTTTTTTCTGGGTGGCACGTATGATAATGATGTCTCTACATTTCACAGGGAAAATACCATTTCAAGAAGTGTATGTAACCGGCCTGATTCGAGATTCAGAAGGTCAAAAAATGAGCAAGTCGAAGGGTAACGTACTTGATCCGTTAGATCTTATAGACGGAATTACCTTGCCAGCTTTAATTGCTAAGCGCACTACCGGGCTAATGAATCCCAAGCAGGCAGACTCTATCGAAAAAATCACACGAAAAAATTACCCTGAAGGTATAACGGCATATGGTACCGATGCACTACGTTTCACTTTTGCCAGTCTTGCTTCGCATGGGAGAGATATAACATTTGATTTGCAACGTTGTGGGGGTTACCGAAATTTTTGCAACAAATTCTGGAATGCAACTAGATATGTGATAATGAATTGCGAAGGAAAAGATGTAGGGTTAGATAAAAATTTACCTTTAGAGTTTTCTGCTGCAGACGAATGGATTATTGGACGCCTACAACAAGCAGAAAGTGTAGTAGAGAAATCGTTTCATGATTACCGTTTTGATTTAGCAGCGCGAGAGATATATGAATTCGTTTGGGACGAGTATTGTGACTGGTACCTTGAACTTGCGAAGGTTCAATTAAATGGAAACAATGAATCCGTTCAACGAGCCACCCGTCACACCTTAGTAAATGTACTAGAAATAATGCTACGGCTAGCTCATCCTATTATCCCTTTTATTACAGAAGAATTATGGCAAAAAGTCTCGCCGCTATCAGGTAAACATGGTGAAAGTATTATGCTTCAGCCATATCCTAAAGCTGATCTAGCACGCATAAATAAAAGCTCTATGGAGAAAATCCATACACTTAAAGAGATAGTTGGTGCATGTCGTACCCTACGCGGCGAAATGAATTTATCTCCAGCAATAAGGGTTCCACTACTAGCTACGGGAGATCAGAGCACCCTAACTGAATTCTCTCCCTATTTAATTGCATTGATTAAGTTATCTAGTGTAGAGGTCATTCAAGGTGAATTACCAGATGCAGACGCACCAGTTGCAGTTATAGGTGAATTCAAGCTTATGCTGAAAATAGAAATAGATGTAGCTAAAGAGCGCGAGCGTCTAACAAAAGAAATAACACGTATTAAATTAGAAATCACAAAATCGGAAACCAAGCTTTCTAACCCTAGTTTCGTAAAGCGCGCACCAATAAAAGTAGTCACTCAAGAGAAAGATCGTTTATCTGGTTTTAAATCAAAACTTGAGAAAATAACTAAACTATTACAGAAACTGGATTAAATATAGCCTATGCTAGGCCAAGTTTGGTTATTTCCCGAATAGGACAAATATCAGGATAGTTTATGGATTTTCTACCTATTTTTATCAATATCAGAGACCGCAACTGTCTTGTAGTAGGTGGAGGTAAAGTTGCTGCCCGAAAAATTGATTTACTATTAAATGCCGGAGCATGTGTCACCGTAGTTGCACCAGAACTTGATATAGAGTTACTTGAGAAAGTAGATCAGGGGATTTTTATCTATCGTGCTGAAATTTTCACCCCAGCCCATATTGATAACGTAGCCCTTGTAATTGCAGCAACCAACAACCTCTTAGTTAATCAAAAAATTTCTGAGGTTGCTAAAGAACTGTGCATTCCGGTCAATGTAGTTGATAACCCTGACTTATGTTCTTTTATTGTGCCCTCGATCATTGACCGTTCACCCGTTTTAGTTGCAATTTCAAGTAGCGGAAAATCTCCTGTACTCGCAAGACTACTAAGAGCTCACCTGGAGACCATAATCCCGGAAGCATATGGACGTCTTGCAACCTATGCCGCCAATTTTCGTGAGCGTGTAAAAAAACATTTTTCCCACCCAGAAAAACGTCGTTTATTCTGGGAAAAAGAATTACAAGGCCCTTTTGCAGAAATGGTATTTGCTGGAAAAGATGCGGCTGCACAAGATTATCTGGAGCGTTCACTACGTAGTGAAACTGATGAAGCTCCTCTTGGGGAGGTCTACTTAGTAGGCGCGGGCCCAGGAAATCCTGATCTTTTAACCTTTAGGGCCATGCGCCTAATGCAACAAGCAGACGTCGTAGTCTATGACCGTCTGGTTTCACCTGAAATACTTAATATGGTGCGCCGAGATGCTCAGCGTATCTATGCAGGAAAAGAGCATAGGAACCACTCTATGTCACAGGAATCTATTAATGAATTACTTGTGCGGCTAGCAAAAGAAAATAAACGCGTTCTGAGGTTAAAAGGAGGCGATCCTTTTATTTTTGGTAGAGGTGGTGAGGAGATTGAAACGCTGGCTAGTTTCGGCATTCCATTTCAGGTAGTCCCTGGAATAACAGCTGCATCTGGAGTAGCAGCCTATGCAGGAATTCCCCTTACCCATCGAAACTATGCTCAGTCTTGTATTTTTGTCGCCGGTCATCTAAAAAATGGTAGTGTAGATCTTGATTGGCCAACTTTAGTAAGGCCAAATCAAACTATTGTGATTTATATGGGGCTGCTCGGATTATCAGTTTTGTGCCAGAAGCTGGCCTCGCATGGTCTGTCAGAAAATACACCAGCCGCTATAGTTCAACAAGGAACCACACACAATCAACGTGTATTAATTGGCTCGTTAGGAACATTGCCGGACCTAGCACACTCTTCAAACCTTATTCCACCTACACTCATTATCATTGGGGAAGTGGTTAACCTGCATCAGAGTCTTACATGGTTCGAACCAGAGCATGATCTTTATGCTAATGACCATTCAAATTCCAAAGAATAACCGGTAAAAAATTAATACTGGTTATCTTTGAAAAATTATACGTACTAAATAAATATACGGCTGATATTTAATTATTTATTGGGCTGTGGTGTTATACGTAAATATGGACGGGGGGCTTTGTATCCTTTTGGATATTTCTGCTTGATAACTTCTTCATCTTGAACTGTTAATGGAATAATTACATCATCGCCATCGCACCAGTTACCAGGAGTTGCTACTGAGTAATTGTCAGCCAATTGTAGTGCATCAATAACACGTAACACTTCGTTAAAGTTACGACCGGTACTCATTGGATAAGTGATGATAAGACGCACTTTCTTTTTTGGGTCAATAATGAAGAGTGAACGTACCGTCATAGTATCTGACTGATTAGGATGAATCATATCAAACAAGGTTGCTATGCTTCTATCCACGTCTGCAATAATTGGAAAACTGACTGTAGTACCCTGGGTTTCTTCAATATCCCTGATCCACTCTACATGCTTATCTGCGGGATCAACTGATAATGCAATCGCTTTAACATTTCGTTTGTCAAATTCAGACTTAAGCTTAGCAGTTAACCCAAGCTCAGTTGTACAAACAGGCGTAAAGTCAGCTGGATGAGAGAATAAAACCGTCCAAGAATCTACTGCCCATTCATAAAATTTAATTCTACCAATCGATGAATCTTGTTCAAAATCTGGCGCTACATCGCCTAGGCGTAAAGTCATGGCAACCTCCGTTTGATAGATGAATGACTAGCTAAATATAATCCGACTAATTTCAGGATTCAACAGCTATTATCTCTTATCTAAGTTTCTATGCAATATTTTTATAATTGTGGGCACCAGACAGCTCTCTTAAAAAATGCATTATTTGTTAATTCGAATGCCCTTGCTCAAGTATTTATACCTAAAATTATTTAACAGGGCCTCATTTACAACACTGTATTTGTAACGGTCAAAAGAATATATTTTATTTCTTAGCTCATATTCTCTACCAAATCTACTAAGAGTATAATGCCAAGCAAACATGTGGCTTCCATTGACAGAAATCCTATGCTTTGCTACGCTAATCCAATAGGTTACTAATCTGCAATGTACAGAAATTTACGGTACATAAGCATAATTAAATGTTCCGTAAGTTATCAATGAAGTGAGCTGCGAGTGTGGGATGAATATTTGCAATATAGAAATCAAATTACCTCCCCGAAAATGAATTAGTGATAACACATAATCTCGTTTATCTATACAGGAGAAGAAAATTATGGTGCCAGGTGAAGTCATAGTAGGGGAAGGCAATATTGTATGTAATGCTGACCGTAAAACAATAACAATTAAAGCGACAAATACTGGAGACAGACCAATTCAAATTGGATCCCATTATCATTTTTTTGAGGTAAATG
Organism: uncultured Nitrosomonadaceae bacterium; assembly: GCA_905612245.1. Classification (GTDB taxonomy): domain Bacteria; phylum Pseudomonadota; class Gammaproteobacteria; order Burkholderiales; family Nitrosomonadaceae; genus BJGV01. Next base: position 26,163 of record CAJQRL010000026.1, on the reverse strand, counting down.
CCGCGATTAGTTTCAGTCGGGGAGATGCATTTGGTATGCGTTTAAATATTCCGGCAAGTACTGCTGTTCGTTTTGAGCCAGGTGAAGAAAAAGAGGTGGAGCTAGTTGAAATTGGGGGATCCCGTTCTGCATTTGGTCACAATGACCTTGTAAATGGAAGCACGACACAAGAAGCTAACAAAAAAGAATCGATGCAACTTCTGAAAAGTAAAAACTTTAAGGATAAATAATTATGAGCCTGACAATAAGTAAAAAGAACTATGCTAATTTATTTGGGCCCACGACAGGTGACAAGGTAAGATTAGGTGATACTGAGCTTTTTATTGAAATAGAAAAAGATCACAATACCTATGGGGATGAGTCAAAATTTGGCGGCGGAAAAAGTATTCGCGATGGCATGGGTCAATCTTCAACTGCAACAAGGGATCAGGGTGTTCTCGATTTAGTAATTACCGGTGCGATTATAATTGACCACTGGGGAATTGAGAAAGCTGACATTGGCATAAAAGACGGAAATATCGTTGGCATCGGCAAAGCTGGAAATCCAGATATGATGGATGACGTTTCTCCTAACATGATAATCGGAGCCTCTACTGAGGTGCACGGAGCATATGGATTCATAGCTACTGCAGGTGGATTTGACGCGCATATTCATTTTATTAGTTCTACGCTAATTGAAACTGCTTTATACAGCGGTATAACTACAATGATGGGTGGTGGAACTGGTCCTGCAGATGGGACTAACGCAACGACCGTAACACCAGGAAAATGGAACATCCAGAAGATGCTAGAGGCATCCGAAGCGTTCCCTATGAATCTCGGTTATTTTGGAAAAGGAAACTGTTCAACTGAACCGCCTTTGGTAGAGCAAGTTGAAGCAGGTGCCTGTGGCCTGAAGATTCATGAAGACTGGGGCTCAACACCTGCCGTTATTAATGCTTGCTTGAATGTTGCAGACAATCTTGATGTACAAGTGGCCATTCATACCGATACCTTAAACGAAGCGGGATTCGTGGAAGATACCGTAAATGCAATTAATGGGCGCGTGATACATACCTTCCATACAGAAGGAGCTGGTGGAGGCCATGCACCGGATATTATTAAAATCGCAATGTACCCGAATGTTCTACCCTCCTCTACAAATCCAACTCGCCCCTACACTGTTAATACATTCGATGAACATATGGATATGCTGATGGTATGTCATCATCTAAGTAGAAATATACCGGAAGATGTATCTTTTGCAGATTCCCGTATCCGCCCAGAAACAATGGGTGCAGAGGATATTCTGCATGATCGGGGTATCTTCAGCATGATGTCTTCAGATTCACAGGCAATGGGTCGTGTAGGTGAAGTAATTTGCCGTACATGGCAGACGGCCGATAAAATGAAAAAACAATTTGGTCCGCTGGAAGAAGATAAAGAAAATGGCAATGATAATTTTCGTGTTAAGCGGTATATTGCAAAATACACGATTAACCCAGCCATATCACACGGTATCGGACAATATGTCGGATCAATTGAGGCTGGAAAAATGGCTGATATCGTTATATGGAGTCCGGCAATGTTTGGCGTTAAGCCGGAACTTATCATCAAAGGTGGGATGATCATAGCAAGTAAAATGGGTGATGCGAATGCTTCTATTCCTACCCCTCAACCAGTAATCTATCGCAAAATGTTTGGTGCTTATGGCAAAGCTTTACTCAAGACTTGTGCCACTTTTGTTTCTCAAGCATCAATAGATAAAGGAATTGTGGCAGAATATGGTCTACAGAAGATGATTCTACCCGTTTCTGGTTGCAGAACTATTGGGAAAAAAGATCTAATTCATAATGATAAGACACCTGAGCTTTCAGTAAATCCTGAGAATCATGAGGTAAGAGTTGATGGTGAAGTAATATCAAGTGAACCAGCTGAAGAAATATCATTAGCACAACGCTATTTCTTATTTTAATCAATCCAGAAATTTTATACTCTACATATTGGTGAAGCTATGCATTTAACACCTCGCGAAATTGAAAAATTAATGCTGCACAGTGCAGGAGAGCTTGCAAAGAAAAGGAAGGCAAGAGGCGTAAAGCTGAATCATCCTGAATCTATTGCCTTGATTTGCAGTGAGCTAATGGAAGGCGCACGTGACGGCAAAACCGTTGCACAATTAATGCAACTAGGTGCGACATTCCTAACGAAGGCTGATGTAATGGAAGGTGTATCAGAAATGATTCACGACGTACAAATAGAAGCGACTTTCCCGGATGGAACTAAATTAGTTACAGTACATGATCCTATCCGGTAATATTTATAAGTAAAGATGGACGCCAACTGTTTGGGGCTCTGATTTGACCAAACAGTGGAAAGAGATTGTAGCCGCCAATTAAGCACACATTAGAAGATCTAATGTGTGCTTCTGCATTTGCCATAAGCCTATAGAAATGTTTCCGGGAAATAGTACCGGCGCATATAAGAAAGACTAAAAAGTCTGGTGGCTATCAGCAATCTCATTCACTCCTCATTACAAAACAAAACTATTCACCATGTATAGGTATAAGAATTTCTAGAACTATACTGGTTCCAATAAGAACGGGTAGATTATCCCTTTATAATAAAAAATTTTTGCTTGCATACGTAATTATTAATTTGGAATAAGCTGATTATGATTATCAAAGAAATACTTGGCAATAAATCAAATATGGATCTGACGAATCTAGAAATAGACTTTTTAGAGCTAGAGTGGTTTGAAGCATCAAAACGTATTCAGAGCAGAACTACTACTAATGGTGTGCAGGTCTCCATAAAATTCTTAAAAGAAGGGCAGCATTTATCGCAAGATGACGTTCTATTTAAAGATGATAAAAAGGCCATCATAATAAATATTATAGAATGTGAAGCGATTGTAGTAGCACCTTCATCGTTACTAGAAATGGGTACAGTATGTTATGAAATTGGTAATAAACATGCTCCTATGTTTATTCAGGACAACAAAGTATTAATTCCATTTGAAGAGCCATTGTTTAAATGGCTAAGTGCTAGCGGGTATCATCCTTCAAAAGAAAGCAGGCAATTAAAAAGTATCCTTAGATCTACGGATGCCTCGCATGGTCATGGTCATTCGCATGACCATAAAGAAAATAATGAACAACCGCTATTCACTAAAATTATAAATTTTGCATCGAAATATTCAAATGAAAAATAGTTTTATTGGGAGCTTGCTGCACTTATCTGACCCCACCTTACCAATTGGGGGATTCTCTCATTCTCATGGACTAGAAACTTATGTTCAGCTAAATATCGTACATGACGTAGCATCAGCTGAGTTATTCATTGTTGAGAATTTGAAATCAAATATCAAATATAATGATGCATCTTTTGTACAATTAGCCTACAAAGCTGCCGCCACCAATAATCTGAATGAAATAATTTCATTAGATCAGGAATGCACTGCACTTAAAAGTGCAAAAGAAATCAGACAAGCAAGTCAAAAATTAGGAATAAGGCTAATTAAAATATTTAAGAGGTATAAGGAGCATGAATTAGTATCAAGATACGAAGTTGAAATTAAAGCTAATATAGCTTCCGGTCACTATTGCATTGCCTTTGGAATTTATGCTTTCCTGCTTGGAATACCATTAGAAGAAACCTTATACGCCTATTATTACAACACAGCCATAGGTCTGGTTACCAACAGCGTTAAGCTTGTTCCCTTAGGACAATTAGATGGGCAAGATATTATGTTCCGTCTACAACCTATTATGGAAAAGCTTGCATCGGAAACTTTAATAATAGATCGGTCTTTAGTGGGCATGTTAGATACTGGATTAGACATACGGTGTATGCAACATGAGCGCCTGTATTCTCGTTTATACATGTCCTAAATTTAATTATAGAAATTGGAGTGACCAGGAAATGACAGAAGAAAATATTAGAACCTATGTAAAAATTGGCGTTGCAGGACCTGTTGGTTCAGGTAAAACAGCTCTCATAGAGCGATTAACACGCGAACTTAAAGATACCTATAGTATTGGCGTGATAACTAATGATATATATACAAAAGAAGATGCAGAGTTTCTAACAAAGAATAGTATTCTGCCAAAAGAAAGAATAATAGGTGTTGAAACGGGTGGCTGCCCTCATACTGCTATCCGAGAAGATGCAAGTATGAATCTTGAAGCAGTTGATGAAATAGCTAACCGTTTCTCTGATGTTGAAATAGTACTAATTGAGAGTGGTGGAGACAATCTTTCTGCAACATTTAGCCCTGATCTAGCAGATGTAACAATTTTTGTTATAGATGTTTCAGGAGGAGAAAAAATTCCAAGGAAGGGTGGCCCTGGCATCACTCGATCAGACTTACTTATAATCAATAAGATTGATTTAGCACCATATGTTGGTGCCAACCTAGAAATTATGGAGTCTGACGCTAGAAGGATGCGTAACGGAAGTCCCTTCGTGTTTACTAACTTAGTTACTAATGAGGGGCTAGAGAGCGTAATTTGTTGGATTAAAAAGTATGTTCTGATGGAAGATAAAGCAGCAGAACCAGATCTATTAAAATAGGGATTTTGTTACTCCGGCATAAATCAGAATTACTCTTGGCACGGTTGGAGTACTCTTGACACCGTTGGAGTTAACTGATTTCTAATATATTAAGTATAGATGTTGTATTTTTTATCTCTTTAGATTTGAAAATAAAACTTCTCCAGGATAATTGAATAGAGTTAAGTACCTTTTCTTCGCCTTCTTCTACTAACCCCTGAGTACCTCTATCACCTTTTCCTACCTTCCCCCTTAATATTTTATTATAACCGCCTCCTACGCCTTCTCTACTCTTCTAATCACCTTCCTATAGTGATTCTCTCCTCTAACCTTGCTACTTTAATTTTTTCCCTGTTACCTTATCCTCAACCTCTGCTTCTTTCATCCCTATTACTTTACCTAAAATAGATTAAAAACTAATACTCTATATTATTAATTATAGATCTACTAAATTAGTGAAGAATCTTGATTAAATAAATACTTTATTTTAGACGAAAAAAAAGCCGAAACCAATTTGGTTTCGGCTTTCCCAAGAAGGGTAGAAATTCTTGTTATATTTGTAGTTGGAAAGCAACCGTGAACTTATCAATCTTTTCACCCGAGGCACTTGTACTGTAATTTATGCCCTTAGAGTATAGATCACCATGTTGGTAGAAAGCTGAAATCCGAGCATTATGCCCATCAATCACGTAGTTAACACCACCTTCTATTTCTTCACGAGTGGTACTATTATCTGGTTGCACACTAGTGAATCTACCATAAGGCTGGAAGCGTCCAATCCCTACTTTATGAGGAATTAGATATAAGCCATATGCTGTCCATGATTGACCTCTGAAGACACACATACAACTAGCATCACTATTTGCTGCATTAGCATATTCAGCCCAGAATCTTTTGTATTCTGCATTGAAAGTTAACACACCCATGTTGTTATCGAGTGGTTTTTCAAACAAAATATCTGCTACAAGACCAGTAAAATCAGCTTTATTGCCTATTGAACCAGCACCATCTTTTTGATGATTTACACCAACAGCAACCGCTAGAATGTCACCTGCACCACCGTAGTAAGTACCACTTGTGTAGTAACCAGGATTCTTTTCAGGATTCAAGAAGTTATATGTAAGACGACCAGTCCAGCTTGCAGCGTTTGAATGGTTAGGACCTTTAGTCTTTGTTGATCTTGTACCATTAAATACACCAGCTGAGTATTGTAACTGTCCATTACCCATACCAAATGGTTGTGGTACATCTAATTCACCAAAGAACACTACACCATCATCACGACCGTACATACCACCACCAGCATTGTTACCTATGCTTGAGTTACCAAAGTTACCACTATAATCTTGTGGGAAGAAAGGTGTCTTAAAGCCTTCAAACGTTGCATGGTAGAAAGGACCGTTCAACTCGCCACGTTCTGTATTGGCAAGAGTACGACCAGCCCAAAGGTTTACATGTTTATTAAATTCAAATTTAGCAATTATGTCAAGGATACCAACAGATGAGTTATTACCAAATCCATTAACACCTTCACCTGCGCCGCCATCATATGTTTTTGAGCAAGCGAAACATTCTGTATTGAATGTGAATTTAACGTTTTTATGAATTTGCCCGTTTATGTATATACGAGCGTTATTGATACCAAATCCGTTACTGTAATCTTGGCCACTTGCAGATTTATTCTGTCCAGCGGTAAAACCACCACGAATCCCCATTCCGATACTGATCCACTTAGTATCATCAATAGTTATTTTCCCGCCAGCAACTGCGCTTGGCAGAGTGGTTGCCATGCCCGCAACTAGTGCGACCGCAACCCCCGCATGTAATATATTTTTCCTAATTTGTACAAACTTCATGGTGAAGCCTCCCTGTGAGTAATAAAAACAATATAAACTCGCTACCCTTCATTTAAAACATAACCCCCTCCCAATATCCAGAGGGTTAAAAGAATCATGCCTAAGATATTTACATATAGCAAGGGGTATCTGGATATTTTTTAACGATACGCCAAAATAGTGTTGCTTTTCTACAACATTTTATTATGGGGGCCCTTATATAGCTTATCAAAGCCGCTTAGATACCTTTGTTATTGGTGCTTCAGCAAGCCACCCTTCTTTTATTTATCCCAACTAACAAACTAACCATCCTTAACCAAGTATTCCAAGTATGACTAAATTTTCGACTGATTCTTCGTTAGTGTGCCCATATAGTCTTCGTCAATTCAGAATAAGAGTTATTGCTTTATGCCTTGTACTTACCACGCGAATCTCTTAGCGTTACAGTACGGTTAAACACTGGCCTATCTGTCTTCATATCTAGCTGATCAGCTACAAAATAACCACTTCGTTCAAACTGAAAGAATTCTTCCGGTTGAGCCTCATTTAATGAAGGCTCTATATATGCAGAAATAATCTCCTTAGAATTTACTCCTAAAAGTCTCTTATATTCTCGGCTACTTACGTCTGGACGGGAATCGGAAAACAAATTGTCAAACAGCCTGACTTCACTCTTTAGTGCATATTTAGATGAAAGCCAATGAATATTTCCTTTGACTTTTCGTGCCTTGGATCCGATTGTCCCACTCTTGGTTTCAGGATCGTAGCTACAATGGATTTCTTCAATCTCATTACTGGCATTTTTGATTACTTTCACGCACTTTATAATATAAGCATAACGTAGGCGTACCTCTACTCCGGGTGCAAGGCGAAAATAACCTTTTGTTGGTACCTCCATAAAATCATCTCGTTCAATATAGAGGGTTTTAGTTAAAGCTAGGACACGACTTCCGTTTTCAGGTTTCTGTGGATGATTAGGAACCAGACACTCTTCCTCGTAATTATCCGGAAGATTAACAATAACTAGTTTTAATGGCTTCAAAACAGCGATACGACGTTGTGCCCGTATATTAAGATCTTCTCGTAAGCAATTTTCAAGTACATCCATTCCAATCCACGAGTCTGCTTTACTAACACCAATACGCTCAGCAAATAAACGAATCGAGAAAGGTGTGTAGCCTCGCCGGCGTAGTCCAGCTAAAGTAGGCATTCTAGGATCATCCCAACCCTCTACGAATCCACCTTCAACCAATTCCATCAAAATACGTTTGCTCATCACGGTATGGGTAAGATTAAGTCTGGCAAATTCGATCTGTTGTGGATGGCAAGGTACTCTGTCTTTTAATTGCGCTAATATCCAGTCATAGAGAGGACGATGATCTTCAAATTCTAGCGTGCAAACTGAATGAGTAATATTTTCCAGGGCATCAGAAATGCAATGCGTGTAATCGTACATCGGATAAATACACCATGCATCACCGGTTCGATGGTGATGAGCCCGAAGAATGCGATAAATAACTGGATCCCGCAAATTCATGTTCGGAGATGCCATGTCAATTTTGGCCCGCAATACATGCGTCCCATCAGAAAATTCCCCCTGTTTCATTCGACGAAACAAATCAAGATTCTCATCAACTGAACGTTCACGGTGCGGACTGTTAGTTCCGGCTTTAGTCAAAGTACCACGTAAATTACGAATTTCCTCGCCTGTAAGGCTGTCTACATAGGCCTTCCCCTGACTAATAAGATACTCTGAATACTTATAAAGCTTTTCAAAATAATCGGAAGAATAGTGAAGATGCCCTCCCCAATCAAAGCCCAGCCATCTGACAGAATCAAGTATTGAGTCTACGTATTCTTTTCCTTCCTTTTTTGGGTTGGTGTCATCAAAACGTAGATGACATACCCCTTCATATTCGATAGCAAGACCAAAATTTAGGCATATACTCTTAGCATGACCAATATGCAGATAGCCATTTGGTTCCGGTGGGAAACGGGTCTCTACACGCCCGCCCCATTTCTTAGTACGAATATCTTCGTCAATAATATTGCGAATGAAGTTAGAAACAGGCTCAGCAGATAAAGCAGTCGTTGATATATCTTTATTAGTATTTTTCAAATCAGTCTCTCGAAATATGATGTGCTGCACCAAACCTATCGGAATATATTATAGTGTAGATAAAGTAATATGGTTTATCAGAACCTTCTCTTTTACACAGAATATATTAAACATGGACAGTCTGTCGCATAGATAATATGGCTTGCTCTACACTGTTACTGCTATGAAACCACTAACCTTCTCTATTTTACGCTTATTAAGTGACGGAGAATTCCATTCTGGAGTGACGCTGGCCCAGCACCTTGATGTATCTCGTACCAGCATATCTAACGCATTGCGCGGATTAGAAAAAAGTGGAGTTATAGTTCACAAAGTTTATGGACGTGGCTACCGTCTACCTGATCCGCTGCAATGGCTGGATAAGGATAAGATCCTTAATTATCTTGTCACTGAAAAAGAAAACCTTCATCTCGAAATATTGGACACTACTAAATCAACCAATACGGTACTGCTACAAAAAACCACAATGGAGGGATACTCGGATAGAAATAAGGCCGATGCTATCCGCGTAGTTGCTACGGAACTCCAAACTAGCGGGCGAGGTCGGCGAGGACAGGTTTGGCATTCGGGCCTTGGTGATAGTCTTACTTTTTCTCTGCAATGGACCTTCCAAAAAGGAGCGGGGCTTTTGTCAGGTTTAAGTTTAGCTATTGGAATAGCCATAATACGTTCATTAAAATTATCAGGGATAGAAGATGTAGCACTTAAATGGCCAAACGATGTGATGTCTCACTACCAAAAAATTGCAGGAATTCTAATTGAGTTACGAGGAGATTCATTGGGACCTACTTTGGCTGTAATCGGAGTTGGCATTAATCTAAAGCTATCAGATAGGATAAAGTCAAATATAGACCAAAAAACAACAGATCTATTCTCTATCAGTGGAGAAACCTTAGACCGCAATAAATTAATGGCGAGATTACTAACTGAACTTTTAATAGTGCTTAAAGAATTTGAGCAGCATGGATTCAAACCATTTAAGAATGAGTGGAGGGAATATCACGAACTTGAAAATAAACTTGTCACACTATACTTGCCAGATGGTTCGATACAGGAAGGTATGGTACAAGGTGTCTCAGACAACGGATCGTTAGCACTTAAAACTTTAGCAGGTACTCTTTATTTCAACGGGGGTAATATTAAATTACGTAAGGTGACATAGCATGACTTATTTAATGGCAATAGATTCGGGTAATACCCATGTTAAATGGGGGTTACATGATGGCAGTAACTGGCTAGAACAAGGAACTCTTGCTCAAGATAAAAGCATATTGTTACAGCATGAATGGAAACGCTTGCCAATACCACATGACATCATAATTTCTAATGTCTCTAGCATAGAGACTAAGAAAAAATTATCTGAATTTCTTTCCTGCTGGAAAATAAAACCTAGATGGATAACCCCTCTCGCATATCAATGTGGCGTTCGAAATTACTACGCTGATCCGTCACTCTTGGGCAGTGACCGATGGGCCGCATTGATTGCAGCATGGAATTGGCAACAGAAAGGTTGTCTAGTCGTAGATGTAGGCACCGCTATGACAGTAGACGTCCTGTCTGATACCGGAGAGTTTCTTGGCGGCATCATTGTCCCTGGCTTTGAGCTAATGAAAAGAGCATTAACAACTAATATCACCACATTACAAAATCAGGAAGGAGAACTCTCTGATTTTCCAAACAATACTGCAAATGCCATACATAGTGGTACAGTTCATGCTTTGGTTGGAACAGTGAAAAGCATGTCTGAGTTATTTTCTATTAATTTGGGTCATATACCTAAGTGTATTATCAGCGGGGGCGCATCTCAACAGCTGATGTCTGAACTTAATATGGACGCTAGTGTAGTAGATAATTTAGTATTAGAAGGCCTGGTATTAATTGCAGAAGAGAACTCAGAAATTATAGAATGAATTTAAATACCATCCTATCTTGAGTCCCTAGTATCTCGAATTAAAATTCGAACAATTAAATCATTAAAATTTATTCCTTACCATTTCAACACCACATTGGAATCTAATGTCTGTTTTTGAAAACACAACTTTTTATACAACCATCAATCACCTGCATGACCTACCACCACCAAACGGTATTGAGATTGCCTTTGCTGGGCGTTCAAATGCCGGAAAATCGAGTGCCATCAACACGCTTATAAGGCGTGATCGCCTGGCCTATGTCAGTAAGACACCAGGCCGCACCCAGCACATCAATTTTTTCAAACTTGGGGATAAGGGGTTTTTAGTTGACCTTCCCGGCTATGGCTACGCTAAAGTCCCATTTCAAATACGCCAGCACTGGGATCAGCTACTAGGTACCTATTTAGAGACTAGGCAACCGCTTCATGGAATGGTATTGATTATGGATATACGCCACCCGTTAACAAAACTTGACCGGCGCATGCTGGATTGGTTCACCCCAACTGGGAAGCCTGTTCATATATTGCTTACCAAGGCAGATAAAGTTGCCCGCCATCAGGCTGGGAAAATCCTCCAAAATGTAATAAATATTTTAGGTGAAACCTACCCACAATGTAGTGCCCAGCTATTTTCCAGTTCATCTAAAACAGGAATCAATGAAGCTTATACGGTACTTGGTCACTGGCTTGGGTTAGACCCTCTTCCACTTCAGAAAAAAAATAAAGCAGCGCTAAAACCTAAAATAAAAAGCCCCCGGTTGAGGGGGAAGGAACCGGGGGCAGACCACCTTAATAAGTGATAATTAAGGTTCAAGCTCAGGGAGAAGAGCATGAAACAACCAAAGTTGCCTGTTAATAAGACGATGACAATGAAAGTAAGTTCCCTGAAATTTATTCTTAATGTCTAACCATCATTACAAATAAAAAGATAATTATTGCAACACATTGTTAACAAAATGATTAATAATCATATTGGTTTATTGAAATTCATTTTTCCACACTACTATAATGGTGAAACTTTTCATGGCGTATGGTTTCCAGTATTCTCATTACAACCAGATAACTAAAATTTAACCCCCACTATTTTTAAAACCATTACACTAAGCTCTATTAGAGCAATACTCTTTACTCATTATTGAATTTCCTATTTCTATATGAAAATGATGAAAAATTACGGACAGTTTCCGCAAAAAAGAATGAGGCGTATGCGTCACGACGAATTTTCACGTCGCTTGATGCGGGAAAATTACTTACTTTCAGATGATCTAATTTATCCAGTATTTGTACTAAATGGAAAAAATCGTGAGGAAGAAATCCCCTCAATGCCAGAAATAACAAGACTAAGTGCAGACAAATTAATGCACCAAGCAGAAAAATGCTTAGAGCTTGGCATACCAGCGCTTGCAATTTTTCCGGTTATCGATCCCGAGCTAAAGTCCCTCACTGCGACTGAAGCATTCAATCCCAATGGACTTGTTCCTCAGGTTGTAAGGAAGCTAAAGAAGTCTTTTCCTGAGCTAGGTATCATTACTGATGTCGCACTTGATCCATATACTAGCCACGGGCAAGATGGGCTGATTGATGATAGCGGATATGTAATGAACGATGAAACCGTAGAAGTGCTTGCCCAGCAATCGTTGGCACATGCGGAGGCTGGGGCCGATGTGGTAGCACCTTCAGACATGATGGATGGACGCATTGCAGTAATACGCAACGCCCTTGATAGTAAGCAATTTATTCATACCCGCATACTTGCTTACTCTGCAAAGTATGCTTCTAACTTTTATGGCCCATTCCGCGACGCGGTGGGATCAGCTACAAATCTAGGAAAAGGAAGTAAAGAAACCTATCAAATAGATCCAGCCAACTCTGACGAAGCAATGCAGGAGGTGGCAATGGATTTAGAGGAAGGCGCTGATATTATTATGATAAAACCTGGTATGCCCTATCTTGATATTGTACGACAGGTTAAAGAGCGGTTTAAAGCACCCACGTTTGTCTATCAAGTCAGTGGTGAATACGCCATGCTTAAATCTGCCGCGCTAAATGGTTGGCTTGATGAAGAAAAATGCGTACTTGAATCGCTATTAGCTATGAAACGTGCAGGGGCAGACGGGATCCTGACATACTATGCTATGCATGCAGCTAGCTGGCTTAAATTGAATAAATAGAAAGTATATATAAATATCTAGACGAATCAGCAGAAGAATTGACACTCTTCTGCTTTCCTCCGAACTAACAATCAGACTACTGCTTCACCATAAATTAGTTCCACTTAATAAAATCTAAAAATTTGAAAGTGCTTTCTGAATCACTGCTTTCTGAGTCACTTTTTTCTAAGTCACTGCTTTCTAAGTCACTGCTTTCTGAGCTATTACTGTCTTCAGGAAGAGTACGGCCCTGAAGAAAAGATTCCATTTCTCCAAAATTACTACCTGCCTCTGGAGGAAGATTCTCCTGAAAAAAATATTCTAGAATTTCACCATCTTCATCTCTAAACCCTGTTTCAGGATTAATTCTAGCGGCCACTATACCTTTAGGAGTAATTTCCTCTAAAACTATACCATCAAATTTTGTATTACTTCTTTTAGGTACACCCTTCAAGGCTTTTCCCATATAGCTTACCCAAATAGGAAGGGCGGCACTTGATCCTGTTTCTTTTTTACCAAGAGATTTAGGAATATCATGACCAATCCATGAGACCGCTACCAGGTTAGTTTGAAAACCACAAAACCAGGCATCAATAAAATTATTGGTGGTCCCGGTTTTTCCGGCAAGGTCAGTACGTCCCAATTTCTTTGCTCTAACCGCAGTGCCTCTCTGTACTACATCTTTAAGCATACTGGTCATAAGATATGCATTACGTGGGTCTATTATCTGCTTTGCATCGACGCCAGCCAGTACTGGTTTTGTTTGCTCTAGTATTTCTCCTCTTTCATCTTCAATTCTTTGAATTAAGTGTGGAACAACGCGGAACCCACCATTCGCAAATGCTGCATAGCCTGTAACCATCTGTATTGGAGAAGCCGAGCCCGCACCAAGTGCCATAGGAAGGTATGGTGGGTGAAGCTTGGGATTAAATCCGAATCTGGTAATGTAGTCTTGAGCGTACTGGACTCCAATAGCTTGCAGAATACGAATAGATACCAAGTTTTTTGATTTGGCAAGCGCCTCTCTCATCCGCAAAGGGCCCGCAAATTTACCTGCATAATTTCTAGGTTCCCATTCCTTACTTCCAGTTTCCTCAGCAGTAAAAGAGATTGGCGCATCATTTATAACAGTGGCCGGAGTAAACCCCTTCTCTAGCGATGCAGAGTAAATGAACGGTTTAAAGCTTGACCCTGGCTGACGAAAAGCCTGTGTAATATGATTAAATTGATTACGGTTAAAGTCAAACCCTCCTACCAATGCGCGAATCTCACCATCTTCTGGATCCATTGAAACTAAAGCCGCTTCAGCCTGAGGAAGCTGCACAATATGCCACTCTTCTTTTTCATTCCTTATTACTCTGACCAGTGATCCTGGTCGTATATTTTTTTTACCAACACCCGCCTTATTAAGGAACTCTTCTACGAAACCCAGACCATCACCTGCAATTTCTATTGTTTCTCCACCTTTGCGGTATGCACGAACCATTTTTGAATTTACAGCTAACACCACCGCAGCATGAATACCATCGCTAACCGAGACTCCTATAAGGGCTTCATCCAGCATTTCATTCTGATCAGAACCTTCAGACAACTTAATAAATCCCTCGGGACCACGATATCCATGACGTTTATCATGATTCATCACACCCTGACGTACAGCTTCGTAAGCTGCTTCCTGATCAAGCTGTCTCACCGTTGTATAGACCCTGAGACCCTTAGTATAAGTTTCTTCTTTATAACGCTCATAAATCTCCTGCCGCACCATTTCAGCGACATAATCAGCACGTAAAGGAAATTCTCGTGATTGATGTTTCTTGTAAACTACTTGTAATTCCTGTTTTTTTGCTTCCTTAAGCTCCAGATCAGAAATAAAATTTAGCTCTGCCATGCGCCTCAATACATATAGTTGACGTGTTTTGGCCCGTGCTGGATTTACCACTGGATTATAACGGGAAGGAGCTTTAGGCAGCCCAGCCAGCATAGCGGACTCAGCGACGCTAATATGACTAAGTTTTTTCCCAAAATAAACTCGGGCTGCAGAAGCAAAACCATAGGAGCGCTGGCCCAGATAAATTTGATTCATATACAATTCAAGAATTTTATCTTTACTCAAACTCTGTTCGATCTTAAATGCAAGCAAAGCCTCGCTAAATTTTCTTGTTAGCGTTTTCTTTCTAGTTAAAAAGAAATTTCTCGCTACTTGCATTGTTATAGTGCTCGCACCTTGTCGTACTACACCAGATGAAAGATTAGAATACGCAGCACGCAGTACGCCCAAATAATCCACTCCACCATGCTGATAGAAACGCTCATCCTCAGCGGCAACAATTGCATGTTTGAGATTTTCTGGTACCACATTAATTTTTACTAAATCTCGATGTTCTTCTCCAAATTCACCTATTAGCAAGCCTTCTGCGCTATAAATCCTTAAAGGAATCTTTGGCCTGTAATCAATCAGGATATCAAGTGACGGGAGTTTTGGTATCGTAACAAGTGCAGCAAAAATAAGTAAAAGGACTCCCAGCAAACCTAGTGCAAAGGAGCCTCCTACTATGTAAGCAAACCAACGCGCTAGCATAGCGAATAAATTCTAAAAAATGAACCTAACATCATAATTTATAAGATTAAATTAATTTGAATTCAAAATTAATGCCACATCCCTGAATACTGTAAAAAAATTAGCGCCTTATAAAATAGATAATGCACATTAGTATGCAGCGGTCTTTAGAGTGCAATTTACATAATTATTTATAATTAAAAGGCTATATACCGATTCCTTCCACAAATACCCTGAGTCTAGGCGCTGCCTAAATAAACGTATCTTAATTATAAGAGAAAAATACAAATCTAATAATATTATGCACGCTCTTCTAGTTTCTAAGATCGCAGTGTAGATTTATTTTATATAATATTGACGATAGTTAACCTATGTTCAATAAAGAAATCAATATAAATCTAGATTTTTTCCGCTACAATTGACCATATTGAATCATCTGACCCTAGTAGAGCCGTGCAGAGTATGAATCATACAGAAGGAAAAATAGATAACACTATTATTTTAATAGGCATGATGGGTGCGGGAAAGACTACGATCGGAAAATCTCTTGCCAATTATTTAGATAAGACTTTTATTGATTCAGATCAGGAAATTCAAAAACGTACTGGCGTCACAATACCTGTAATTTTTGAAATAGAGGGTGAAATAGGCTTCCGCAAGCGTGAAGCAGATATGCTAAAGGAATTAATAAAAATCGATAAT
Organism: uncultured Nitrosomonadaceae bacterium; assembly: GCA_905612245.1. Taxonomy (GTDB): domain Bacteria; phylum Pseudomonadota; class Gammaproteobacteria; order Burkholderiales; family Nitrosomonadaceae; genus BJGV01. The sequence goes on along the minus strand of CAJQRL010000026.1, from coordinate 10,355 downwards.
ATCGTTCTTGCAACGGGAGGTGGCATAATTCTAAATGAAGAAAATCGTAAACTTTTAAAGAAGAAAGGAACCATTATTTATTTGCGAGCTGCAGTTAATGATTTGTTACATCGGACTAGACATGATAAAAATCGTCCGTTACTCCAAATCACAGACCTTCAGGCTAAAATTACTGAACTATATGACCAGCGTGACCCTATCTACCGTGAACTAGCACATATTGTTGTTGAGAGCGGAAATCTAAGTGCCCATCAAATGGTAAAATATCTTTCCCAAAAACTTGATGACCCTGCTTTAGGATAGATTCATTGAAATAAAAACAATTTTACAGATTAATTAGACCGATGTAGTGTTGTAAAAAATTTATTTAGATTACCTTGATATAAATCAATACAAAATGCAAACCATTCTCGCAGATATTTCTACAAAATCATCCCAACATAGTTACCCGATTTATGTTGGCAGCAATATACTAAAAAATCACGATCTTATACTTCCATATCTAGCACAAAAAAAAGTTGCTATAGTCACCAACACCACAGTGGCACCTCTATACCTTGACGGACTCACAGACACGCTTAAAAATAATGGGGTAAATTCAATCCCTATTATCCTTCCTGATGGTGAAGAATATAAAAACTGGCAAACATTAAACCAAACCTTTGATGCTCTTCTAACAAATCAGTGTGAACGAAATACCACAATTATTGCTTTGGGAGGCGGAGTCATTGGTGACCTGGCCGGGTTTGCTGCAGCTACTTATATGCGAGGAGCGCCACTTATCCAGATTCCAACCACACTATTAGCACAGGTCGATTCTTCAATTGGGGGAAAGACAGGCATTAATCATGATCTTGGGAAAAATTTGATTGGTGCATTTTATCAACCTCGTATGGTATTGGCAGATAGCACAACTCTTGATACTTTGCCAAGGAGAGAATTTATAAGTGGAATCGCTGAAATAATCAAGTATGGATTAATCCGAGATCTTGTATTCTTTGAATGGCTCGAGAAAAATATGACTAGGCTTTTAGCAAGAGAGCATAAAATATTAGATGAGGCAATAGAACGTAGCTGCAGAAATAAAGTTGAAGTCGTAGCAGATGATGAACGTGAGCATGGGGTGAGAGCAATCCTAAACTTAGGCCATACTTTTGGCCATGCAATCGAAAATGCAATGGGATACGGCACATGGTTACATGGTGAAGCTGTGGCAGCAGGCACTGTGCTAGCTGCCAAACTATCAGAACGTATGAATTTAATTGGACATGCTGAAGTTGAACGCATTAAAGAAATATTCTTACTGGCAGGACTTCCTATTATTGTTCCTGGCCTTGATACCGAAAAATATTTAAACCTAATGGAACGGGATAAGAAAGTAGAAAAAGGGAATATTCATTTCGTGCTACTTAAAAGTATTGGTGAGGCTACAGTATGCTCTGACGTACCCATAGAAATATTAACTGCAACGCTTAATGAGTATTCCATCAATGAGTGATTTAGCAATCTATGCCGTATCGTCTGAGAATTCTCGTGGACGAAATATAAAAGAAAAACCCCCACTTGGACGTAGTGAGTTTCAGCGCGACCGAGATCGCATAATTCATTCTTCTGCATTTAGAAGACTCGAATACAAAACACAAGTATTTGTTAACCACGAGGGAGATCTATTTCGTACACGTCTAACTCATTCCTTAGAGGTGGCTCAGATTGGCCGCTCTGTTGCACGTAGTTTGCGGCTCAACGAAGACTTAGTAGAGGCCATTGCTCTGGCACATGATCTTGGCCACACTCCGTTTGGTCATGCTGGTCAGGATGCACTAAATGAATGCATGAAAGATCATAATGGCTTTGAACACAATCTGCAATCGCTACGTGTGGTAGATACATTGGAGGAACGATATGGTGCATTTGACGGATTAAATCTGTGTTTCGAGACACGTGAGGGCATACTAAAGCATTGCGCGAAAAAGAATGCCAGAAAATTAGGTGATGTAGGCAAGCGCTTCTTAATAAACCAGAGACCATCTCTGGAAGCACAACTAACTAATCTTGCTGATGAAATAGCATATAATAATCACGATGTTGATGATGGATTGCGTTCTGGCCTAATTACGCAGAAAGAATTAGAAGAGGTTAGTATTTTCTCCCGCCACCTGGCTATGTCAAAGAAGATTTACCCAAGAATATCAGGAAGAAAATTGATACATGAGACAATTCGTTCCATGATCAATACTCTTGTATCAGATCTGATCAAACAAAGTACCGCTAATATCAAAGATGCTCGGCCAGATAATTTACAATCTGTTTCAGTAGCACCTTACCTAATTAGTTTTAGTGAAAAAACTAAAAAAGAACAGCAGGAGCTAAAGACATTCTTACGAAATAATCTTTATCAACATTTTGAAGTAGCGCGTATGAGCAACAAGGCACAACATACAGTGAAAATGCTATTTAATATATTTAGTGAAGATACCCGGTTACTCCCACTAAAATACCAAGAAAAATCTCGTGAAAATAAATATCAAGCAATTACTGACTATATTGCAGGTATGACTGATCGATATGCAATTAGAGAGTATAGAAGACTGTTTGCAATTGAAGAAAACTAAATTAATAATTAATTAATATTAAATTTAGATTTCCTGATATTGACTGTTATAACGAGTTATTCTTTTCGAAAGTATGCGAAAACGGGAATTACTGATAACATCCTCCACTTTGGAATAGAGGTAGAAGAATATAATAGGCTCACCTCCACCTCTTATTTCCACACCAATTAAATTATTTAAAACAGCAGGTGCTTCTTCTAGAAGCTAGATATTCAATACTCTTATAAGCCTCCAAATGAAAAAATTAAAAAATGATACGCTACTGAAAGCGCTACTTAAACAACCTACTGAATACACTCCAGTGTGGATGATGCGCCAAGCCGGACGCTATCTTCCCGAATACAACAAGACACGAGCTCGTGCTGGAGATTTTCTTTCTTTGTGCAAGAACCCGGACTTTGCTACAGAGGTAACCATGCAGCCTCTAGAGCGCTACTCTCTGGACGCAGCAATCTTGTTCTCTGATATTCTCACTATCCCCGATGCAATGGGACTCGGTCTGTATTTTGCGGAAGGAGAAGGACCTAAATTTGAGCGTCCCTTACGTGAGGAAAAGGAAATTCGTTCACTCACAGCACCAGATCCTGCTGTACATTTAAAATACGTGATGGATGCGGTTTCACAAATTCGTAAAACCCTGGACAATCAAGTTCCGTTAATTGGCTTCTCTGGAAGCCCGTTTACGCTTGCCTGCTATATGATAGAAGGACGTGGCGGGACTGACTTTCGCCAAATCAAAACGATGCTTTATAAGCGGCCTGACTTGCTACACCATATTTTAAATATCACCGCACAATCAGTGACCGATTACCTAAATGCACAGATTGAGTCTGGTGCACAAGCTGTTATGATTTTTGATACTTGGGGAGGAGTATTGTCACACTCTGCCTATCAGGAATTTTCTTTGCAATATATGAAACAAATATTAGCAGGACTGAAGCGTGAGCATGATGGCGAACGCATTCCTAGTGTCGTCTTTACTAAAGGTGGCGGACTTTGGTTAGAAAGTATTGCTGAAAGTGGCTGTGATGCATTAGGGCTTGACTGGACCATAAATATTGCTGAAGCACGTAACCGTGTAGGGCATAAGGTTGCGTTACAGGGCAACCTTGATCCAGCAGTACTATTTTCAACACCTGAAATAATTGCTACTGAAGTAGAAAAAATTCTCAAGGACTATGGTAGTGGCAGCGGACACGTATTCAACCTTGGTCACGGCATCTCTCAGTTCACCCCTCCAGAGAGTGCTTTAGCCCTAATTGACGCCGTTCATTCTCTTAGCAAGAAGTATCATTCATAATTTAATTATCTAACATAAAATAATTCTATGTCAAAAAATATCACACCACTTCTGATCTTATTTTCGTCACTATTACTAATGTCCTGTGCCAATCTTAAACAAATTAAGGATGTTATTAACAGCTCTGATTCACCTCATAGTAAAACTGGACTTTATATCCAGCCTGAATTAGATCATGGCCATATGCAGTCTCCAATTAATATTCGTTCTTTCAGAGAGAAAGAAAGCAACAGTCATGGAATAACTTTTAATTACAAGGATGAAATTAAAGCTGTTGAGAACCTAGGCCACACTGTACAGCTTGATTTTAAAGCCGGCAGTACAGTATCTTATGAGGGGATAAAATATGATTTTAAGCAAATGCATTTCCATACCCCTTCTGAGCATTTAGTTGACGGGATGACTTTCCCGATGGAAATGCATATTGTCTCTACAACGCCACTTAAAGACAAAAGCATCACTCCACGCTATCTAGTACTTGGTATTTTATTCAAAGAAGGTCGGAGTAATAAATTTCTTGATGAGTTTTTAGACAAGATACCAAAAAATGAAGATACATTAGCTCCCTTAGAGCTAGGAATGGTGAAACTAGATGATTTACTATATAGCGACGAGCTACATGATATAAAAAACTTCTATCATTACAAAGGATCACTAACAACACCACCATACAGTCAAACGGTACAATGGTTTGTGTTTAAACATATTATGGAGGCCTCCCCTCAACAGATTGAGGCCATCAATGCTATTGAAGGTAACAATGCTCGGCATATCCAAGGGTTATTCGCACGTAGTATTGATTAATAAAATAATATTACATTTTGTAAGCAATTAGTTTGCGGTAAAACCCAAGGCGGCGTGGGTCTATTTTATTTTCTTGGGTGGCTCTTTCCAGCGCACAATCTGGTTCATTCGTATGAAGACAATCACTAAATTTACATCGCCCGATGTGCGGATGAAATTCTATGAATCCCCATGCCAGATCTGTATTACTCATATGGTGTAAACCAAACTCCTGAATTCCAGGGGAATCAATAATATGTGTATTTTTATCCAGATGATAAAGCTGAGTGTGTGTAGTTGTATGCCGTCCACTATCAAGTGTACTGGAAATTTTTGCAGTAGCGCGGTCGGCATCCGGAATAAGGGCATTGATAAGAGTTGATTTCCCCATCCCAGATTGACCAACCAGAACGTTTAGATGCCCTTGTAAATATGGCAAAAGAGGCGTGATATCCTTTTCCGCACTTAGTTGTAACAAGGTATATCCTATCTTTTGATAAAGTAAGAGCTTGGGCAATACGGCACGCGTAGGATTAATAAGATCAGTCTTGTTAAGAACAATTAAGGCCTTGATATTCTGATTCTCGGCAGTAACGAGACAACGATTGACCAGATCCTCATCAAAACTAGGTACAGCAGAAATTACAATAATGATTTGGGTAATATTTGCAGCAATAAGTTTTTTACGAATAGTATTGCTACGATATATGAGTGTATCGCGTGGAGAAATAGCTTCGATCACACCCTGACCAACTGTAGTGTGCTTAACCTGAACCTGGTCACCACAAACAGCGCCACTCTTTTTCCCGCGCAGTACGCAGGAAAGAATCTCACCATTAGTAATCTCGACCAAATACTGCCTGCCAAATGCAGCAACTATTTGTCCGCTAACAGGCAGTACGGATAAAGAATCAGACGCCAGATTCAAACCTTAAATAAAACATCAATCTTTGCTGCACAAATAAAATCATTCTCAGACAAACCACCTGTTGAATGGGTTATATACTCTACTCGACATTTATTGTAACCCAATGCTATATCAGGGTGGTGATCCTCACCATGAGATATCCATGCCACTGTGTTAACAAAAGCCATAACCTCATAATAGTTTTTAAAGTTATAAGTCTTACCTATCAACCCATCAAGAAGCTCCCACCCATCAAGTTGATGCAACATTTCTTCAATTTCCGTAGTTGAAAGTGGCGGTACATTTCCTTCACACGGCTTACATTTTTTAGCCGAAAGACTATTGCTAAAGACTGCCATTATTACTCCTGTAAGTTGGGTAATAAAAAAATTATTGCCTGCTTTCTATAAAGTTAATTATGCGCTAAGTTTTGTAATCTAGCTATTCTTACCGAGGCAGGTGGATGTGAATCATAAAATGCAGAATGCAGCGGATCGGGAGTAAGTGTTGCGGCATTATCTTGGTATAGCTTCACAAGTGCCTGAATAAGGTCACCAGAAGATGCCTTCTCTACTGCATATGCATCAGCCTCAAATTCATGCTTCCTCGAATATAAACTGGATAGTGGCTGAAATAAGAAAGTAAATGTAGGCATTACTAAGAAAAATAACAATAATGCCATTGCAGTTGAAGGAGAGGCTATATTAGCCAGAGTCTCATTTGAGGAAAATACACCTAATCCCTGATAAAACCAATCCTGGTTCATTAGATAGCCCAGCAACCATAAAAAAACCAAACTAATAGTAAAAGTCAAAAAAATACGCTTAATAACATGATTCCGTTTAAAGTGCCCTAACTCGTGAGCTAATACTGCCTCTATTTCTGCTGGATTAAGCTGCGAAAGTAATGTATCAAAAAATACAATACGTTTATTTTGACCAAAACCTGTGAAGTAAGCATTTCCATGGCTACTCCGCCGGGACCCATCCATCACAAATAAACCACTAGATTTAAAACCACATTTTTGCATTAATTGTTCTATACGTGCTTTGAGCGCGGCATCTTCTAATGGCGTAAATTTATTAAAAAGAGGAGCGATCCAAGTAGGGTAAACAGACAATATAATCAAATTAAAAGCCACCCACATCAACCAGACATACAACCACCAATTAGCACCTGTTTTTTCCATGAGCCATAGAGCACCAAATAAAAGAGGCAGGCCAAGTAATATTCCCAGTAAACCTTTCTTAATAAGGTCTACAAAAAACATGGTGTGAGTCATTTTATTGAAACCAAACTTCTTTTCAATAACAAAAGCACGGTAATAACTAATGGGTATTTCTACCAGCCCCATTAACAGTATTGTGCCTAAAATAAATATCATGCCCTGTAACAGAGGATCACTAAACCAATTGGACCAGAATAAATTAAGAGCATTTAGCCCCCCTCCAAGGGTGAGTATCAATAGTAATGCCGTATCTAGACAAATATTGGCATAATTTAAACGAGTCTTAGCACAAGTGTAATCTGCTGCTTTTTGATGTGAGTCAAGATTGATTTGGGAAGAGAAGTTCTCAGGAACGCTGTTCCGATGCTTATGAACATAACGAATATGCCTTGTAGCTAACCAGACTCTGGTTGAAACAACACACATTAAAGTTAATAGAAATATAACAGTAAATATTGGCATAATTAAAAATTGTAAAACATGGAGAATAAAGTCAAAAAGTGACGGATAGCTAATGATATGACACAATTGCAAATTAACAATTCTTACTTACTCTTTTATTATGGCACAAGTAAATAACAATAACCTCATCTGGATTGATATGGAAATGAGCGGTCTTCTACCTGATAGCGACCGTATCTTAGAAGTAGCCTTAGTGATAACCGATTCTCAATTAAATGTAGTAGCAGAAGCACCCGTTCTGGCAGTGCACCAGTCAGACTCGGTGCTTGATAACATGGATAAATGGAATACATCTACCCATTCAAAGTCTGGTTTAATTGATAAAGTAAAAACATCTAAACTGAATGAAAATGAAGTTGAAAAAGAGATGCTTACTTTTTTGCAGGAATACGTACCTCCAAGTATTTCTCCGATGTGTGGGAGTACTATCTGTCAGGACCGACGTTTCCTGGCTCGTACAATGCCAAAATTAGAGGCTCATTTTCACTACCGAAATCTGGATGTAAGCTCACTTAAGGAACTAGTTAAGCGTTGGAAGCCAGAAATCTTGGCAGGTTTGACTAAACAGGGAAAACATGAGGCGTTAGCAGATATTTACGATTCCATTGCGGAATTGAAATACTACCGTGAGCATTTTATTGGAATGAAATAACCTGAAAAATACAGCCCCATTCATAGAATTTTACCAAGGATAGCGTTAAACATATCTACTGGAATAATTTCCATCATTGTAGGCAAATAAGTATTGCTAACGATTTTCCTTAAAATAGTTAATGAGACCATTCGTAGAAGAATCATGAGAAGTTATTTGCATTTCATTCTTCAGTTCATCTAGAACTTTTCCTGTAAGCTGTTTGCCAAGCTCAACACCCCATTGATCAAATGGGTTTGTGTTCCAGATTACACTCTGTACAAATACCTTGTGTTCATAAAGTGCAATAAGAGAACCTAATGTTTTAGGATCTAATTTTTTAAATAGAATGGATGTAGTGGGACGTCCTCCAGGGAAAACCTTATGTGGGATTGTTTTTTTAAATGTATCTTTTATAGGACTTTCTTCAGATAGTTCTACTTCATACTCCTCACAAATTTCATTTTTTTTCTTACCTTGCATCATTGCCTCAGTTTGAGCAATGAAATTAGCCAGCAATAAGCGATGTTGATTATCTACAGGGTTGTGACTTATACAGGGAGCTAAAAAATCTGCCGGGGTAATTTGTGTTCCTTGGTGCAGCAACTGGTAGAAAGCATGCTGGCCATTTGTTCCAGGCTCCCCCCACACTATAGCTCCCGTACTATAATCCACTTCGTTGCCACTTCGATCTATCCGTTTACCGTTACTTTCCATTTCCAACTGTTGCAGGTAGGCTGGAAAACGATGTAAAGATTGGTCATAAGGTAAAATTGCATGAGATTTGTTGCCGAAAAAATTGATTTGCCAAATTCCAATAAGTCCGAGTATAACCGGCAAGTTTCTTTCCATAGGAGCAGCAATGAAATGCTGATCCATTTCTCTGGCCCCTTTAAGAAACAAGTAGAAATTTTCCATGCCAATACTAAGTGCAATAGGCAAGCCAATTGCTGACCACAATGAATACCTTCCGCCTACCCAGTCCCAAAACTTAAATATATTGTCTGCATTAATGCCAAATTTCTCTACTTCCATACGATTTGTAGAGACTGCAACAAAATGATCCGCAATGATTTTTTCACTCCCACCTTGAGCTAGAAACCACTTACGGGCAGCACGTGCATTAGCCATAGTTTCTTGTGTGGTAAAAGTCTTAGAAGCGATAATAAATAGTGTCGTTTCTGGGTTTAATTTTTTTAAAATAGTCGATAGCTGAGTACCATCAATATTAGAAATGAAGTGTGAAGAGATGTGATCTGCACTATAAGGTTTAAGTGCTTCAGTTACCATTACCGGCCCTAAATTAGAGCCGCCAATTCCAATACTTACGATGTCAGTAAAAGCCTTCCCTGAGTAACCCTTACGTTCCCCATTCCTAATAGAGGATGTAAACCTCTCCATTTTCGTTAATACATCATGGATTTCAGGCATGATATCCACACCATCTAGTATCAAGGCATCTTCTCTTCGCAACGCAAAATGGAGGGCCGCACGGTCCTCCGAGAAATTTACCCTTCCACCACAAAACATCTCTGAGATTTTTTCTTCTAAACCCTGCTGGCGAGCAAGTTCTAACAATAAATTAATCGTACTCTGGCTAATCGGATGCTTTGAATAGTCCATTAAAATATCATTGAGTTTTAATGAAAAACTCTTAAACCTGTTGGGATCTTGAGTAAATAGCTCGCGTAAATTCTGCTTTGCCATAACTGGCAGGTGATCCTGCAATGATAGCCAGGCACTAGATGTGGTTAATGTAGACATTTCTCTTCGTACTTATTGTAGACAATAATTCCGGCAGACTGATTTGCATTAGTGACAGCAGCTTCCCTTCCAAATACAGATAACATTTATATAGTGTTATTACTTAATACTTCATCTCCTTGTAATGCTTATGCTCACCCTCTACTAGCTCAGCTTATATCCCTCATCGCTTAAGTATGGATTAGGTTAGGAACTCTATTTAATAAATATATAGATCTATGCTACCGAGTTATATACATAATTAAAGCCAAGAAAAAATCAGAAAAATCTATTTCCCATGACTTAGAATATTAGAAACAAGCGTATGAAAAACCTGTTTTTTTGATACTTCACCAGAATTCAAATCTTCTGTATTACAGCTATCGTCCGTTATTTCGTCACAAAATTTACAGTAGCTATGCCAATTTTTATTGTATTTAGGTATATCCGCTTGAGGCACTCTATATCTAAATTCCTCAATTACTCTCTGCATTGCAGGTAACTTTTCACATAAATATACGTCTATATCTTTAGGCCAGTTAATAGGTTCTGGATACAAACCAGATAATATTGAGTGAATAGATAAGCGAAATTTATTGACAGCGCGCGCGTGACGTTTCCGACTATAAATTTCAAATAATCCGGCACATGATAAGGCGAAAGCAATTAAAACAAAGGGCCACCCTGGC
>CAJQRL010000025.1 GCA_905612245.1 uncultured Nitrosomonadaceae bacterium | reverse complement strand
AGAATCTGCGGCCACTAGTCCAGGAATATTGGCTATTCCTATGAGGCTCACACCATGCTTAACTACAGTTTTATTTAATTCTGATAACGGACAATTCCCACCAGCCTCTACTGCCATATCTACAATCACTGAGCCAGGTTTCATTTCTTTTACAGTATCTTCATGAATTAAAACTGGTGCCGGGCGCCCTGGGATTAATGCTGTAGTGATAATGATATCTGCCACTAAGGCTCGTTGATGCACTAATTCTCCCTGGCGACGCTTATAGTCATCAGACATCTCCCGTGCATAACCACCTGCGGTTTCTGCCTGTTCCTTTTCCTCATCGCTTAGGGGCACTTCAACAAATTTCGCACCCAGACTTTCTACTTGCTCTTTTGCTACTGGACGCACATCAAATGCTTCAATTACTGCCCCTAGACGTTTTGCTGTAGCAATGGCCTGCAAACCTGCAACCCCTGCTCCTAATACTAGTATACGTGCAGCCTTCACAGTACCTGCTGCTGTCATCAACATAGGGAGGAACTTCTGATAAACATTTGCTGCTATCAGCACCGCCTTATATCCAGCAATATTAGCCTGTGAAGAAAGTACGTCCATATTTTGAGCACGAGAAATACGCGGTATCTTCTCCATAGAAAATGCGGTTAACCCATGAGCTGCTAGTGAAGCAATGCCTTCCGTCTTATGTGGAGATAACAGACCAAGTAGAACTGCATCCTTACGTATCATCTTTATCTCGGAAGAATCCGGAGCTTGTACTTTAAGTACTATCTCAGATAATCTGTAAAGTTCTGCCGCATCATTTACTATAGTTGCACCGGCTTCCTTAAAACTCTCATCAGTAATACTTGCCCCAACGCCCGCTCCTGACTGTATCAGAACGACATGAGACCCATTAGCAGAGAACTTCTTAACGGTCTCTGGAGTAGCTGCAACGCGGGTTTCTCCATCTAACACCTCCGCGGGTATTCCTATAAACATTGACAATCCCCTTTAATAGATATTTTATATTTCTATAAAACACCCATATAAAATCTCCACTAACAAATAACTCTTATTTTTCTAAGAGCCCTCGATTATAAATAATTCTGGGTGTGATGTGTTGCGCAGAATACAAGATAAGTTAAATTTTGTACTCTTAGGTTCTAATCTCGCCTGATTCCTTTAAACAATGACTAATCCACTTTGTGGTCAGCTTCTCCTGAGCACTGTTCTGGCGTAATCTTGATGCAAGTCCACCAAAATCAACCTGATCAAGCGGTTGATCCTGATTGAAACATGAAAATACATAGGTAATTGCACCGGTTTCCGGATTTTTATGAGGCTGCAAGCACTGCGCACAAATTTCTTTCATCATGCACTGCATTGGTGAGTTTATGGAGCCGATTGCAAAATGATCCGCCTTTAAATAGGGCTTTAGTTCATTTCGTCGAGCAATACCTACCGCTGCCATCATTCGATCTGAGCCAATAGTAAGTATTCTGTCAGCCTCAGCCAACTTAATGGGCTGAGGGCCTAAAGCTCCACTACCATAGGCAACCATTGCCTCTACCATATTTCCAATATAGCTAAAATCGCCAGGCCGCGAAGGTTTAAATCCTGGCGACTCATCACAACACCATACAACTGTATCTGCAGCTGCTTCAATTTCTTCTACTTTATAACGATCAATCAATTTTTTATATCCGGCAAAATACAAGACCTTTGATCCCGCTGCTCTTGCTGCAGCACCTATAGAAAATAAAACTGCATTTCCTAGCCCGCCTCCAACTAACACCTTGGTCTCGCCTGGTACGATTTCTGTTGGGGTCCCTGTTGGACCCATTAGTACAACCGGATCACCAGGACTAAGCGTGGCACATAAATCAGCTGATCCACCCATTTCTAATGCTATTAATGATACTAATCCTCTTTCTATATCTACTGATGCGCCTGTCAGGGCAATTCCCTCCATAGCAAGCTTCGTATTCCCAGCATTAATTGCTAGCGTTTCAAAGTTCTGAAAACGATAGAATTGACCTGGCTGGAAACGTTCTGCCGCCATAGGTGCATGTACTATAACTTCAATAATAGTTGGGGTGAGTCTTTCTATACTATGTACTGTAGGTCGTAACCGTGCATTAATTCCAGAAAAGAATTTTGAATTTTCTTCTACTGATATTGGAGACTGCCGACTAAGCACCCGACTTACCACAGGATAACCCTGCTTTGCACTAGACATTGCCTTTACCACATTCCCAGAGTAGGACGGGTGAAGATCTCCAAAAAAACTAATGAAACGACCATCATTACAACGACTTAAAAGGACCATTGGAGTTTCTGGTTTAGGATTTCCATGGACCGGTTCTACAGGGTCCCCACTCTCATCGCAAGAAGCAAAATAACGCCCGTGTAGTTTGAAATTTTTCTTATCTTCTCTGGCAAGCACCGTGTTCGGCTGTGTACCTGCTGCAACCAGTACAGCACGTGCTGGCAATTCAGTTTCTCCGATTTTTTGCCACGACCCTTCTTCGTCTAGTTCTTTAATTGAAAATTTTATGGATTTAGCATGTTCCCATTGATCAAGCTCTATACTTTCAGGTGTAAGACCTTCAGAAAATGTTATGCCCTCCTCCAATGCCTTTTCCACTTCTTCATGATTCAGGGTATAAGATGGGCTATCTATCATTCGTTTCCTATACGCAAGAGTGGCACCCCCCCAAGATTGGAGTAATTCTAGAATTTTTGGTACTCGCCCTTCATTTTTTGCTAATTTACGCTCGTCTCGAATGGCACGCGCATGATTAAGAAATTCA
>CAJQRL010000024.1 GCA_905612245.1 uncultured Nitrosomonadaceae bacterium | reverse complement strand
TTTAATAAAAAAATCGGTAAATTTATTGTTGCCGCCCTAATCCAACAATAATTTAGCAAGCCAGTCTTAACTCCAAGACCAGCCAGCCTCTTTCAGCTACTTATAAGGAGTTAAAACTTTGAGTTACCCCCAAAAATATCTTTTAGATTCTACTGCTCCTATCGTGAATCAGGCCCTGGATCAGACTAAGAAATTTAAGCTCTCGTACTTCCGTCATAGAGCAGATATTAAACTTAAGTACTTATTGAGAAGCATTGTTAGCAATTCTTTATATCTCAAAAATATTTGTAACTCTCTAAGATATAAGTTCAATGACTACAAAATAACTAAGCTATCCGAGGCGAATTGGATGCCGCTTATTAAGGTCACTACTGCGCGCACTCCTGCAGCAGGCACATCAAGTAGTTTCACCTATAATAAAATTCTAATTAATTGCCCTGACATCTCAAATAAATGTGTTTTGTGTGTTGGTGGGCGTGGCAAGCTATATCCAGAATATCGTTGCCTGATCGAGTCACTAGGAGGGAGCTTACTGATTTATCGTGGTAATCAGAAAGGCGATACGGATCGCTTACCTGATCTTTTAACTTGTGCAGATATGGTCATTTGCCCAGTTGATTGTGTAAACCATGAAACTTATTTTGCTGTAAAACATTTTTGTAGAAAATCTGGCAAACCATGCGTGCTGCTAGATCGTTGTGACCTAACCACCTTTGGTAAGGGAGTAGAAAATCTGGCAAACCATGCGCGTTGCTAGATCGTTGTGACCTAACCACCTGTGGTAAAGGAGTAGAAACACTGGCCAGCATTCCCACATAAATAACAAGGAAAATTTTGCTACAAGCTCAGTCGAAACGACTGAACCAGAACAGAGTTACATTTGACTTTGAAGCCAGTTCTGAGTACCAACCTTATGCATTACATCCAATTGTGTTTCCAACCAGTCGATATGCTCTTCCGTATCTTCCATGATTTTCTTGAACAATTCTCTTGAGACATAGTCCTTAGAACCTTCACACGCGGTAATTGCAATTGTTAGATCATCACGTGAAGCCAACTCTAGCTTGAGGTCACATGCCACACATTCCTCTGTTTTCTCACCAATCATAAGCTTTCCTAACTCCTGCAAGTTAGGGAGCCCTTCCAGAAATAAGATCCGTTCAATAATCAGATCAGCGTGCTTCATCTCTTCTATAGACTCATCGTATTCGTGCTTACCAAGACTGATAAATCCCCAATTTTTATACATACGCGCATGTAAAAAATACTGGTTAACTGCGGTCAACTCATGGCGTAACTGATTGTTTAATAATTTGATAATCTCTGGATTACCTATCATATCTGCCTCCTCAGGCTGAATAAAAGGATACGCCGAGTAGATTTAGAGTGTTACGGCTGCTATCTATGTTTGCGCAACAACTCTTGCTCTAATACCTCTTTTGCATGGGCAGCGCATAAACCGCATTGCTCACTCACTCCAAGGCAGGCTCTCAGATCCTTCATCCGGTCAGCACCATCACAAACAGCCTTACGGATTGCGGTATCTGTTACACCTCTGCAGATACAAATATACATGATAAGTATTGTAAGTTCACTATTTAGTTAATATTAACTTACCACTACGCGTACAACGCAAGTGGTACTGATCACCCTTATGCATGATAAAAACCTCTTTCTCATGCTTTAATAACTCGTGACTATTAATAGTCAGAAGTTTTTTTCGAACATCAGCGTGGCTTTTCTTTTCCATCACGATAGGCTCTTCTATTAAATTTAAATTAGGTTTAGGCTTAGTCATTATTAATTAATTAATATGAACAATTTTTGATATTACTTGATTCTACTGGTTACTAGAATGTGGCAAATTGTCGCACTGATTAATAATGATAACTATTCGTATTTATATCATTATTTACTGTCTAATACAAACCCTAAAAAATTTCCAAGAAGAACAAACAATAAAACAAATATATATCAATATGTTATATTGTTTTTGTAGAAAATATTAACCCCTATTTATTGTATTTCAAATAATAGCCATATATTTCAAATGCAAAAATATGCCCTCCACCATATAACTAGCAAGGTTACGATTGCGGATAATGAGATAAAGATAAGTGCAATCCGGGCACAAGGGGCAGGCGGGCAGAATGTAAATAAAGTTTCTAATGCAATTCATTTACGCTTTTCTATTAATTCCTCATCCCTGCCGGACCCTCTCAAGGAACGTCTATTGCAATTAAATGATCAGCGCATTAATTCTGAGGGCGTTATTGTAATTAAGGCACAGCAATACCGTAGTAAGGAAAAAAATCGGGATGAAGCTTTAAAAAGATTATTTAAACTAATTGAAAGCGTATCGAGCGTACCCAGGAAACGTAGAGTAACAAGACCCACTATGAGTTCTAATAGAAAACGTCTAGATAGTAAGACACGTCATGGACAGATTAAAACTTTGAGAAAAAAAATTGAAGATTAGACTCCCTTGCAATAGACAGCCCGAGCCGACCATATAGTTAAGTAAATTTAACCCTAGCCGTAATTTCTCTGATTATTCAAACCATTTTTACTTCTTTAACTGATACCAGTGTCCTCATGTCTCCACAATTAAACTAAGTGGTTGGGGTATAATCTTACTATTCTAAATTATGTGTTGTCGAGAATTACATGCCTATTTACGAATACCAGTGCGGACCTTGCGGCACTAAAAAAGAACACTTGCAGAAATTAAGTGATGAGCCTATTCCAGTTTGCCCTACATGTGGCAGCAATACTTATACTAAGCTTATTTCTGCCGCTGGCTTTCAGTTAAAAGGTAGTGGCTGGTACGCCACTGATTTTAAGAATGGGCCACAATCAAAACCAAAAACAGAAGCGAAGAGTGACTCTATGTCTGAAACCAAGCCTAAAACTACACCTAATCCTGCGCCAAAAGCCAGTACACCTTCTACTACAAAATAAATGTCTTGCACGGATAATCATTCAATATGAAACGCTATTTTATTACTGGACTTCTTATCTGGGTACCTATAGGCCTGACCGCTTGGGTTCTTAAATTCTTGATTAGCACTATGGATCAATCTCTGCTCCTGCTACCTGACAAATTTCAGCCTGAGGTACTACTAGGCATGAATGTCTATGGAGTTGGTACGATTCTTACACTGCTCGTTGTATTCATAACCGGCATAATGACTGCAAATATTATTGGCCAAAAGCTGCTCGTGTTCTGGGAAGGAGTGCTATGGCGTATCCCGGTAGTTAAATCAATTTACTGGAGCATTAAGCAAGTAAGTGACACTATATTCTCAAGTAAAGGAGAGGCCTTCCGTAAAGCGCTACTGGTTCAGTACCCACGTGAGGGTGCGTGGACAATTGCATTTATGACAGGGCAACCCGGTGGGGATGTTGCTAATCACCTGAAGGGGGATTACATAAGCATCTATGTTCCTACTACACCTAACCCTACATCAGGATTCTTCCTAATGATGCTGAGAAGTGACGTAATTGAGCTTGATATGAGCGTAGATGAAGCACTGAAATATATTATTTCCATGGGTGTTGTCTCGCCTAATGGGAACAATAAAACCTTGATCAACGAAACAGATAGCGAAAAGAAATAATATGCGCACCAATTACTGCGGCCTCATTGGCACCCAATACCTTAATCAAACCGTGACACTATTTGGCTGGGTACACCGCCGCCGTGATCACGGAGGTGTAATTTTTATTGATATGCGCGATCGTGAAGGTCTAGTACAAATTGTATGTGATCCAGACAATGTATTGGCATTCCAGAGTGCGGAAAAAATTCGAAACGAGTTCGTGCTTAAAATTACTGGATTAGTTCGCCACCGTCCGGAAGGGACTATCAATACAAACCTTATAAGTGGAGAGATTGAAGTACTGACAAAATCAATCGAGATTCTTAACACCTCTCTGACACCACCCTTCATGATGGATGACGAAAATCTTAGCGAGACTGTCCGCCTGGAACATCGTTATCTTGACCTTAGGCGGCCACAGATGCAGAAAAATTTACGATTACGCCACAAAGTTACAATGGAAATTCGTAAATTTCTGGACCAACAGGATTTTATTGATGTTGAAACACCTATACTAACCAAATCAACGCCGGAAGGAGCGCGTGATTACCTGGTGGCGTCGCGAACAAATCCTGGACATTTCTTTGCGCTTCCACAATCACCGCAATTATTTAAACAGTTGCTCATGGTTTCAGGGTTTGATCGGTACTACCAGATTACAAGATGCTTTCGTGATGAAGATCTTCGTGCCGACCGTCAACCAGAATTTACACAGATTGATATCGAGACATCTTTCCTCAAAGAACCTGAGATTATGGTGCTGATGGAAGAAATGATCTGTAATTTATTCAACAATGTATTACAAATTAAGCTGCAATCCCCTTTTCCACGTATGGCATTTTCTGAGGCCATGCTGAAATATGGATCTGATAAACCTGATTTGCGAATACCGTTGGTGCTCACCGAGCTTACCGATGCCATGAAGGAAGTAGAGTTCAAGGTATTCCGTGACGCTGCGCAGAAACCAGGTGGGCGTATAGCAGCACTATGTGTGCCTCAGGGTAGCAAGCTGTCTCGTAAAGAAATTGATGACTATACTAATTTTGTTGGGATCTATGGTGCAAAAGGACTTGCCTATATCAAGGTCAATTCTCTTGAAAAAGGGCTTGAGGGATTACAGTCCCCAATATTGAAATTCTTACCAGAAGAAACAGTAAAGATTATCCTTGAACGTACAGCTGCTAATGACGGGGACCTCATATTCTTTGGCGCGGGAAAGTTAAAGATAGTTAACGAATCATTAGGTGCATTACGCGTAAAAATTGGCCAGGATTTAGACCTTATCGAGCCTGGATGGAAACCTTTATGGGTAATAGATTTCCCAATGTTTGAACGAAATGAGGATGAGAATCGATGGCAAGCGCTACATCACCCATTTACATCTCCTGCTGATGGTCATGAGGATTTACTGGAAACAGACCCCGGAAAAGCTTTATCGAAAGCATTTGATATGATACTAAATGGCTCTGAGATTGGAGGTGGATCAGTTCGTATTCATCGCAGAGATATACAGTTAAAGGTATTCCATGCCCTAAATATAGAAATAAGCGAAGCCAAAGAGAAATTTGGCTTCTTATTGGAAGCCTTACAGTATGGGGCGCCACCTCATGGCGGCATTGCATTCGGGCTTGACCGTGTGGTTACCTTGATGGCGGGTGAAGAATCAATACGTGATGTTATTGCTTTTCCCAAGACACAGCGCGCTCAATGCTTATTGACGCAGGCACCAAGTTTAGTAGACGAGAAACAATTACAAGAACTACATATACGGCTACGTCGTACTGAAAAACAAGAAACTTAAAATATTTGTACTACTTAATACAAAGTTAGCCCGCTATTTCACCTGCTGTTTCTACCTGATGTTATGGAGAAATATAAAGCCCCTATTTCTGTTTTAGTCGTAGTTTACACTCCTGATCTACAGGTTCTATTACTGGAGCGGGCTGACCATCCTGGCTATTGGCAGTCAATTACCGGCAGTCAAGATCAGAATGAAGCATTATTACAAACAGCAGCCAGAGAAACCACTGAAGAAACAGGGATAGATGCCACTAATTTTTTATTAACGGACTTGAATTTTATAAATAAATATGAGATTTTTCAGGAGTGGAGATGGCGCTATGCTCCGGGCGTAACTCATAATACTGAACATGTTTTTAGCTTACTTTTACCAAAGCCTACCCCAGTTATAGTGTCGCCGAGAGAGCATCTGCGTTATGCTTGGCTCCCTCAACAGGAGGCCATAGAGAAGGTTTTCTCATGTAGCAATGCGGAAGCGATACGTAATTTGTCATCCTCAGTAAGAACAAATAAAAGTCTATGAGAACTCATACCTAGTATTTTTGTCCTATTAGTATAGTTTATCTTCCTTATTCAGTAATGGAGTAGCCATGCAAGCAGAAGTAATGGAGTTTGATCAATTTGATACGCTACAGGATGACGCTTGTGAGAAACGTATTATTGCGGCGAAAGCTATTCTAGGAAAACGTGCAGTAATACTTGCACATCACTACCAGAGAGCCGATGTTTATAAACACGCGGATCTTACCGGAGATTCACTCGGACTTTCACGTCTTGCAAGCCAGGTTGATGCAAAGTATCTAGTATTTTGTGGCGTACATTTCATGGCTGAAGTAGCTGACATTCTATCCAAACCCGATCAAATTTCTATCTTGCCTGATCTCTCTGCAGGATGCTCGATGGCAGATATGGCAGACCACACTAAGGTAAGAAGAGTCTGGCGTGAATTGTCAGAAGTATTGGACCCGGATGAAACTATTACGCCAGCAACTTACATCAACTCAGCGGCAAACTTGAAATCCTTCTGTGGAGAACATGGTGGTATCGTCTGCACATCTAGTAATGCTCTTGAAATCCTTAAATGGTCTTTCTCACGGCGTGAAAAAATACTTTTTTTCCCTGACCAACACCTAGGGCGTTGGAGTGGGCACAAACTTGGAATTCCGCAGGATGAGATGGTGGTCTGGGACTTTGATAAACCTATGGGCGGCCTTACTCGAGAACAAATTAAAAAAGCCAAGATTCTTTTATGGAAGGGACACTGCTCGGTTCACCAAATGTTCCAACCGCAGCATATTATTCGGTTCCGAAACAAATATCCTGATGGACTCGTTATCTCTCATCCAGAATGTAGTTTTGAGGTTTGTAATAATTCTGATTATGTTGGCTCTACTGACTTTATCATTAATAAAATAAAACAAGCAGAAAGAGGTACTCGCTGGTTAGTAGGGACTGAATTAAATCTTGTTAGTCGTATTGCAGAAGAATTTAAGCCTGAGGAAAAAGTTATACAATTTATGTCCCCAACTGTATGCATGTGTTCTACTATGGCTCGTATTGACCCTCAACACCTTGCCTGGACGTTAGAGAACCTGATAAATGGAAACGTAGTAAACCAGATTAGTGTACCGGAAGAAGATACTAAATTTGCGAAACTTGCACTGCAACGTATGTTAGAAGTTTCTTAGTATTATAGTCAGCACAAAAATTGCTGTGAATGACCCGCATTGATTTACTATAGGCCCTCTCATATATTAGTCCTTTAAGTTTGTTACTGACTCGGGAGGCACGATGGGTTATAACCAAGAAGACAATGTCCTTGGATTTAAAATCCATTTAAGGATAAAAAATAAAAAATCTGTTTTTTATCCTTCAGACATGTAGAGACAATTTCTATAACATATGTACTACTATTATTCTGATGCCGGAATTATCTAGTCAAATTTCTTCTGCTGCTACTAAACTGAAAGCGGGGGGAATAGTAGCCTTTCCAACAGAAACTGTGTATGGCCTAGGAGCAGACATCTCGATTCCATCCGCAGTAAACCGTATATTTGAAATTAAAGAAAGACCTGCAAACCATCCGTTAATAGTTCATTTTTCCCAATTATCTCAACTTGATCACTGGGCACAGGAAATACCAAGGGCGGCTAGGCTACTTGCCAAACACTTCTGGCCAGGACCACTAACCTTAATCCTGCCACGAACTAATCATGTCTCTTTAAATGTAACGGGCGGCCAAGATATGGTGGGACTAAGAATGCCAGACCATCCCACTGCGCGTGCTCTATTAGATGCCATGGGACCTGAAAGGGCGCTAGCTGCGCCATCAGCTAATCGTTTTGGGCGGATCAGCCCTACAACTGCAGCACACGTTTTCGATGAGCTGGGTCATAAAGTAGATATGATCCTGGATGGTGGCTTGTGTAAAATCGGCCTTGAAAGTACGATTGTTAGTTTTAAGGAAAACTCTGCAATCGTCTTACGACCAGGTGGAATCCCATTAACAAAATTAGCTGAAGTGCTGGATGACGAAGTCTTTCTTTCAGAAAAAAAACAATCTGATATACGTGTATCAGGTTCTCTAAACTCCCATTATGCTCCATTAACACCACTTGAAATCTGGCCCAATACATCATTATGGGAACGTTGTAGAGAAATAGAAAAGCTAGGTTTGCATCCAATGTTATTAGGATGGTCAGCGGAATTTCTTACTAAAATAAAAAATAAAGACTTCATGTGTTTCCCAATGTCCAACGAACCAACAGCCTATGGAAGGCAGCTCTATGCAACCTTGCGCCGATTTGATAATGGCCAATATGACCGCCTATTATTAGAAACGCCACCTAATAATCCGGACTGGATGGCAGTATTAGATCGTTTGCAGCGAGCAAGCTTTGTGCCATCCAGGCCATAGCCACTTAAATTTCTTAATAACAAATGCCAAACTGGTATCTTCATAATAAATAATGAGAAATAATAAGATTTCTGCAGTGTTATTTGACGTTGATGGCACATTAGCTGATACCGAACGTGATGGTCACCGCCTTGCTTTTAATGCCGCATTTAATGATTTTGGCCTTAACTGGGATTGGAACATTGCGCTATACGGAGAGCTGCTTAATATCACAGGGGGAAAAGAACGTATCCGCTATTATATGGAAACATATGCCCCTGACAAATTAAAGATAAACGAATTAGACGATTGGGTTGCTGATTTACATAGTACTAAAACAAAGCATTTTGTAGCATTACTTAATCGTGGTCTAATCCCACTACGTCCAGGCGTTACTCGCCTAATTCAGGAACTACGTTCTGCTAAAATAAAAATTGCGATCGCAACCACCACTACGCCGGAGAATGTAACTACACTTCTAAAATCTACATTAGGTGAGGATTCTCTCTCTTGGTTTAATGTAATCGCGGCAGGCGATATCGTTCCTAAAAAAAAGCCAGCGCCGGATATTTATCTATGGACACTTAAACATCTGGACTTACAAGCTCAACAATGTATAGCGATAGAGGACTCTGAATGTGGATTAAAATCTGCTCTTGCCGCAGGTCTTGACACAGTTGTTACAGTGAACAGCTATACTGAAAAACAGGACTTTACCGGTGCATCTGTAGTGCTATCTGATTTGGGTGAACCATCAAAACCATTTACTGTTTTATCAGGAATAGCTAATAGTAATAACTTAGTAGATGTAAAAATGCTAAATAATATTAGCCCCCAGTAAAAAAAATAAGTATTATTCTACGTATGAAAATTAGTAATCAGAACCAATAAGGAGTTAAATGAAAAAGCCACTAGTAGGTATCGTTATGGGCAGCAACAGTGATTGGGGTGTCATGCAGCAGGCTGCGGCTCAGTTACGGGATTTTGGTATCCCATATGAAACCCAAGTAATCTCTGCTCACCGTACTCCAGATATTGCTCTTGAATACGCACAAACAGCTATTGATCGTGGTTTGCGCTGTATTATTGCAGGTGCAGGTGGTGCTGCTCACCTCGCTGGAGTTCTGGCAGCCAAAACAACCTTGCCAATTCTAGGAGTACCAGCACCTTCCAAGTATCTTAAGGGGCTAGACTCATTACTTTCAATAGTACAGATGCCAAAAGGCATACCAGTTGCCACCTTTGCCATAGGTGAGGCTGGTGCTGCTAATGCAGGTTTATTTGCTGTTTCCCTATTAGCACTCTCTGATCCTGATATAGCTGCCCGACTTAATGATTTCCGTAAAGCACAGGCAGATAAGACTAAAGCAATGACACTTCCTGAACTGGAGTAAATTAAATATGACCTTACCTAAAAAAGCTTTATTTGAATCCAGTCTTACAAGTCTCAATTTCTTGCACCGAGGGAAAGTGAGAGATATCTATGCTGTTGATGAAGATAAATTATTGATCATCCAGACAGACAGACTATCTGCCTTTGATTTGATTCTACCCACGCCAATTCCTGGCAAAGGTAAAGTATTAACCGCTATGTCTAATTTCTGGTTTAAAAAACTAGGGCATATTATACCCAATCATCTGACTGATATTCAGCCTGAGTCACTTGTATCAAGTAATGAGCTAGACCAGGTATCGGGGCGTGCGTTTGTGGTAAAGAGGCTAAAACCACTACCAATAGAGGCTATCGTACGGGGCTATGTTGTAGGGTCTGGTTGGAAAGACTATAAGAAGACTAATGCAATTTGTGGGATTGCACTTCCTGTCGGGCTACAGGAGGCTTCTAAGTTACCTGATGGGGCAATTTTTACACCTTCAACTAAAGCAGAAATGGGCGCACATGATGAGAATATTTCATTTGCAGAAACAGAAAAAATTATAGGCAGCACATTAGCACGACAAATACGTGACAACGCGATCGCCCTGTACACTGAGGCAGCAGACTATGCTGCAACTAAGGGCATTATTATTGCCGACACCAAATTTGAATTCGGTCAAGACCATACAGGCAAACTTTATCTTATTGACGAAGCGCTCACCCCAGACTCATCCAGATTTTGGCCAGCTGATAAATATAGTCCCGGAGGAAATCCGCCAAGTTACGATAAGCAATTAGTTCGAGACTGGTTAGAAACACATAACTGGAATA
Source organism: uncultured Nitrosomonadaceae bacterium (assembly GCA_905612245.1). Classification (GTDB taxonomy): domain Bacteria; phylum Pseudomonadota; class Gammaproteobacteria; order Burkholderiales; family Nitrosomonadaceae; genus BJGV01. The sequence goes on along the minus strand of CAJQRL010000024.1, from coordinate 36,674 downwards.
AAAAAGCACCTGCTCCCATTCTATCTGAGGATATTCTGACCAAAACTTCAGATAAATATCAGGAAGTATTGAAGCTTTTGACAAACATATAAGGATTTCAGAAAAGTCCCACTAACATTTTAGTTCCCAGAACATATAGCAATATTACAAAGATCTTCCTAATAGTTTTAGTCTGCGTAATATGAACAACTTTTGCACCTATAGAGGAAGAAATTACACTGAAGACGGCTATCCCTGTAAGTGCTGGTAAATAAATATAGCCTAGGCTATATTCCGGAAGAACCTGAGGCTGAACGATACCACTAGCAATATAACTGGCTGTTCCTACAATTGCGATAGGAAAGCCAATTGCGGATGCAGTACCAATAGCATGCTGCAACCTTACATTACATGCGGAAAGGAATGGCACAGTTAATATTCCCCCGCCAATAGCTACTAAACTAGACACCCCACCTATAATCCACCCCGCAGCAAACATCCCAGCTTTTCCCGGAAGATTCCGACTAGGGTTAGTCGTTCTATTAACCAACATTTTAGTTGCAGCATAATAAATGAATAAGATAATGAAGATACTCAAGTATCTTCCAGAAAGACTATTTACAAGAATTACGCCACAGAATGTGCCAAAGATGATCCCTGGGGTAACAAGTTTTACTGTGTTCCAATTTACTGCTCCGTTCATATGATGAACACGCAGACTGGAAATAGACGTAAAAATTATCGCTGCCATGGAAGTACCAAGGGCGAGATGCATAATACGATCAGGGGGAAAATCTTGCGCACTGAAAAGAAAGCTTAGCACTGGAACCATCACCAGTCCGCCACCAATGCCAAATAATCCGGCAAAGAAACCTACGACTGCACCTAAGCACATGTAACCCAGCCACCATTCCACTTTATTCTTTGCTTAAGCTGAAATTTAGTTTTGGCATTATTTTAGCCTGGTTTGTTTACAACAACTCTGACGAAGAAACTACTATCGCATGATTCCAATAACATATTTCCACTCTGCAGGATCCACGGGTGTAATAGATAAACGATTACCCTTTTGTAAAATGCGCATCCCTTCCAGAGCTGGAATACCTCTCAGTTCCTTAATGCTAATTAATTGGGACTTACTAACAAACTTTATATCTACATTAAACCAGCGCGGGCATTCTGAAGTGGCCTTCAGATCAAAATATTTACTATTCGGATCAAATTGAGTTGAATCAGGATATGCTAATTTACAAACTTCAGCAGTTCCTACTATGCCAGGCTGTTTACAACTCGAATGATAGAAAAGGATTTGATCACCAACACTCATCTGGTCACGCATGAAATTTCGTGCCTGATAATTGCGTATGCCATACCAAGCAATAGTTCCATTCGGCCTATTTCTAAGATCGTCAACGCTTATATCTGACGGATCAGCTTTCACTAACCAGTAACGCATATTATAAAATAATGCTAGCTATCATCATTACTAAAGCCCCCCGTATATGCCGCCAGGCGATCATCTTGAACCATAAGGCTCAAAGCGGTCATTTCCCGGATGCATCAGGCACTTCCATATAGGATACACACAACAGCATCACATTGGTTAACAACCATCTGTAAATATTGGCTCAAAGAATATACACCTAAGCTAACATCACAGGGGACAACTCTAATTAAAAAAGTAACTTTTGTTACGGCGTTGCTGTGTCAAGCAACATCTGCATGCGATCAATTTTACGCTTAAATTCCCCCATGTCACAATCTTCCTTTACCTTCACAGCAAGAAGTTCGTGGGCTATATTAAGACCCGCCATTATAGCGATACGTTCAGAACCAACTACCTTTCCATTCTCCCTGATCTCACACATCTTTTTATCAAGATACGCCACCGCTTGAAGCAACTCTTCCCGTTCCTCGTCAGGGCAAGTAACTCGAAATTCGCGTCCCATAATGGCGACATCCACAGCGTTATTATCAGTCATTACTTATATTACTTATGATTGGAGAGTTTGGGAATTGAGTTAGGAGAACTTCCAAACGATTAGTCGCTCCACTTATTTTTTCTGACAAATTCTTATTCTCACTGGTAGCTTCTGCTAATTGCTCTCGCAGTTGGGTATTCTCCGTACCTAAAAGACTAGTTGCTCCACTTATTTTTTCTGACAAATTCTTATTCTCACTAGTAGCTTCTGCTAATTGCTCTCGCAGTTGGGTATTCTCCGTACCTAAAAGACTAGTTGCTCCACTTATTTTTTCTGATAAATTCTTATTCTCACTAGTAGCTTCTGTTAATTGCTGACGTAGTTGATTATTCTCTGTATCTAAACGACTAATTGCTCCACTTATTTTTTCTGATAAATTATTATTTTCACTGGTAATTTCTGATAATTTTTCGCGCAGCTGCATATTTTCCGTACGCTGATGGTGGCACAATTGTACAAATTGATTAATCTTTTCTTCTAGCAATTTAAGCTCTTCTTTCATCAACGCACTATAATTTGATAATCCCTTCCAAGTCAACCGGTAACAGAGTACTCCAAATGTCATTTCACGATTGATTTAACAACTACAGCTTTGCGGGCACATAGTTTCCTGCGCTCCTATGATCCCCTAGCTAGTATTAAACACTCTAGTGACTCTTCCTACTGCCTAATCCTTTAGCTAAACGAATGATACGGCCAGAAACATTTAATTTGCTGTCATCTGCAACTTGAAGCATCATTTACTCTATTTCCCTTATTTCTGATATTGTGCGCTGATGCTGAATACTCAAACCATGACTAATTATCAGTTATGCCTGCGCTTAATGGGCCACCTTTCTCCCTACCGGTTAATATTTACACTGGCACTATCAAGTATAGTTCTCATGGCGATAACTTATACAGTTATCCCAGTATTTATTAAACCAATATTGGATGGCATTTTTGTTAGTAAAGACTATGACTCCGTACAGTTTATTCCATTAATTATCATTGCTTTTTTTATGGTACAAAATCTATCTAGATATATCAGCAATTATGGAATAAATTGGATAGGAAATACCTTAACATCAGATCTACAAACAGCAATATTTGACAAGCTTCTAATACTGCCCTGCCAATACTACGAAGGACAAACAAGTGAAAATTTAGTTTCAAAACTTACTTCTGATGTAATCCAAATTACTCAAGATGGAGCAAGAGCAGCATTCATCTTTATAAAGAATATACTTACTATTATAGGGTTATCAATGTGGATGCTCTATCTAAATTTAGAGCTATCATTATTAGCTTTAATGCTAACCACAATAACTTTACTAAGCGCACAAATAATCTATGGCCGATCGCATGACACCAGTGAAAAGAAATATCAAATAACAGAAAATCTTATTCAAGTAATAAAGGAATCAACAGAAAATTACAAAACAGTAGTGCTGAACGGGGGCCAGAAGCATGTACTTCAGCGCTTCCAAGATGGAACCGACCAGATACGAAAATTTAATATAAAGAATACTAATGCTACTATTTTAAAAGAATCTTTAATAAACATAGTTGTAGCCATCACCCTATCCGCTATATTTTATCTAGCCTTTCGGCAGGCTCTTACAGATGAGATAACAGTAGGCAGTTCTTTTTCATTTATTGTTTCAATATTAATTTTATCTGCATCCTTGAAGCAGCTCATCAAAGAAAATAAGTCGCTACGAAATTGTGCTGCTGTAGCAAAAGATATTTTCTCTGTTCTAGATCTGGAAACTCAGTCAGATAAGGGGAAAATAACCATAAGTAATGCTCAAGGTGAATTACGATTTGAGCATGTTAATTATCATGGCGCTCTAAAAGATTTTTCACTAGCCATCAGATCAGGAGAAAAAATTGCTTTGGTTGGTTCTTCAGATGAGACTATAAATGCCCTAATTAATTTAATACCACGATTCATACAGCCTACCGATGGAGAAATTTTACTTAATAATCAAGAGTTAACCACCATTAAATTAGACAGTTTACGTTCTAAAATCGGATTTTTATCACAGGACGCAACACTGTTTAATGACTCGGTCGCCTCTAACATTGCTTATGGAGAAATGGGTTACTCAACTGAAAGTGAGATCATTTCAGCCGCACATGCCGCACATGCAATACAATTTATTAGGAAAATGCCACAAGGAATGCAAACGCTCATAGGTAGGCATGGTATAAAAATTTCCAGAGAACAGCGTCAACATATCGCTATTGCCCGAACAATCCTCAAAAATCCATCTATTCTTATTCTGGATGAAATAACTACAGTACCGGATTCTGAGTCGGAATATCTTTTACGATCGGCACTAGATAACTTAATGCGAGAGCGCACCACCATAATTATTGCGCGTCGTAAAGCAACTTTAGAGAAGGTTGATCGTATTATTGTAATAGAACAAAATCGTATTGTAGAAACTGGTGGTCACCAAGAGCTACTTTCAGAAAAAGGACTTTATGCTGAACTTTACCCGCTCTACCATTAACCACATGTCCTATTTTAATAGTTATAAAACACGCGATGCATTACATAATAAAGTCATATTTAAGAAATAAAAATAAACTCTTCTAATCAAAAATACCCTGCTACTGCAGCACTTTATTTATCTGCACCAAATCCTCCTCATCCAGCTCGCCTGCCGCCGCCTCTAGCCTCAATCTTGACATAAGCAAATTATAGTATGCCCGGCTAAGATCTCGTCTGGCAAGAGAATGTAACCCCTGTGCATTCAACACATTTACCTCAGTCCTTACCCCGACTTCCTGTCCAAGTTTAGTTGATTCAAGTTGGCTTTGACTAGACCTCACAGCCTCTATCTGCGCCTTTACCAGGGCTCTACCATTAGTAAAATTAAGAAATTCCTGGCTAACATTAAGCTCAGCATCACGATATGTATTTTTTAAATCATGACGTACTTTTTCCTCAGTGGCCATCGCTTCACGCACTCTTGACTGTACTGCAAATCCACTAAATAATGGGATATTTAGTTGAAGTCCAATTTCCTTTGAAGTTAGATCTATTCCCCTCCCGGTAAAAGTCCCACCCACACCTTTCTGATTACTGTAGAGAGCAACTAGATCGAGGGTTGGGTAGTGCCCTGCCCTAGCTCTCTTCACTTCATGCTCCGCCATTTCAAGAACTAATTGCTGGACTCGGACCGTAAGGCTATTCTGTTCGGCTACTGCAAGCCAATCATTCATATTGGCATACTTTAAAACAAATGAATTGGTGTCATGGTTTTCATGTAAACGAGCAATGATGCTGGGGTACCGTCCAGTAATTTTCTGTAATTTACGTTTGCTAATTTCCAGCACGTTCCTAGCGACGATTAATCTCGAAACTGATAAATCAAAGCGAGCTTGAGCTTCTTTGGTGTCAACCATAGTAGAATTTCCCGCCTCAAAATTTGCTTTGGCCTGTTTTAGCTGTCGTTCAATAGCTCTCTTCTGATCCTCCTCCACCCTCACGTCGAACTGAGCAATTAATACATCAAAGTATGCCTGTGCTACACGCAAGATCAGATTCTGGGAAGCTATAATAAATTGCGAATCTGCCTGCATAACCTGAATTTTAGATTGTTCATAGGCTATGAAATTTTGCATACGAAAAAGTGGCTGGACAGCCTGAATAACCAATCCGCCTCTATTAAGCGCTACTTCTGGAGAACCGCCTGGATTTATCAATTGCCTTTTCCTTACACCTGAAAGCGTCAGATTAGGAAGTAGTCCTGCTCTACCCTGAGGTATCTTTTCCTGAGCTGCCTTATGCTCGGCACGGGCAGCAGCATACTGCGCATCCTGATCCAATGCTTCCCGGTAAATATCAACCAAATCAGCAGCATTTAACGGAGCATGAGAAAAGATTAGCCAAGAAATTAATAACGCATAAAAATTTCGCGAAATATTCACCTTAATTCTTAATTAATTACTATTTTTTAAAAATGAAATTCTAGCCGGATTACAGTTATCTTAGAAGCCGGCCATGTTAAAAGAATAATTTATGAAGTAGAAAATTAGAAAACAAATTGTTTTATCTTCTGGGCATTCCTCAATGCATGAATGCAAGTCTCGAAGAGACCTACTCTATTATAGGTACCCTCCTTCACACATGTGATGAGTGTGGCATTCATGGCTGGTGCTTCACCCTCTACTACGAATAAACGCCCGCCAACCACAAGGCTTTTCTGGAATTCTTCAGGCAATACTGGCGTGGAACCAGTCAGTACAATAACATCATATGGTCCGTGCTCAGGCCAACCATGGGAAGCATCGCCCACTTCTAGAGTGACATTCGTTATCCCATGAGCCTGGAGATTCTGTTCTGCAATTATTTTTAATTCCGGTAAAACCTCAACGCTGTAAACATGCCCGCCTTTCTTAGCTAATAATGAAGTTAGATAACCGCTACCGCTACCTATTTCTAGTATTCTGTCAGTCTTTGTAACCTGTAATTCCTGTAAGATACGGGCTTCCATCTTGGGAGCAAGCATCACCTCCCCATGCCCCAGTGGAATTTCCATATCTACAAATGCTAAAGTACGATAAGAGGCAGGGACGAATTCTTCGCGCCGCAGCTCAAAAAGTAATTTGATAACTTCTGGGTCCAGTACATCCCATGTACGGATTTGTTGTTCGACCATATTAAAACGGGTTTGCTCTAAATTCATGTTTATTCCTAAATAAATTCTTATCTCATACTTGCAATTATTCCATATTTCCTTTAGTTTCGCAGCATAAGCTGGGGGTCCACTTCTAGGAACATGGAAGATCGGTGAGAAAGTCCCTTAATACCTGACACGGGTAATGCCGCCGTAGGGAAGCTGGTGCCACCGCCCATGCTCCTGAAGGCACTTCACAAGGAGTGTATATGAGTTCCGTACTTTCAAATCCCACAGAATTTTCAAATAAAACTGCTCAAGTAGATGATGCGGCAATAAAGCCTTTGCCTAACTCTAAAAAAATATATGTGCAAGGTTCTCGGCCTGATATCCAAGTACCAATGCGAGAAATCAGCCAGTCTGATACGCCCTCTAAATCGGGTACAGAAAAAAACCCGAATATATATGTTTACGATACTTCCGGCCCTTATACTGACCCTGAGAAAAAAATTGATATTCGCTCTGGTCTCCCTATGGTACGCGAAAAATGGATAGACGAACGTGGCGACACTGAAATTCTTTCTAAACCTGCTTCCGTTTATGCCAGAGAACATCATGCTGACCCAAAACTTAAGGAAATGCGTTTTGATCTAAAATGTCGTCCTCGTTGCGGAAAGAGCGGAGCCAATGTGACACAAATGCACTACGCCCGTCTTGGCATTATTACACCAGAAATGGAATACATAGCAATACGCGAGAATCAACGTTGTGAAGAATTAATTTCACAGAACCAAGAGATACTTACTCGCCAGCATCCAGGAAATAATTTTGGAATGCCACCACCCAAATTCATTACCCCAGAATTCGTGCGGGATGAAGTAGCACGTGGTCGCGCGATCATTCCTGCCAACATTAACCACCCTGAATCTGAACCGATGATTATAGGGCGTAATTTTCTTGTAAAAATTAACGCTAACATTGGCAACTCAACACTTGGATCCAGTATCCAGGAAGAAATAGAGAAAATGACATGGTCTATTCGTTGGGGAGGGGACACAGTAATGGACCTTTCCACTGGGAAAAATATCCATGAAACACGTGAATGGATAATTCGTAATAGTCCTGTTCCAATTGGTACCGTACCAATTTATCAGGCACTGGAAAAAGTAAATGGGAAGGCTGAAGACCTAACCTGGGAAATATTCCGTGACACCTTAATCGAGCAGGCCGAACAGGGAGTTGACTACTTCACCATCCATGCAGGCGTGAGATTAGCCTATGTGCCCATGACTGCTAAACGCATGACTGGCATTGTCTCAAGGGGTGGCTCAATCATGGCTAAATGGTGTCTTTCACATCATAAAGAGAGCTTTCTTTATACGAAGTTCGAGGAAATATGCGAAATTATGAAAGCTTACGATGTAAGTTTCTCTTTGGGCGATGGTCTACGTCCTGGCTCGATTTATGATGCTAATGACGAAGCCCAATTTGCAGAGCTTAAGACCCTCGGTGAGCTGACTAAGGTTGCTTGGAAACATGATGTACAAGTAATGATAGAGGGACCAGGACACGTTCCTATGCACCTAATCAAAGAGAACATGGATCTACAGTTGGAGCATTGCGATGAGGCGCCGTTTTATACTCTGGGTCCACTCACCACAGATATAGCTCCCGGCTATGACCATATTACTTCTGCTATTGGTGCGGCTAATATTGGCTGGTACGGTACAGCAATGCTATGTTATGTCACACCAAAAGAGCATCTCGGCCTCCCTGAGAAGAAAGACGTAAAAGATGGAATTATTACCTATAAAATTGCCGCACATGCGGCTGATTTAGCAAAGGGACACCCGGGATCACAAATCCGTGATAATGCACTATCTAAAGCTCGGTTTGAGTTTCGTTGGGACGATCAATTTAATCTCAGTCTTGATCCTGATACGGCAAGGGAGTTTCATGATGCGACCCTTCCACAAGAGGGCGCTAAACTTGCCCATTTTTGCTCAATGTGTGGACCACATTTTTGTTCGATGAAAATTACACAAGATGTCCGAGACTATGCAGATAGTATTGGTATAAATGAAGACAAGGCGTTAGAAAAGGGCATGAAAGAAAAATCCATTGAATTTTTGAATAAAGGAGCTGAGGTCTATAGCAAGAAATAATATTTCCATAACTATTCTGTTTTTTAAAGTTAAAAATTAGTGTGGATTGTTATATCTGCTCATAAAAATGAGACTAGTGAAATGGACATAACATCTCTAGCCCGACTGCGCCTTAACTTTCTTAGAAAGACTTATATCCATTTTGGTTCATTTATGTTTATCCACAGCAAAAATTTTTTTCTTAAGATAATCGCATGGACCTGACCCTACTGATTAAGGTGCTGATCCTCGGTATCGTTGAAGGTCTAACTGAGTTCCTTCCAATTTCTTCTACCGGACATCTTATACTTGTTGGCGATTTACTTAGTTTCAATGATGAAAAGGGTATGGTTTTTTCAATTGTAATTCAACTAGGCGCTATATTAGCTGTCTGCTGGGAATATCGTTCTAAAATCAATACTGTATTAGCTGGCATTGGTTCCAATGAGGACTCCAACCGCTTTATATTGAATCTATTTATTGCATTCTTACCTGCTGCAATTTTGGGATTATTGTTCATAAGTACCATCAAACAGTATCTATTCCATCCAATACCAGTTGCGATTGCTTTGATTATCGGCGGAGTGATAATTTTATGGGCTGAACAAAGAAAACATATCGTAGATGTAGACTGTATAGAGGATATGGACTGGAAGCACGCTTTAAAAGTTGGATTGATACAATGTCTTGCATTAATCCCAGGAACTTCCCGCTCAGGAGCCACAATAATTGGCGGGTTACTCTTTGGTTTGTCCCGCAAAGCAGCAACAGAGTTTTCTTTTTTCCTAGCGATTCCTATTATGTTCGCTGCTACGTTCTACGATGTTTTCAAGCATCGTGAATTTCTACATTTCGATGATATCGGAATGTTTAGCATTGGATTTGTTGCTTCATTTATTAGCGCACTTCTAGCAGTACGTGGATTATTACGCTTTATTAGCAATCATGATTTCACAGTTTTTGCTTGGTATCGAATTATATTTGGCATAATTATTCTAATTACTGCATATTCCGGACTGATAAAATGGTCCGCTAATTAACTGCTGCAATACCTTCCTCTCTAGAACAGATGGATCTAGCTTTGTACCCATGGCAACCCTGCTGCCTTCCATCCCCCCTGGACACCACGATGACCATTTGAGTCTTTATCTCCTTCAAATCCCTCAAGAACATTGAAACAATTTACATAGCCTGATTCCAAAGCAGCTATGGCAGCTTGATTCGAACGAACACCACTTCGACATATAAACATCACTGGTGATTCTTTAGGCACCTTAAGCGAAAGATGCTCAAGAAAATTAGGGTTGGCCTGCATACTCGGAAAAACCAGCCATTCTATCTCAACTGCGCCTGGGATTCTCCCTACCCAAGACCATTCTGCTTTTGACCTCACGTCTACTAATCTCGCGCCAGAATTTTCCTGCAAGAAGGTAAGCGCTTCCGTAGGAAGAAGTGCTCCTTCATATGGTAAATCCATCTCATTGGCTCGAAGTTTAGCTCTGTTTAGAATTTCTGTAATTGATCCCATGTATATTCCGATAGTTTAAGGATTAAAGAATGTAATGTTATTCCATATTCATTACGAATGTATTAAGAATACTAATAGAAATATTATTCTGCAATAGCTACGGGCACCTAATATGATATCTCGCCATTTTATTTTAAATTATGGGAATAACACCTTGCACTATAGTATTTAAATTGTTTCAAGCGATAACCTTGCTCGTCCTGATATAATCTATATTTGGTATTTTGCTCATTTCTTATGCTATGTTAAGTTGTAACATCTAGTTTGGAGATAAAAATGGCAGCAGCTGACGTTTTAAAAATGATAAAAGATAACGAAATAAAATTCGTTGACTTGCGATTTTCTGACACCCGGGGCAAGGAACATCATGTAACTATTCCGGCACATGCTTTCGGTATTGATAAATTTGAAGACGGCCACTCGTTTGATGGCTCATCAATTGCTGGATGGAAGGGTATCCAGTCTTCCGATATGCTGTTAGTACCTGACCATGAAACAGCTAACCTTGATCCGTTCATGGACGAACCTACTCTACTACTTACCTGTGATGTAGTTGAGCCCTCAGATGGTCAGGGTTATAGCCGTGACCCACGGTCTCTAGCACGCCGAGGTGAGGCTTATCTCAAGTCTACTGGCATTGCTGATATTGCCTATTTTGGCCCGGAGCCTGAATTCTTTGTCTTTGATTCTGTGACCTGGAATACAGATATGTCAGGTTGCTCAGTACAGATTGAGTCTGGTGAAGCAGCCTGGAGCTCCAAAGAAAGATATGAAAATGGCAATATTGGTCACCGCCCTATGGTTAAAAATGGATACTTTCCCGTACCCCCAGTTGACTCTTTGCAGGATATCCGCTCAGCGATGTGCCTTGTACTTGAAGAAATGGGGGTGGAAGTGGAAGTTCACCACCATGAAGTTGCTACTGCAGGCCAATGTGAAATAGGCACAAAATTTAGTAGCTTAGTAAAACGTTCTGACTGGACCCAAATACTTAAATATGTTGTACATAACGTTGCTCATTCCTATGGAAAAACAGCAACTTTCATGCCAAAGCCCATTGTAGGTGACAACGGTTCAGGTATGCATGTACATCAGTCACTGTGGAAGAACGATAAAAATTTATTTTCTGGGAACGGGTATGCCGGCTTATCTGAGATGGCATTATTTTATATTGGCGGCATAATCAAACACGCAAAAGCTCTAAACGCTATTACTAATCCCAGTATAAATTCCTATCGACGATTGATCCCTGGTTTTGAAGCTCCTAGCAATCTTGCCTATTCAGTAAGCAACCGATCCGCTGCAGTGCGTATACCCCATACTAATGATTCGAAAGCCCGTCGTATCGAGGCACGCTTTCCTGATCCTACTGCCAACCCTTATCTTGCTTTCACTGCTTTAATGATGGCCGGGTTAGATGGCATACAGAATAAAATCCATCCGGGCGACCCTATGGACAAGAATCTCTATGACCTACCACCTGAAGAAGCAGCCAAGGTTCCAAATTCCTGCGTTTCTCTGGAAGAGGCTCTGGATAACCTTGACAATGATCGTGACTTTCTTATCCGTGGAGATGTATTTTCCAATGACATGCTAAGCGCTTATATCGATTTAAAAATGGAAGAAGTCATGCGCTCCCGTATGGCAACTCATCCGATTGAATTTGATATGTATTACAGCTTATAGCCTATTTTAATACTAACAAGTATATAAGCCGTATAGAGTAATGAAACGGTCCAAAGTCTGGTCGTTACATCTCCACTACTATACAAAAAACGTACAAACATGACTGCTGTAACCCCATCGTTTAATCAATTCCATAAAGGGAAATAATTAATGAGTATTTTTACCATTTCATTAACTACTGTTTTTTTATTAACTATTATTGGTTGTAATAACGAGGCTGCTGATAGTAAAGAGCAGATGAAAGGAGCAGTTTCCTTGGGTAGTGAAATAACACTTGAAGGAGAACTACCATCAATATTAACAAGTGGACTATCACCGGAAGAAAAATCTAAGCTTACCGAAGAAATATTACCGATGGCCTCACCAGACGATCCAAAGCCAGAAGAGAAATTTCAAAAATTGAGAGAAAAAGCTGAAGATGGGGATGCAGAGGCACAAACTACTCTAGGTATAATGTATTTTACAGGTCAAGCTATATCTAAAGATACGTCTGGCAAAGTACTGAGTACCGATGCTGCTACAGCTGCAGCTTGGTTCCATAGATCCGCTCTGCAGGGAAATCCTGATGCGCAATATAATTTAGGTCTGATGTATTTTAATGGGGAAGGTGGCTTACCTCAAGATTCTGCTAAAGCAGTCGAATTCTATCTAAAATCCGCTCTCCAGGGGAATGCTGACGCTCAAAACAACCTTGGCTCTATGTATGTATTGGGTGAAGGCGTAGAACAAAATAATTCCGAAGCTAAGAAGTGGTATACAAAGTCGGCAGCACAAGGAAATGCTGATGCAAAGGCCAACCTAGAAGTGGTGAAATAACTGCTAATTTTGTAATTAGCAAGAATATAACTAGAATTATCTTCTTCTGAAGATATAGTTGCAATCCTCAAGTAGCATTGCAACTTTTCATGAATATTAGTAGTCTTATATATTAGAGATTTAGTGTAGCTTAAAAACCAAGGAGAACATATGCAACCCGAATTACAATATCCAAGCCAGACCCAATCAGGAAAACTTTCTGTTGTCCGCAATAAGGTTCTTCGTAATACCTTTTGGATGCTGGGCCTAACCATGATTCCAACGATAATTGGCGCAATGATTGGAATGAGCACGAATTTCTCTTTCATGGCTCAGTCTCCGGTTATGGGTATGGTAGTAATGTTGGCAGTGATGTTCGGATTCATATTTGCAATAAAAGCCACCCGAAACAGTATTTGGGGAATTGTCCTACTTTTCGGATTCACTTTTTGTCTGGGTTGGTTCCTTGGACCCCTACTAAATTCTGCACTAGAGTTTAGCAATGGCCCGCAATTAATAGGTCTTGCTGCCGGAGGCACCGCTACTATTCTTTTTTCTTTGGCAGGATATGCAACAGTGACAAAAAAAGACTTTGGTTTTATGGGGAATTTCCTGTTTGCAGGGATGATCCTATTGATAATTGCAATGGTTGCAAACATATTTCTTGATATACCAGCAGCATCTCTAGGAATCTCAGCAGTTGCAGTACTACTATTTTCAGGGTTTATTCTTTATGACGTAAGCCGAATTGTAAATGGTGGCGAAACAAACTACGTGATGGCAGCGCTGGGCATGTACCTCAATGTTTTTAATCTCTTTGTACATTTGTTACATCTGTTGATGGCATTTGCAGGACAAAGAGACTAGAAATAAAAGCGTCTTTGTCTGATCAGGGTTAGTCCGTCACCCTGATCAGACAAAGTGCACAATAACGATATCCCGTGATGTTTTATTGAGTCTTCCATTGACTCAGGAATTCCTCCCAATGCGGTTCAGTTGATTTTTTCAAGGTAGTACGAACCAGTTCGCTCTCATAAATATATTGCTCATCATCTAAAATTCCCCGTAGAGACTGGAAACGCAGAAACATAAGATAAGTATTTACCACATCAGTTTCACAATAATTCCGAATTTCCACGCCCTTCCCGTCCTGAAATGATTTCCATACCTGAGAACCATCCATCCCTAGCTTCCCTGGGAAGCCTATCAATTGTGCTAGATCATTAAGTGCAACATTGGCACGTGGCTGATGTAAGGCAAGCGAGTCCATTAAGTCTAGGTGACGAGTATGATAGCGACTAAGGTAATTGTTCCATTTAAAGTCCCGGTCATTCTCGCCTGTTTCCCAATAGCGATACGCCCGGATACCATGAATCATGCTTCGGTAGTGTAGTACCGGTAAATCAAAACCGTTTCCGTTCCACGAAACCAACTGAGGAGTGTATTTATCAATACCTTCAAAAAATCGTCTGATAAGGTCTGCCTCTGTATCTTCCGTAGTACCCAAAGACCATACACAAAAATCATCTTTGTCGCGCAACGCACATGAAATAGCAACGATTTTATGCAGATGAAGTTGTAAAAAATCATTCCCGGTTACTTGCCGACGAGACTGGAATGCCATCTCAGCAATATCCGCAGGCAATAGTTCAGAGTCAAGCTCATGAAGCTTACGAAGCCCATCTATATCAGGTACTGTTTCGATATCAAAAACAAGAGTTGGAGCCAAGCGTAACCTCTCTAAATAAATTTTAAGCTTAAAAAAGTCTATCTGGCATAGCTTTACTTCAAACTGTTACGATTTCTATATTTTATCTGTAATGATCGCTGCTATCTCAAGATAGTATAGGGAATATAAAACAAGCAAAATTCAATATGAGTTTAAGAGTACTGTACTTTCTATCACATATATCTATATTTCATTTATTTGAGAAGATACCGGTTGAAAGATATCGGTCACCACGATCACATACTATAAAAACAATTACAGAATTTTTTATACCAGAAGAAAGATGAAGGGCTGCAGCTAAAGCTCCACCTGAGGAAACTCCTGCAAATATCCCCTCTTCTCTAGCTAAACGTCTGGTAGTTTCTTCCGCTTCATCCTGAGAAACTAACATAATCTGATCTATTTGATTCGAATCATAAATCTTTGGCAGATACGCTTCTGGCCATTTTCTGATACCAGGAATCTGGGCACCCTCCTTAGGTTGCACTCCAATAATCTGGATTGACTGATTCATTTCCCTGAAATATTTGGAGCAACCCATAATTGTACCTGTCGTTCCCATACTACTTACAAAATGAGTAATTTTACCTTTAGTATCATTCCAGATTTCTGGTGCTGTACTTTCGTAATGTGCTAATGGATTATCAGAATTGGAGAATTGATTAAGAATAATTCCACGCCCTGTTTTACTCATATGTTCTGCTATATCTCTAGCTTCCTCCATTCCACCCTCTTTGGAGTTCAGCACAATCTCCGCGCCATACGCACTCATGGACTGTCTTCGTTCCACACTGAGATGCTCTGGCATTACCAATATCATTCGATAACCGAGCATTGCAGCGACCATCGCTAAAGCTATACCAGTATTTCCACTAGTGGCCTCAATCAGAGTGTCCCCTGGTTTAATTTCCCCACGCCTCTGTGCATTTAAAACCATTGATAAGGCAGGGCGATCTTTTACAGAACCCGCAGGGTTATTCCCTTCCAGTTTAGCAAGCAAAATATTACTAGTTTTACCGGGCAAGCGTTGAAGCCTTACCAGAGGCGTATTGCCGACAAAATTTTCTATGGTCTTGAGCATTATTTTTTACTGACAAATAAAGTCTATTCGTCTTCCTGAGCTATTGAACGTTTTTCTGGGAACCATGCACTGAAAGAACTACCCTTCCCTGGTTCACTAATAATTTCCAAATGTGCTTGGTGACGATTAAGTATATGTTTAACGATCGCGAGCCCTAAACCGGTACCACCAGTTCCTCGTGAGCGACTAAGATCCACTCGGTAAAAACGTTCAGCTAAGCGCGGAATATGTTCCTGATCAATACCAATACCAGTATCCTGCACAACAAAAATACCCCTACCGTTTTGATAACTCCACCTCAAATCAACTTTTCCTCCGTCAGAAGTATAGCGTATGGCATTACTGACAAGATTACTAAATGCGCTTCGTAATTCATCTGGGCTCCCCCGTAACTTTACATCAGTATCAAGAGTGAGGTTAATATGATGGCGCCCTGCACTTAAAGATTCTGCCTCGTGATATAACTCGTACAATATCTCAGTCACGTTAATATTTTCTTCCTGTATTTGATTCTGTGTATTCTCAAGTCGTGACAACGTCAATAAATCTTCTACTAAGCGTTGCATACGACCGGTCTGATCAGTCATGAGAGTAAGAGCTCGCTTACCCATCTCAGAAGAGATCCAGCTTTCTTCTGACGCAGTTTCAAAAAAACCACTTATCACTGTAAGTGGCGTGCGAAGCTCATGTGAAACATTCGCAACAAAGTCCCTCCTCATCGTTTCGACTCCTTCAAAACTTGTAATATCACGACTTATTAGTAGTTTTTGCTTATCTCCATATGGCACTAATTGTAGAGAGAGAATCAGCTCCTGATGCCTCTTTTGCTTGATTACCAGAGGTTCACTGTAATTATGAGTTAACAAATACTCAGCAAACTGTGGTTGCCGTACCAGAAAAGTAATTTGTTGAGTAGCATCTCTTTTAGAATCAATGCCAAAATGATTCTCGGCAACTGGATTACACCATTCGATACGATCTGATTCATCCAGGATTGTCACACCTTCCGGCATTGCAGAGGTAGCACGCCGAAGACGTTCAAGTGCTAGACTTAGCTGTTGCTGGCTTTGACTCTGATTTCGCATAAGACGAGCTAGTCGTGCAAAAACGTCACCCCATGCGCCGGGACCATCAGGTAGAGTAGCCGACGTAGGGTCAGGAATCTGTAGCCATCTGTCTAGGGACATTAAATAATGTAGATGATAAATGACAAGTAACAATAATGTCGTGCTATAGAATAATAACGCGATGACAATATCAAGAATCAACCATAGGCTACCTGCTATAGCAGTAGCCAAAATAACAATTAATAAGCTTCCTGAGAAACGGTGCACGTAATTTATTCCAAAGAATAAAGACAAATCATCATTTTTATATTATCCCATACCCTATGCCCTACCAACAGACAGACGATATCCTGTTCCTCTTACAGTTTGTACTAATCCGTCTTTACCAACAGGCTCCAGTATCTTACGTAATCTTCTTATATGTACGTCAACTGTACGGTCCTCAACAAAAACATGATCTCCCCAAACTCCATCAAGTAATTGTGAGCGTGAGTGTACTCGCTCTGTATGAGTCATTAAGAAATATAACAGCCGAAACTCTGTAGGACCTAATATCACCTCATGATCATTTACAGTCACACGATGCGTAACCGGATCAAGCCTTAATTCATTAATTTCAACAACATCATCAGCAGACTCTGGTGAACGTCGTCGTAAAACTGCCTTAATCCGGGCAGCCAATTCACGGGGAGAAAATGGCTTAGTAATGTAGTCATCTGCACCTACCTCCAACCCCGAGATTTTATCGAATTCCTCTGTGCGTGCAGTAAGCATAATGATAGGAATATTCTTAGTTCTAGGAGCTCGCCGTAGTATTTTTGCTAATTCAATTCCACTCATTCCGGGTAGCATCCAGTCAAGTAATACTAAATCAGGCAGTACATCATTCACTATTTTCATTGCCTGCTCTGCATCCCCTGCACAGAATGTTTCATGGCCTGCTTGTCGCAAACCATACGAAATCAATTCCTGAATTGCTGGTTCATCCTCTACAACTAGTATAGTCGCTGCCATTTACACTTTCCTTTAATAATCCGGAAATACTATTTTAGTACTGTAATGACATAAAGAAATACAAATTTTTATGAAAGATGTTTTTTGTATCTGCTCTAGTATTGTGAATATATCCTGTCGGCACTTGGATAGCTTGGATAAATTCTGGACACTATGTTTAACGGATCAGCAGCACAGGAATATTAAAACCATCAAGCAGAAGCTTGCTGGACTTTATTTTTTTCTTTCTTAGCCGGTATATTGAGTACTGCTCTGAGATAATTTCCTGTGAAACTAGCCTTATGTTCTGCAACCTCCTCTGGGGTCCCTTCAACAAGAATCTGACCTCCAGCATTACCTCCTTCAGGACCAAGGTCAATAATCCAATCTGACGTTTTAATCACATCAAGATTATGCTCAATTACTACTACTGTATTTCCGTGGTCTCGTAATCGATGTAGTACTTTTAACAACATATCTATATCTTGGAAATGTAATCCGGTAGTAGGCTCATCAAGTATGTACAAGGTACGCCCTGTATCACGCTTCGAAAGCTCAAGCGATAATTTCACACGCTGGGCCTCACCTCCTGAGAGTGTTGTCGCAGACTGTCCTAGTGTAATGTAGCCTAGTCCTACGTCTAATAAAGTTCTCAATTTACGAGCTAAAACTGGCACCTGAGCAAAAAACTCATACGCCTGCTCAACTGTCATTTGTAAAATCTCAATGATATTCTTGTTCTTGTACTTAATTTCAAGTGTCTCACGGTTATAACGCTTACCATGACAAACATCACACGATACATATATGTCTGGCAAGAAATGCATTTCTACTTTAATTAGGCCATCTCCCTGACAAGCTTCACAGCGACCACCTTTAACATTAAAAGAGAATCGACCAGGGCTATAACCACGCTCGCGGGCCTGAGGGACGCCTGCAAATAATTCTCGGATAGGTGTAAATAAACCGGTATAAGTTGCTGGATTAGATCGTGGGGTTCGCCCAATCGGGCTCTGGTCCATGTTGATAACTTTATCGAAGAAAGCTGTTCCTTCAATAGACTCATAAGGTGCAGGCTCTACATTACTACCATATAGATGTCGTGCCATAGCATGGTAAAGAGTATTATTGATAAGTGTAGATTTGCCGGAGCCAGATACTCCTGTAACACAAACAAACATTCCTATAGGCAGATTAAAATTTACATTCTTCAGGTTATTGCCTGAAGCTCCTGCGATTAACAACCAACGATCATCTTTAGGCTTAACTCTCTTTTCAGGTAACTCAATATCCAGCTCACCTGAAATATATTTTCCAGTAAGGGAATCTTTATTTTTGCGAATATCCTGCGGCTCTCCCTGAGCAACAATAAATCCGCCATGCTCACCTGCACCAGGGCCCATGTCTACAACATAATCAGCAGAAAGTATGGCATCCCGATCATGCTCCACAACAATCACACTATTACCAAGATCACGTAAATTTTTGAGAGTTTCTAAGAGACGTTCATTATCCCGCTGATGCAGTCCAATGGAAGGCTCATCTAGTACGTACATTACACCAGTCAGCCCCGACCCAATCTGACTTGCCAGTCGAATACGCTGTGACTCACCACCTGACAGCGTATCAGCAGATCGATCTAATGACAGGTAATCAAGCCCGACATTATTTAGAAATTGTAAGCGACTAGAAATTTCATTGATAATTCGTTCCGCAATGGCACGCTTGTGGCCAGTAAGTTCCATTTGATCAAAATAATCCCTCGCCTGTTTGAGTGGCAATTTACTAATTTCATAAATGGCTTTTCCTCCAACCTTAACATTACGAGCTTCACGACAAAGACGAGTACCTTCGCACTCAGGGCAAGTCTGGGAATTTAGATATTTTGCCAGTTCTTCACGAACCGCTAATGAATCTGTCTCTTTATAGCGACGATTCAAGCTAGGAACAACGCCTTCAAAAGGATGCTCTCTCTTAGTCTTAGAACCGTTTCCATTTAAATAAAAAAATGAGATCTTTTCTTTTCCTGATCCTTTCAGAATAATATCTTGAGTATCAGGAGAAAATTGCTCGAATGGCGTCTCCAGATCAAAACCATAGTGCTTCGAGAGTCCCTCTAATATCTGAAAATAAAATTGATTACGCCGGTCCCAACCCTTAATTGCACCAGATGCTAACGATAGATGAGGGAAGGCAACAACACGCTTAGGATCAATAAAAGTCATTTGTCCAAGGCCGTCACATTCTTTGCATGATCCCATTGGGTTATTAAAGGAAAATAATCTTGGCTCTAGTTCTGCCAGAGAATAACTACACATGGGGCAACTAAATTTGGCAGAAAAGAGATGTTCGCGACCAGAATCCATTTCTACAGCTAATGCCCTGCCATCAGCATGACGTAGCGCCGTCTCAAATGACTCTGCAAGACGTTGCTTGCAATCTAATGAAACTTTTAGCCTATCCACTACTATTTCTACAGTGTGCTTCTTGGTTTTTTGTAATTTTGGCAAATCATCAACTTCATAAATCTTTCCATCAATCCTTAAACGCACGAAGCCTTGCGCACTTAACTCATCAAACAAGTCTGCTTGCTCCCCTTTGCGCCCTACTACAAGCGGAGAAAGAATCATCAATTTCGTATCTTGTGGAAGTTGTAATACATGATCTACCATTTGCGAAACACTCTGAGCTACCAAAGTGGTCTGGTGATCTGGGCACTGTGGATCACCAATACGAGCAAATAATAAACGCATATAATCATGAATTTCAGTTACAGTTCCAACTGTAGAGCGAGGGTTATGCGAGGTTGTTTTTTGTTCTATGGCTATAGCAGGAGAGAGTCCTTCGATCAGATCTACGTCTGGCTTCTCCATTAACTTAAGAAATTGCCTAGCATACGCTGAGAGAGATTCCACATAGCGCCGCTGACCTTCTGCATAAAGCGTGTCAAACGCAAGCGAAGATTTACCTGATCCTGATAACCCAGTAACCACGATTAATTTATTACGTGGTAAATCAATACTGATGTTTTTTAGATTGTGAGTACGCGCACCACGAATTTTGATAAGTTCCATCTTCTACCTAAGCCCCGAGCAACCTGCTAATATACCCAATTTTCCAGTAATGTCCTAATCTGATTGATGCCTTCCTCTCCATCTTCTGAAAAAATGTCTCCAGTTGAAATTCGAGCTACTGCCGGTTTGGCAGCAGTCTATGGATTACGTATGTTTGGAATGTTCATTATTCTCCCAGTGTTTGCATTTTATGCAGAGAGCCTGCCCGGCGAGAACAATTACACACTAATCGGTATTGCACTTGGCGCCTACGGCCTTACTCAGGCAATACTTCAAATCCCTTTTGGTTGGCTATCTGATCGTATCGGACGTAAGCCAGTTATCTACTTTGGTTTAATTCTATTTGCCCTGGGAAGCTTTATAGCCGCTTCTGCTGACGATATATACTGGGTTATCTTTGGCCGTATTGTCCAAGGTTCTGGTGCAATCTCTGCTGCAATAATGGCACTAGCTGCCGATCTTACCCGTGAAGAGCACCGTACCAAAGCTATGGCCTCAATTGGAATGACCATTGGCACTGTCTTTGCTCTCTCACTCATCATTGCACCCGCATTAAATCGCCTGATAGGAGTGCCAGGAATTTTTATCATGACAGGAATACTTGCATTACTAGCTATCTTAGTAGTTTACAAAATTATTCCTAATCCGCAGCTTTGCCGTTTCCATTCAGATACTGAAGCAGCTCCCGGACGCTTCATCAATGTACTTCAAGATCCTGAATTATTACGCCTAAATTTCGGTGTATTTGCGCTACATGCCACACTTATGGCACTTTGGCTTGTGATTCCGGTATCACTACGAAAGGCCGGATTAGAAGTAGATGATCATTGGCAGATATATTTACCAGTATTAGTTATTTCCATGTTACTCATTATTCCGGCAATCATCTATTCCGAAAAGAAGGTTAAGCTTAAACCAGTATTTTCAATAGCAGTATTTCTGTTACTAGTAAGCCAGGGGCTATTAACGCTTACTCTTGATTCTATACCAGGCATGGCAATCGCACTTCTGGTATTCTTTGCCGCATTTAACCTTCTTGAAGCTAGCCTGCCATCTCTTATTTCAAAAATTTCTCCGGTAGGTGCTAAAGGAACAGCCATTGGCGTATATAGCAGCATCCAGTTCTTAGGAGCATTTACTGGAGCAACTGCGGGAGGCTATCTATATGAGCATCATGGCAGCCCAGCATTATTTGCATTTTGTGGCACACTACTGGCATTATGGCTAGTGCTTGCTATTACTATGAAAGCTCCTGCAGCTGTACGTACAAAGATGTACCATGTACAGGAAATGGAAACAGGCAAAGCAAATGAATTATCACGTGAGCTGGCATCTCTGAACGGTGTTCATGAAGCCTTAGTACTGGCAAGCGAGGGAGTCGCTTACCTAAAGGTAGACATGAAGGGTTTTGATGAAGCAAGAGCTTTTCAAATACTTGAGGGGGAAGAATAAATGGCATCAGTAAACAAGGTTATACTCATTGGAAATCTTGGAAAAGACCCAGATATTCGTTACATGCCTAATGGCGAGGCAGTCGCTAATATCACATTAGCAACTTCTGAAACCTGGAAAGATAAAACAGGTGCAAAACAAGAAAAAACTGAATGGCACCGTGTAACTTTTTATAGAAAGCTTGCTGAGATTGTAGGAGAATATCTAAAGAAAGGTAGCTCCGTCTATGTTGAGGGCAGGCTTGAAACTCGTAAATGGACAGATAAAACAGGTGCGGACCGTTACACAACTGAAATAATTGCAAATGAAATGAGAATGCTGGGCAGCAAATCTGGAGGCAGTAGCTTTGAAGGAGAAAATAAGAATAATAAAACCTCACCTTCTAAAGATAGCGCTGCAAGTAATAATAACGCCGCAAGTACCTCTAACAGTGGGTTTGGAGATATGGATGACGATATACCATTTTAAAAATAACCGTTGATATTACTATTAATAATGCCTTTAAAGCCCGTATTTCTATTTAGAAAACGGGCTTTTATTTTATAGATTGCTAAATATGACGCCTGTGCCAGGTACCATTTTTAGCTAACTCTCCTAAGCACCGTAATTGGCGGACTTGTTAACGCACTACGTGTCCCTATCATTCCAGCTGCTACTACGCCGATTACTCCAACAAATAATCCTATCAGCCATATCCATATATTAAAGGAGTAAGGCAAATTTAATGCAAACCTTCCAATAACATAACCCAATGCACTTGCCCCCATTGAAGCAAATAATCCGGATAAACCACCGAGTATTGCAAACTCAACTACCCAGGCGCTAATTAATTGCCTGCGCTTTGCACCCAAAGTACGGAATATTGCAGCCTCATAAATACGTTCATCTTGGGTAGAGATGACTGCCGCATACAATACTATTACTCCGGATAAAAGTGTAAACAAGAAAACAAATTCAATTGCTTTAGTTACTTGCTCAATGACTTTTTGTACCTGCGTGATAATAGTTGCCACGTCTATAACCAGAAAATTTGGGAATGTCATGATCAATTGATTCATCATATCCATCTGATTCTCTGGCAAATAAAAACTAGTAATATAGCTTGTTGGATATTCTTCCAATATACCTGGTGGTGTTACTGCAAAGAAATTAACGCGGAATGAATCCCAATCTACTTTTCGGATACTACTCACCTCAGCAGAAAAAGTACTTCCCGCAATATCAAAAGTCAATGTATCCCCCAATTTCACTCCTATTGCTTTTGCAACACCTTTCTCCAAAGACAAGACTGCTTTCCCCTTGTCTCTACTCTGCCACCATTCTCCATCTATAATCTGATTATCACTTCGTATCTCATTTGCCCACGAAAGATTAAACTCCCGTTTCAATAATCTTTTTGCCCGTGCATTTGAATAATTATCCGGCATGACTATACTGCCGTTAATAGAAGTTATGCGGCCTCGTACCATTGGATGCACAGAGGGCTGCAAGATATCATTTTGTTTAAAAAATTCTTGCAGTGGCTGCAGCTGATTTTCCTGGATATTTACTAGAAAATGATTGGGCGCATCTGATGGAAGGGTGGTTTGCCAGTTTTGTAGTAAATCACCACGAATCAATGTCAATGTCAGCAAGGCCATCAACCCTAGCCCAAGTGCCACAGCTTGTACCACACTGCTGTTAGCACGTCTCCATATACTAGCTAGCCCATATTTCCATGTTCCTCCTGCTTTACTACGAACACTTGAAATAGTTTTTATTAGAAGAAACCCAAGTAAACCAAAAACTGCTATTGCAACAATAAATCCGGTCATAACCGAAAGTCCCAGACGCACATCACCAGCCTTCCACAAGAATAATACTGCCAATGCACCAAGCCCTAATGCGTAACCTGTCAGGCTATGAGCATTGGAGATTCCAATATCACGTCGCAGTACACGCAATGCGGGTACACTGCGCAAATTAAGTAAAGGAGGCAAAGCAAAACCTAGCAATAACACTAAACCAACTAATATTCCTTGTACGAAAGGAAACAAACTGGGCCAGGGCAGTTCAACCGTTATCATTGCAGAGAGCCAATAAACCAGAGCCTCCTGAGCAAGAAGCCCTAGTAGGCACCCCATAACACTCGCAACCAGGCCAAGTATAATGAAATGATATAGGTACAGATACAATACTTCATTCTGTCTTGCACCCAGACAACGCATAATTGCACAACCATCCAAGTGGCGCATGGTGAAACGACGAGCTGCAAGTGCTATAGCTGCCGCTGCCAACACTACGCTCGCCATAGCAGCAAGACTTAAAAATTTTTCTGCCCGCTCAAGTGCTGCTTTAATTTCAGGCCGAGCATCACGAATACCTTGAATTCTCTCTCCTGACGTCAAATTAGGCTGTAGCCAGCTCCGTAAAGTTGTTATCAAACCGGCATTACCACTAATCAACAAACGGTATGAAATACGGCTGCCTTGTTGTATTAAACCAGTTGCAGGAAGATCAATTGCATTGATCAATAGCCGTGGTCCAAGGTTTATGAAGCCGATTGAATAATCTGGCTCCAGGGTAATCTGTGAAGCTACAATTAGACGCGCTTCCCCAACCTCAATAATATCCCCTTTTTTTAGTGCAAGACGAGCAGCAAGTTTCTCACCCACCCACACTGAACCAGGAGATGGAATTCCATTAGCGACATGATCATTTCTATATGAAGCGGCCTTACCAATGTCTTCTGTAATACGTAATTCACCGCGCAATGGATAACCAGCGGTTACTGCCTTTATCCCAACCAGAATATTGTCATCTCCTTTCACTACCATACTAGGGAATTTAAGTGAGCTAGAAGTATTCAGTCCAAGCTTTACTGCCTCTCCTGTATAGCGCTGTGAAAGGGGGCGATCAGAAACAATAACAAGATCCGCACCAAGCAACTGATTTCCCTGACGAGAAAGAGCCAACTGCACCCGGTCAGTAAAGAACCCTACTGTGGTCATCCCGCCCACTGAGATTATCAGTGCAAATATCAGCACATGTAATTCACCTGCACGCAAATCACGATGCAGCATACGTAAAGAAAGTTTAAAAGAATTCATGGAAAATATTGCACCGCTTAGAATTTAATTGATATAACCAGTTAATCTTCAATTTTCCCACCAACCAATTTAATTTGTCGTGTACAACGACTAGAAATAGTTTCGTCATGGGTTACCAGAATCAGAGTAGTCCCTCTCTCACGATTAAGCTCGAACATAAGGTCTACAATTTGATTTCCGGTAGATGAGTCTAAATTACCGGTAGGTTCATCGGCCAGCAGTAATTTCGGATGTGTAACATATGCTCGTGCAATAGCTACGCGTTGCTGCTCCCCACCCGAAAGCTGCTTTGGATAATGATTAACGCGGGCTTCTAACCCTACGTGTCCAAGTAATTCAAGTGCAATTTTACGTGCATTACTCACACCTGTTAGCTCTAATGGCAACATTACATTCTCAATTGCTGTGAGCACAGGCAGCAACTGAAATGATTGGAATACAAAACCAAGTAAGCGGCCACGCAATTCTGCTCTTCCATCTTCACTCAATGAGAAAATATCTTCTCCATTAAGATACACTTTTCCACTGGAAGGGATATCAAGTCCTGCCAGCAAGCCCAACAGTGTGGATTTCCCGGATCCAGAAGCCCCTACAATTGAAACAGCTTCACCAATACTCACTTCCAAGTTAATATCCTGCAGGATAGTAAGTTGAGTATCACTACTTTTGACATGTTTAGTCAGAGAGATTGCTTGTACAATAGGCTTTATAATTAAATTATCTGTCATGAAAACCTTTCTAATTACTTTAAGTATTTTATTATTAAGTACTTCGTCTAGTATCGCTTATAGCAGTACAGGTACTGCTATTTCTCCCGCTGAATCTACCACCATTATGGTATATGGAGACAGTTTGTCAGCAGGCTATGGCTTACCACAAAAGACCGGATGGGTAAGTATGCTAAAAACACAACTAAAAAAACAACAAGCAGTCTACCAAATAATCAATGCCAGTATCAGTGGTGAAACAACACTTGGCGGTCTCAATCGAATTGAGAAAGCACTTAAGCGTCACCACCCTAACATTGTTATTGTTGAACTTGGAGCAAATGATGGACTACGTGGCCTGCCCATTAAATCTATCCACGACAATCTGGAAGCTATTGTAAAAGCATGCAAACAGAATAAAGCATCAATACTATTAGTAGGTATGCGTCTACCTCCAAATTATGGGACAGCATACACAAAAAAATTCTCAGCTATTTATCAACAAATAGCAAAACGACACGAGCTTAGATTAGTCCCATTTCTGCTAGCAGGATTTGGTGATAAACCTGAATATTTTCAAGAAGATAAGATGCACCCTAACAAAAATGCACAAGAAAAGATTCTAAATAATGTATGGAAAGTCCTACATAAAATGATTGTGTCTTATTAAGATATATATTAATACATTGTGATATCTCTGCGCGCCATATCTAATATAGTTAGTTTCTATTGTCTGTCATTTATTAACCTTACAATTTGAATAAATATATTAAATATGTACTTCTAATTAATAGGAGCGAATAAGTCGTTAAATTTACCTCTTATAATTAAGTTGCTCATGACACGCTAAAAATAGAATTTTTTTCCTATAAATCTCCACAAATATGCCTTATAATTTCTTGACTAAATGACCTTTTCGCTTTAGATTGCAGCATCACTACTTACTGGGAATTTATGCGCATGGAATTTACCCATATGATATCGGGACTTATTCAATTACCTTGGTGGGGTTATATTGTCTTCACCTTGATTGTTACTCATATCACAATTGCTAGTATCACTATATTTCTACACCGCCATCAGGCCCATCGTGCCCTGGAATTACATGCAATACCCAGCCATTTCTTTCGTTTCTGGTTGTGGCTTACTACAGGCATGGTTACCAAGGAATGGACGGCAATTCACCGCAAACATCATGCTAAATGCGAAACCATAGATGATCCTCACAGCCCTCAAATTCTTAGCATAGGAAAAATATTAAAAGAAGGATCAGAGCTCTACCGTAAAGAAGCTAAAAATTTGGAAACATTAGAGAGATACGGCGAAGGAACTCCTGACGACTGGATGGAGCGTAATATTTACACTAAACATAGTGCGAAAGGCGTTGCTTCGATGCTTATCATCAATCTTGTTCTATTTGGACCAATTGGACTAACCATATGGGCAGTTCAAATGGCTTGGTCACCTTTATTAGCTGCTGGGGTTATTAATGGTGTTGGGCATTATTGGGGTTACCGTAACTTCCAACCGGAAGATGCAAGTCGCAATGTTGTCCCATGGGGCATTCTTATTGGTGGCGAAGAATTACATAATAATCATCATGCATACGCAACTTCTGCACGCCTATCCAATAAATGGTATGAGTTCGATATTGGCTGGATGTATATATGCATCCTGAAAGCAGCAGGACTAGCGAAAGTTAAAAAAATGGCACCTAAATTACGTCTTGATACGACAAAGACTAAGTGTGATTCTGATACGCTACAAGCAGTTATTCTGCATCGTTATGAAGTATTAGCAAAATACGCTCATTCCCTAAAGAAAACTTTTGCCAAGGAAATAGATCACTTGGAAGAAGAAGCCACATACCATGGTGTGGACAATACCACCCTTAAACGTTGGGTCCTAGCTGACTCTAAAACACTACAGGAACACGAACGTACTAAGCTTAATTTAGTGCTAAGTAAAATTAAAACGCTAGATAAAGTCTATACTATGCGTGAAGAACTTGTATCAGTGTGGCAGCGTTCCACAGGGACTAAAGATGAGTTAGTAAAACAGTTGGAAGACTGGTGTCACCGTGCGGAAGGAAGCGGTATCGAAGTACTTGAAAAATTCTCCCGCAGGCTACGCTGCTATGCATAATAAATGCTGACAGTAAAAATTTAATAATAATTTGAACCAAAAAAAAACCGATCTAAAATCGGGTTTTTTTATACTTCTATCAGCGATAATACTACTTTAACTTCGTTTCCTTATACTTCACATGCTTACGTACTACAGGATCAAATTTTGACATCTCTAATTTTTCTGAGGTGGTCCTTTTATTCTTGGTAGTAGTATAAAAATGTCCCGTTCCAGCAGAAGACTCAAGTTTTATTTTTTCACGCATGATGTAATTCCTAAATTTTTAAGTACTAAAGCTTAGTACGCTACCCTATATACTATTTCCACCAGCACGCATTTTTGCCAGAACCGCATCAATTCCATTTTTATCTATAGTTCGTAATGCGGCATTAGATAAACGCAAATTAATCCAGCGTTTTTCACTCTCAACCCAAAACTTACGATGCTGTAAATTTGGAAGAAACCGACGTCTCGTTCTATTGTTAGCATGGGAAACATGGTTGCCTGACATAGGCTTCTTGCCAGTGACTTCACATATTCGTGACATAACAACATACTCCGGAATTCTTAAAAGAACGCATTATATACTGATTTCTTGCAAAAATTGGTATTATTATCTAAGAGTCATCAATCTTTATCAAATGGATACATAGCCAAAACTAATACGCAGCATGACTCTTCGACTGAAAAACTAGCATTTAAATTAAAAAATATGTTTAAATCAAAATGTTACACTCCTTCTTAAGAAAAAGTTCATTTTTAGGTTAAAATTCTGTTCCCTAGGAAAGTATCTTACAAAAATAGCTATGGTTACATCATCCTTACCCCACACTAAGCGTCTGCTTCTAGGAATCACTGGTGGAATTGCCGCGTACAAAGCAGCTGAAGTTGCACGCATTCTAGTGAAGAAAGGTATCGATGTGCAGACAGTAATGACAGAATCGGCTTGTAGATTTATTGGCCCGGCTACATTACAAGCGCTAACCGGTAAAACGGTGCTCACGGATTTATGGGATAGCCGTATTAATAATAATATGGCACACATAAATATCTCTCGTGATGTAAGTGCCATCCTAATTGCTCCTGCTAGTGCGAATTTTATAGCTAAACTTGCAAACGGTTCCGCGGATGATCTTTTATCAACATTATGTTTAGCGCGTGATTGTCCTTTATTTATTGCTCCCGCAATGAATCGCCAGATGTGGGAGCACCCTGCCACAAAACGAAATTTAGTCACTTTACAACGTGATGGAGTACTAATTATTGGCCCAGCCAATGGTGCCCAAGCATGTGGAGAGACAGGTATGGGGCGTATGCTTGAAGCTCAGGAACTGGTTGAAGAAATGTTAATCTTTTTTCAACCAAAATTACTACAAGATAAGCATGTTCTTATAACTGCCGGACCAACATACGAAGCTATTGACGCGGTCCGTGGCATCACTAATTTAAGTTCTGGAAAGATGGGCTATGCAGTTGCTAATGCCGCACTGGAAGCAGGAGCAAAAGTTACACTAATCTCTGGCCCAACATTCCTTGAGGCTCCTTCTGAAGCTGCTCTAACTAACGTAACAAGTGCACAAGAAATGTTCGCAGCAGTAAAAAAGAATCTTTCTGGCACAGATATTTTTATAAGTGTTGCAGCAGTTGCAGACTTCCTTCCTGCTAACAATAGTAACCAGAAGATTAAAAGAACTAGCAGCAACATATCATTACTACTTGCACCTAATCCTGATATTCTGGAATTTGTAGCGAAGACACCCAAACCACCTTTTTGTGTAGGCTTTGCAGCAGAAACAGAAAACCTAGAAAAAAATGCAGAAGCCAAGAGGCGCAGGAAAAAAATACCTCTTCTTGCCGCTAATCTCGTCCCAAATGCTATTAATTCTGATAAAAGTGAACTACTTTTGCTTGATGACAATGGCAAACACCTTCTACCTGAGGCGCCAAAAAAAGAACAGGCAAGACACCTAATTAAACATGCTTCACTACTATATAAGAAATGGAAAAAATAATTTTATGGAAAAAATTGAAATAAAGATTATTGATAAACGTTTGCATGAACAGCGGCCATCCTATGCAACCTCTGGTTCTGCTGGACTAGACTTACGAGCTTGTATTAGCGATTCATTAACTTTAGAGCCAGGAGAAGTTAGTCTTATTCCAACTGGAATTGCCATCCATCTTGCAGACCCAAGCCTTGCTGCCATGATTTTGCCGCGTTCTGGCCTTGGTCATAAGCATGGAATTGTACTTGGAAACTTAGTAGGTCTTATCGACTCAGATTATCAAGGACAAATAATGGTATCCTGCTGGAACCGGAGTAAGGTGCCTTTTAAGATCAGTCCACTAGAGAGAATTGCGCAACTTGTAGTGGTACCGGTTATACGAGTTAATTTTAATGTGGTAACTGAGTTCGAGGAAAGTGGTAGGGGTGAAAAGGGATTTGGTAGTACCGGTACACGATGAAGTAGCACTATGCGCCTACTTACTGTATTTATCCTATTTACTTTTCTATCGTCATCAGCTAGCGCAGAGATACCACCAACTATCCATTTAAAGGTTTCTGGCCACACTCTGTCTGCTGAAGTTGCTTACAAAAAGGAATCTCGCATCAGGGGACTGATGTATCGAAATTCTATGGGAAAAAATAGTGGCATGCTATTTGTATTTCCAGAGGCCGCTATTCATAGCATGTGGATGATTAATACCTATATTCCATTGAGTATCGCATTTCTTGATAAGGATGGAATAATACTTAATATTATTGATATGTCACCTCATACAAGAACAAAAAATTCTGCAGCTAGTAAAGCTAAATATGCTCTTGAAATGAATCTCGGCTGGTTCAGTTCAAGAGATATTAAAGCAGGAAAGAAGATAACCGGGCTAGAAAAGGCCCCTAATGCAGAATGATTAACGTTTTCTCTTCTATTCTAGATAATTAGAATTACATTCCAGGGAGCATTCCCTTGAGCCCTCGCATCATTTTTGCCATTCCACCTTTACTCATTTTCTTCATCATTTTCTGAGTCTGCTCGAATTGAGCTAGCAAACGGTTCACTTCCTGCACTGAGACACCCGCTCCAGAAGCAATGCGACGCTTACGAGATGCTTTAAGAATTTCTGGTTTAGTGCGCTCTCTAAGTGTCATTGAATTAATAATACCTTCAGTACGTCCTATAACCTTGTCATCCATTTGGATATTTTTAACGGCGTCCCCTAATTGTGCAGGTAGCTTGTCTGCTAATGCACTCATACCTCCCATATTTCTCATCTGCTGAAACTGCATCTTGAAATCATCTAGGTCAAATTTCTTTCCAGATTTTATTTTTTTAGCTAATTTCTCAGCTTCATCCTGGTCTATACCACGTTTAGCTTCCTCAATAAGCCCCAGTACATCGCCCATACCAAGGATACGCGATGCCATACGATCAGGATGAAAAGCTTCGAATCCTGTCAGCTTCTCAGCCACACCAGCAAATTTAATTGGCTTTCCTGTGACATGGCGCACTGATAATGCTGCCCCTCCACGTGAGTCACCATCTAGCTTGGTAAGAATAATCCCTGTCAAAGGCAAGACATCTGCAAATGTCTTGGCAATATTTACCGCATCCTGACCCTGCATTGCATCTACCACAAACAGAGTTTCGATTGGTTTAAGCAGCACCTCTAATTCTCTAATTTCAGCCATCATGGGCTCATCTATAGCTAACCGGCCAGCAGTATCCATAATCATCACATCATGATGATGTCTACGAGCATGCTCTAATGAAGCAGTAGCAATTTCTCTTGGCTGTTGCCCTGCTTGTATTGGGAAAAAATCTGCATTAACTTGATTGGCTAATACCTCTAACTGATCGGCTGCAGCTGGGCGGTATATATCACAGGAAACAAGTAACACTTTTTTCTTTTTCTCCTCTATCAACCATTTCGCTAATTTAGCGCTACTAGTTGTTTTACCAGCGCCCTGTAATCCCGCCATGAGGATGACAGCAGGAGGTACGGTAGAAAGATTAATTTCAGAGTTCTCTTTCCCCATTATAGAAATAAGCTCCTGATGCACTACACCAATCAGAGCCTGCCCGGGAGAAAGGCTACCTATTACCTCTTGACCAATAGCTTTTTCCTTAACATTTGATATGAAATCCTTGACTACAGGCAGTGCAACATCAGCCTCCAGTAATGCCATCCGCACTTCTCGTAATACTACCTGTATGTTTTCCTCGGTTAGTCTCGCTTCACCTCGTATAGATTTTATGACTCCAGAAAGCCGACTAGTAAGATTGTTAAGCATGTAAAGTTCCTCTCATGAAAAATTGGTGTAGACTATCTGATCACTCTTGTTTTAGCCTATTAAATAATGTCTTTTATTTTAGCTTATCTCATTGCCTGCCTGCTTTATGGATTAATCGGCTGGCATTTCTGGCGCACCAAGTGGAATAATCCAGTTCAATCCACGGATGAGGGCACTGTAACTGTGGGCCGAGAAAATTATGTAATTCTCATACCACTTATACTACACGGTTATATACTATATCAGTCCATATTTTCTGGTGCCGGATTGAGCTTTGGCATTGGTAATGCGGTCTCCTCTATTGTGTGGCTCACCGCCCTAATTTATTGGCTTTCCGGCTTCTTCTTCTATCGCCTTGAAGTTATGCAAACACTAGTTGCACCAGTAGCGGCAGTCGCAGTACTGCTACCACTTATATCTCCATCACCACACCCCTTAACCAATATCGACCTCCCCGCATTTAAAGCACACATTCTAGTTGCTATGCTGGCCTACAGTCTACTAACTATTGCTGCTTTACACGCCTTACTTATGGCGGTTGTAGAAAGACGTTTACATCAACCTACTATGCCATCGGTATTAACAAATCTACCGCCCCTTCTGGTTATGGAAAAACTACTGTTCCGTATTATTTGGGCCGGTTTCATACTATTAACATTAACTCTTATCAGTGGCGTGGCTTTTTCTGAAGAAGTTTTTGGTCAGCCAGTAAAATTTACTCACAAAACTTTATTTGGCTTCGTTTCTTGGGGCGTATTCGCGGCTCTGTTAGCAGGTAGGCAATTATATGGTTGGCGGGGACGTATTGCTATCCGCTGGACCCTTATGGGATTTGTTATCTTGTTACTAGCTTATATTGGCAGTAAATTTGTCTTGGAAGTAGTCCTGCAACGCTAACTAAAATAAATACTATAGCGAATTGAGATGATGCTTGTAAAAAGCATGACTATCTCTATCTTTGAGTCCTTGACAAAACTTCTCTCCCCTTCGATACTGGATTCTTCTCTATTAAGATAAGAAGACTTTTTGGAAGATTTACCGTTATATGTGCTACTAATTGCGGTAGCTATCTTGTTGATTCTGTCCGCGTTTTTCTCCCTTTCTGAAACCAGCATGATGGCGATCAATCGATACCGGTTGAAGTTTCTTGTTAAGCAAGGACATCGTGGAGCTAGCCTAACTACCAAATTGTTAGCAGATACTGATCGGTTGCTAGGGGTAATTCTTCTTGGTAATAATCTGCTAAATGCTGCAGCTGCAACACTGGTTGCTCTAATTATCTCTAATTATTTTGGCCACAATGATCTTGCCATTCTCTTTGGTACGGTATGTGTAACATTTGCTATCCTAGTATTTAGTGAGATTACACCAAAAGTAATTGCTGCTACCTATCCTGAGCGCATTGCATTAATTTCGAGCTACGTACTAACACCGCTGTTAAAGATTTTCTATCCAGTAGTATGGTTTGTTAATCTTTTTGTCCAAGCAATACTTTTCATCCTTCGCATAAAACCTAAAGAAAACAATTCAGTACATAAACTTAGCTTAGAAGAGCTCAAAATTCTTGTTCTGGAAGAAGGACATTTTATTAGGAAAAAACACCAGAGCGTATTATTAAATCTGTTTGATTTAGAATCAACTACTGTTGATGACATAATGGTCCCCCGCGGACAGATCGAAGCAATAAATTTAGATGATGGAGATAAAATAATACAGAATCAATTGCTTACTTGCCATCACACACGCATACCCGTATATCGAGGAACTTTGGATGATGTAACTGGAATAATTTCGGCCCGAAAAGTTTTAAATCAAATGAGTGGTGGTGAGATTACTGCATTATCACTTGGAAAAATTATACGTGAACCATACTTTATTCCTTCTGGCACCCCCTTATTCTCACAATTACAGTTATTCCAAGAAAATCATGAACGAGTCGGATTAGTAGTAGACGAATATGGGGAGTGGATGGGACTTGTAACTCTGGAAGATATTATCGAAGAGATTATCGGTGATTTTACTACTAATTCCCCAGTACAATCAGGTGCCTATATAAAACAAAAAGATGGCAGTGTAATAGTTGAAGGAAGTAGCCTATTACGAGATCTTAATCGAAAATTAGGACTAAAACTCCCATTGAATGGTCCAAAAACTCTGAATGGTCTAATTTTAGATCATTTTCAGGATATCCCAGAGGCCGGTACAAGCCTAAAAATTTCCGGATATCCAATGGAAATAATCCAAACTCATAACCGGGTAGTCAAAGTAGTACAAATTTATTCTGTTTCAATAATTCCAGAGTAGTTAATAAACCCATTTAATTTACAGAGAAAATAAGATTTTAAATGAGGCGCGCTATAAGATAAAAGTCCAAATAAATTAAGGGGATATAATGTATTCTCCTGAAATCTTGTTGTACTACTGAAACTCAGAGTTCCCATGTCATTCATTACACTACTGCAGACCAACCCGGTATTTTTCATTTCATTGTGTACTACCATTGGTTTAGTGGCAGGTAGTTTCTTGAATATGATTATATTCCGGCTTCCTAAAATGATGGAAAGAGAATGGAACCAGCAATGCTCCGAGCTACGTGGTGAAACTATAAAACCTTTACCAGCTTTAAATTTAGTTAAGCCTCGCTCTGAGTGCCTCCATTGCAAACATAAAATAACTGCATTAGAGAGTATCCCTATCATAAGCTACTTGGCCTTAAGAGGACGCTGCTCACAATGCAATACTTCCATTTCCCTGCGCTACCCTATTATGGAAGCACTAACAGGGATTATTAGTGGTTTTATTGCCTGGCATTTTGGATATGGATTTATTACAATTGCCGCATTTATTTTCGTCTGGTCAATGATTGCTCTAGCATTTATTGACCTCGATACTCAATTACTTCCCGATGATATAACGCTTCCGTTACTATGGATTGGATTATTAATCAATTTAGGTAATGGCTTTACGGATATTAGTTCTGCAGTCATCGGCGCAGCTTCAGGATATTTTTTCCTATGGCTGATTTATTGGTGCTTTAAAATTGCTACCGGCAAAGAGGGAATGGGTTATGGTGATTTCAAATTACTTGCTGTAATTGGCGCTTGGTTCGGATGGAAAATGCTTCCAATGGTAATCTTACTTTCCTCCTTAGCTGGTGCTGTAATTGGAATTGGACTAGTTATTGTAGCCAAACATAAACGTGATGCCCCTATCCCATTCGGACCATATCTAGTTGGCGGTGGTCTTATCGTATTATTCTGGGGAGACCAACTTAACCGTACATACCTTGATTTACTTTAACATATGTCTCTGATAATCGGATTAACTGGAGGAATAGGCAGCGGAAAGACTAGCGCTGCCAAACTTTTTTCTGCCGAAGGAGTGGCTATTATTGATGCAGATACGATCGCTCATGAGCTCACAGGAGCACAAGGAGCCGCCATTCCAAATATAAAAGAATGTTTTGGCAGTAATTTTATTACTGCAGATGGAAAATTAGATAGGAAAAAAATGAGAAGTAGAATATTTTCCGAGATTAATTCTAGAAAGAAACTTGAAGGAATTCTACATCCACTTATTCAAACTGAAGTAATGCATCGCATTGAGACTGCTTCTTCCCCATACATAATAATTGTAGTGCCGCTACTTCTTGAAACTGGTGATTATTGTGAAACAGTCACACGGATACTTGTAGTTGATTGTAACGAAGAATGCCAAATTTCTCGTGCCATTTCTCGTGGTGGACTAAACGAAGAAGAGGTACGTGCCATAATGGCGACACAAAAATCACGTCAGGAACGCCTCAATCAAGCCGATGATGTCATTGTTAATGACACAGGTATATCTAGTCTTCAAGAAAAAATAAAATTCCAACACAATATATATCTTAGTTTATTGCAAAAAAATTCAATATATTAAGTACAATAATGTTCATTATGAATTAATTTTTAATTGTAAAATTATTTACTAACGGGCAAAATTGCATGTTAACTTTTGTTACTTGGATCATTTCACTGTGAATTGCTACGAACATCCCCTAAATGAGCGCACTCGTACCATGCTGCGGCTTGAAGACTTATTTAAAAAAGTTGAATTTTTTGCGGATAAAGAGGATTCGGCTGAACATCACTCGGCAATTGTTACTTTATTTGAAATTCTTGATGTTACAAGTCGTGCTGATATTAAATCAGAATTACTACAAGAATTAGAAAGACAAAGGAAATCTTTAGAATTATTGCGTAAAAATCCAGAGGTCTCTGAAGAGGCACTTGACCAGGTATTAAATGACATTAAGGTCGCTTCTCAGGGAATGCTGAATATGGCTGGAAAGGTAG
>CAJQRL010000023.1 GCA_905612245.1 uncultured Nitrosomonadaceae bacterium | reverse complement strand
ATTCTTTCCGGTGTTTTCGAGGGCAGAACTACTGGTACTCCCATAACTTTACTAATTCGCAACGAGGACCAGCGTAGTAAAGACTACAGTAAGATAATGGAAGCCTTTCGTCCTGGGCATGCAGATTATACCTACTGGCAAAAATATGGGATTAGAGATTATCGTGGCGGTGGGCGAGCCTCTGCTCGGGAAACGGCAGTACGGGTAGCTGCAGCATCCATAGCAAAAAAATGGTTGCATGAAAAATTTGGCATTTCAATACGTGGCCACATGGCACAATTAGGCCCAGTAGAGATTCCATTTAAGCAGTGGGATACGGTAAATAGCAATCCATTTTTCTCTGCAAATGCTGATATGGTGCCCCAACTTGAAGAGTTCATGGAAAAACTACGTAAATCTGGCGATTCAGTAGGGGCAAAGATTTCTGTGGTAGCGGAAAACGTACCAGTTGGTTGGGGCGAGCCTGTTTATGACAGACTGGATGCGGATATTGCTCATGCCATGGTGAGTATCAATGCAGTTAAAGGTATTGAAATTGGTGCAGGTTTTGACAGTGTTGCACAAAAAGGGACCCAACATTCTGACGAAATAACACCTGGAGGGTTTCTTAGTAATAATGCGGGTGGGATATTAGGGGGAATCTCAACAGGACAGGATATTACTGTGAATATTGCCATTAAACCTACTTCAAGTATTCGTTTAGAACAGCGATCGATTGATAAATCTGGAAATCCTGTAATTGTAGAAACTCATGGCAGGCATGATCCCTGTGTTGGAATTCGTGCTACTCCTATTGCTGAAGCAATGCTGGCCCTAGTTCTGATGGATCATGCATTGCGTCATCGTGCTCAAAATTCTGATGTGGAGTGCTTAACACCGAAAATATCAGGTAAGACTCTCAAAGAAGAATCTTTATCAAGTAGCAGCAGAGTTAAACCGGAAGCCACAGAGAATCCTGAGCCTGATGAGGCTTGAATTTAATTTTCTTGTTTGTAGTGGTAAAAATGCTAAATGGCCATAGTTTCTTGTAATTGTCATTAACAGCTAAATAATAAGATAGAGCGTTCTATAGAGAAGTCTTATAGGGATTATTTGGGGGCATCATTGTTGTGCTCAATGAAACTACGTTGGGATATTTTTTGTACCATTATTGATAATCTTGGTGATGTTGCCTTCAGCTGGAGACTTGCACGTCAGCTAGTGAATGAGCATGGATTGGAAGTAAGGCTTTGGGTGGATGACCTTGCTATTTTCTCTCAGATTGAATCGGCCATAGATGTTGATGAAGATCAGCAGTGGCTTCAGGGTGTTGAGATATGTTATTGGCGAAAATCATTCGCGAGAATTGAGCCTGCTGATGTAGTAATTGAGACATTTGCCTGCACATTACCTGATAATTACATTCTAGCTATGGCAGATCTTCCACTGCAACCAGTTTGGATAAACCTTGAGTATCTTACTGCCGAGAATTGGACGTTAGACTGTCATTGTCTGCCGTCATTCCATCCGCATTTACCTTTAAAAAAATATTTCTTCTTCCCAGGGTTTGTTGAAGGGACAGGGGGGCTGTTATTGGAAAAAAATTTATTGCCTTCCCGAATTGCATTTAATAATATTTCGCAGGATATATTTTGGCAGGAGTTAGGCCTTCAATCACGCAGACAAGGGGAGTTATGTATTTCCTTATTTTGTTACGATGATGCGCCAATAGAAGAATTGTTGTCAGCCTGGGTCATATCAGACGTTCCAATACGTGTGCTGGTTCCACAACACTCAGTCAATAATGCTATTGGTATATTCTTTGGTGTTGACTTACCAACAGCTGGACAGGTATTACAGTCTGGCAAATTAAAAGTATGCATTATTCCTTTTTTGGAGGAAGGCACGTATGAGCAATTACTTTGGGCATGTGATATTAATTTCGTACGTGGGGAAGGTTCTTTTGTTCGTGCTCAGTGGGCGGAACGGGCCTTTGTATGGAATATCTATCCTCAGGCTGAGCAGACGCATCGATTAAAGCTAGAAGCGTTCCTAAACCTTTATACAGAAAGAATGCCCCCAGAGATGTCTGCTGCCGTATTTTCTTTGTGGAATGCATGGAACGGTAATGGCCAGATGGCAAATGCATGGCCTATTTTTGCAGCTCAGATGAGCGCGTTGACAGAATATGGTAACAATTGGATTAGGCAGTTATTGCCTATAGGAGACCTTGCGTCTAATCTGGTAAAGTTTAGTAGAAAAGATCAGATATAATCAGAAACATACAAAACAAAGAGATTGTTTTTGTGGGCTTTTAAGCAAATAATTTTTCTTGACTTCAAATATTAGGATGGAACATGAAAACAGCAATGGAACTTCGTGTAGGTAACGTCGCCATGGTCGACAATGCCCCAATGGTCGTACAAAAATGTGAATTTCATAAGTCCGGACGGAATGCATCTGTAGTTAGAATGAAATTAAAAAATCTTCTTTCTAGTACTGTAACAGAAGTGGTTTATAAAGCTGACGAGAAATTTGATATGGCTGCGCTTGAGCAGGAAAACTGCACCTACTCGTATTATGCTGATCCACTATATGTATTTATGGACAGTGAATATAATCAAATTGAAGTCGAAGCAGATAATATGTTAGAAGTGATGAATTATTTAGTTGATGGCATGGAAGATATTTGTAAACTGACGTCTTACAACGATAAGGTTATTTCAGTTGAACTTCCGACTATAGTTGTTCGTGAAATTGAATATACTGAGCCAGCTGTTCGAGGAGATACCTCAGGAAAAATAATGAAGTTAGCGAGGTTGAAGGGAACTTCTTATCAGATTCAGGTAGCTGCTTTTGTTGAGATTGGCGACATGATTGAAGTTGATACTCGTACTAACGAGTTTAAGAAACGTGCCTGATTATTATTGGATGCAGCGCTGATTGATTGGCAGTAGTCAATTATAAAAAATGATCTGATGCAACCACTTCCCTACTGGCGTCTTTCTGGATTTTATTTTTTCCACTTTGCATTTATAGGTGCATTTGCTCCATATTGGGGCCTCTATCTTCATTCTCTTTCCTTTGATGCATTCCAGATTGGCGTATTGATGTCTTTACTGCACGTAATGCGTATCTTTGCCCCAGCTGCATGGGGTTGGCTCGCGGATCACACTGGCAGACGAATGCTGATCGTTCAATTAGCCGCAATTACTGGCTTGGTAAGCTATTGCGGCGTTTTTTTTGGGGAGTCCTTTTACTGGTTGTTTATCATAATGGCGCTGATGAGCTTCTTTTGGAGCGCATCCCTTCCATTGATTGAGGCAACAACTCTATCCCATCTTGGGGAAAGTACAGCTAGATACGGAAGTATCCGTTCATGGGGTTCGTTAGGATTTATTTGTGCAGTTATAGGTATAGGGTATTTGTTGGACACCACAGAAATTGTATCCCTATTGTGGTGGGTTTTAGG
>CAJQRL010000022.1 GCA_905612245.1 uncultured Nitrosomonadaceae bacterium | reverse complement strand
TAAATAAATTTAGCGCCACTACGGATATTCCGGCAACAAAATAATCACCAGTACTAAATGATAATTTCCTTTATTTTTGCAAGAGGAATTCCACTCTATTTCTTAATTTTATTATGGCTTTTGTTTTTTTATTTTATGTTGCTAGCAACTAAATTCAATGAATTATTTCTTCTCTTTCCTTATTCTGGTGAAATTTACTTACCACAATAAATAACTCCATATGAATTAGGCACAACAAAAAACGAATCTCCCATGATCCCTATTATTGCTTACTTGAAATCATTAGAACTCATACCTGTAACTTCTACGCGCGCAGAAGTTATTAGAGGAAATTTAGTTTCTTTGATGAATCCGTTTGCTATGTAACCAAGACAAAATACTAATGCCAGTAATAATTTATTAATTTGTTCCTTTCTATAAGACTTAACTACTTAACTACAAGTTAAATCCACACTACAATCGCTTTAAATAAATTTTTAATACCCTGGCTAGCATTCTATTTGCAATTACAACAGGCGCGTTGGTTATAAAATAATCATCAGTAATAGACAAAAAAACGCCCCCGGTTTTGGCCGGAGGCGTTTTAATTTATTGCTTGACTCGATTAAGGCTTAGTTGCAAAGCCATCTCTCTTGTCGTTACCTGCAATATGTGGACTCCACGGTGCTGCCTGAACAGGACCCTTTGTCTTCCACACTACATTAAACTGGCCGTCGGCACGTACTTCCGCGACAAATACCGGTTTGTGCAGGTGATGGTTTTTTTCATCCATCTTAATTGTGAATCCATTTGGCGCTTTAAAGGTTTGACCGCCTACAGCTGCAATCACCTTATCAACGTCAGTAGTTCCAGCTTGCTCAACAGCCTGCTTCCACATATGTATACCAATGTATGTAGCTTCCATAGGATCATTGGTTACAACACTAGAAGGGTTTGGTAGTTTAGCTTTTTTAGCCCAATCCTTATACATCTTGATGAAGGCTTTGTTTTCTTTATTTTTAAGCGACTGGAAATAGTTCCATGAAGCTAGATGACCTACGAGAGGCTTGGTATCAACACCACGTAGCTCTTCTTCGCC
The DNA here is from genome assembly GCA_905612245.1 of uncultured Nitrosomonadaceae bacterium. Lineage (GTDB taxonomy): Bacteria > Pseudomonadota > Gammaproteobacteria > Burkholderiales > Nitrosomonadaceae > BJGV01. The sequence continues at coordinate 1,023 of CAJQRL010000022.1, read as the reverse complement.
AACTGAGAAAGCAACTACTGGTACATCGGTAGCTTTCAGGCCAGCATTACCTAGCTCTTTATAGAAAGGAACGTTTGAATCACCATTGATGGTTGAAATTACCGCAGTTTTGCCACCTTGAGAAAACTTCTTAATGTTGGCAACAATAGTTTGATAATCACTATGACCGAATGGAGTGTATGCTTCATCGATATCTTTATCTGCAACACCCTTAGATTTCAAGAAAGCACGTAGAATCTTATTGGTGGTACGAGGATAAACATAATCGGTTCCAAGCAAGACCCAGCGTTTAGCAGCGCCACCATCTTCGCTCATCAAGTACTCTACTGCCGGAATTGCTTGCTGGTTAGGTGCAGCACCGGTATAGAACACGTTATATTCTAGCTCTTCACCCTCATATTGCACTGGGTAAAATAGAAGACCATTTAGCTCTTTAAATACTGGTAGAACTGATTTCCGTGAAACTGATGTCCAGCAACCAAATACCACTGAAACCTTATCCTGTCCTAATAGTTGACGGGCTTTTTCAGCGAATAGCGGCCAGTTTGAAGCTGGATCAACTACTACAGCTTCCAACTGTTTACCCAATACACCACCGTTAGCATTGATATCGGCGATAGTCATGAGTGCTGTTTCTTTTAATGCAGTTTCAGAAATAGCCATGGTACCTGATAGAGAATGTAGAATCCCTACCTTAATGGTATCAGCAGCGTAAGCATTTGCACCCATCACACTAAGTGATGCTGCAATTGCAAGTGATTTAATTAAATGACGATGTTTCATAATAATTTACTCCTCCCTGAGAGTTTAAGTAGAACAAACTGAATACATGAATCTGTAACAAAATTCTACAACTGTAACTGCAAAAATTAATACATCAATCTGTAACAAAATCTACAACTGTAACTGTAAAAATTAATACATGAATCTGCAACAACTTTCTACAACTTAAATCGCAATGAATTGGCAAGAGTGTTTGTTGCCATAAAACTTATAATTTCAGATACCGCTTCATGGCACCCC